>JBIKWR010000173.1:0-6550 GCA_044356225.1 Bacteriovoracaceae bacterium | reverse complement strand
GCCCCTCGTTGATCAGGATTGGACGAGTCTTCGCCAGACCATGTGGAACTATGTGGGACTCATGCGCTCGGATCATCGTTTAAGACGAGCACAGGCGATGATCAATGAACTTAGTTATGAGGTTCATCGTTTTTATCGCGATTCCAAACTGCAAGACTCATTAATTGGACTGCGAAATGCTTTAGAAATTTCTCAAGTGATTTTATTCTCTTCTATGAGAAATAAGACCTCGATCGGTTGTTTTTATCGGGGATAAAAATAGTCTCATTTTTTAAGACATCACCACTATTTTTTGGCAGTCCGTTTGAGAGACTTTTTTGACTTGGTCATTAAATGACTGTTCGAAAGTCATGCAGACATTAAGATTAACCATTGTATGATCTTTTAATAATCCCTTTTAACTATTCGATTAAACTAAATCATAACATTTTTTATAAGAGGTCATCTATGTCTTGGAAAATTAAACTATTGTTTATTGGAATGTTAATGCTGGTATCAAGTTGTTTGATGAACTCTGGACAAGGAGATTTTCAGCAAAGTGCAGAGGACTCAACGGAAGATGATGCTCGAACGATCGGCGGATTGGATCCAAAGTGCTTAGACGGTATTGATAATGATGGAGATGGGCTTACCGATGGAGACGATTTAGGTTGTACTTCTATCTATGATAATTCTGAAGGAGGCAAAGTATCAGGATCTATCGAAAATAGTTGGACCATTTTTGAACCGAGCGCTGATACTCGCATGATTTATGTTAGCAGCACTTTAGGCAACAACGCTTTTGATGGCCTATATCCAACTCCACAAGGTCAAAACCGTGGACCTAAAAGAGATTTGTCGGCAGGAGTGGCCCTTATGCGTCCAGGATTTCCGGATTGGCTACGATTAAAGCGTGGTGATACTTTTCAGGTGAATGGTTACAATTTGCCTTCTGGGAGAAGTGCCACGGAAAAAGCGGTGATTGCTCCTTATGGTCCAGGCCAAGATTTTCCTAAATTTGTATCAGGTGGTTCGACTTTTTCACTGACACATTTTAACCAACAAAGCCTTAGATTTTTTGCGATCAATGGAATTGATTTTGGATCGATGAGCATTCAATCACTTTATAATATCAACGATATATTAATTGAAGGGTTAAAATTTACTAATCCTATAACTGCCATTGATATACAAAGAACTTATGGAGCTGCAACCCTTGCATTCAATGTAAATGTTCGGAACAATTTAGTGGTAAGATCTCAGAGCAACGGATTTTTTTTCAAAAATATTCAAAATCTTTTAATCGAAGGTAATATTATTCATCGACCAGCACAAGATGCACCGTGGACTGGAAATCATGGCATGTACATCACTCGCGAAGGAAATACTCTGGTTAAAACATTTCGCAATTTAGTTTTCATGGGTAAAGTTAATGGCAATGCCATTATGCAAAGACCTGGAGGAGAATCCTATCGCAATATTGTTGCTCGACATGGTTGGTCGGGCATCACTGCCGGAGCTTGTAATGATGGAGGACCTACTTGTATAGGAGGCCAACCGACTTTTTTAGCGCATCAAAACTTAGTACTTGCACCTTTTTTGAATACACTAAATCTTCCAAATTATATTGGTTGTGGAATTGGTTTGGACTTGGGGCCACCAAATAATCCAATTCCTTATATAATATCCAGTCAGATTTATAACAATATTGCAGCTGATTACAATCATGATAATTGTGCTCGAGATCCTTTTGGATACATATCTAGTTCGTCCTATCAATTTGATAACAACACCACATTGCCTGATGCTGATCCAACTCTAGATTATTTAAGCCAGCATATATCGATTGGAGAAAATTTAGATGAAGCGACTTTTTGGGTGAAAGTGATAGCAGGTCATAATTTTCGAGGGGAGCCTTCGGATTTTACTGCGGATAAAATTATAAGCTACTTAACATTTTAAAACTGCCATACATAATTAGGCCCTGACATTTCAAGATCTTAGAATTTTGATTTATTTTCAATCGCTTGCAATAAATTGTTTTCATGGAACTTCGTTGCCCCAGAACTGACTGTCAGAATTCAAAAATTTATCAACACGGAAGATTTTGGCGAAAAAGCGATAGCCAATGGATTGCTTGTTATCGCTGTTCAATATGTGCAAAAAGATTTTCTTTGGCCACCTTCGATCCTTGCTATCGACAGAAAAAAAGACTCATCAATGGACTTGCCAAAAAACTTTTAAGCTCACTTGTTTCGCAAAGAAGATCTGCTCTGATTATGGGGGTGGCAAGAAAAACCATCGAAAGGCGCGTGCGTTTTTTTGGTCGATTGGCGCGCACAGAATTTACTGAATATTGGAAAAACCAAGAAAAAGTACAGATCATTTTTTTTGATGAGCTAGAAACTTTTGAGCATACAAAGTGTAAACCATTGAGTGTTGCGATCGCTGTTTCGGCTAAAAGACAAGTGATGGGTATAGAATTGTCTCGTATGCCCGCGAAAGGACATTTAGCGGCGATTGCGAGGAAAAAATATGGATTTCGTGCAGATGAAAGGATGTCGGGACTTGCGCGTTTGATGGAGTCGTTAAAAAATAAAACCACCAATTTAGAAGACGATGTTTTGCTTTTTCAATCGGATGATCATCCATTTTATCCACCAATATTGAAAAAATATTTTCCCAATGCTCATCATTTGCACGTCAACGGCGGTCGATCATCTAGTGTCGCCGGCCAGGGTGAGTTGAAAAAAAAATTGTACGATCCGCTCTTTAAACTCAACCATACCTTTGCAATGTTTCGCGCGAATATTAACCGCTTGATTAGAAAAACGTGGTGTACGACCAAAGATCCAGCCCGGCTTTTAGACCACCTTTATTTGTATGCAAATTTTCATAATCAGAAGTTATTAAAAGTTGTTTAATCTAACAAAAACAAATAAAAAAAATCTTCAATCTAGAAAAGAGATGTTTTATTTATTGTCAGAACCTAGTGTTGTCGGGCAGTTTGTAAGAATTACATGGCTTAACTGTTCGCGAACAATATAAACAACTCGGCTTTTAGTTTTTCTCCTCTTTCTCGATCTCTGACTTATCATAGCGTTTAAGCTCTAAACCTGATGCCTTTTATTAATTTTAAAGTGAGAAAAAAATGATGAACACTATTGGGAGAATAATTTTTTTAATTTTAATTGGGATCATGATTTTGAATCCCAAAAATGTGAGGGCCTCCGATCAATGTGATTTATCGCTTGGTGGAACTATTACCTTTACGTATTTAAATTCTCTTATTTATGATTTTCAACAGGGCAAACTTCCTGATTTAGACCAAGATTCTCGGGCCACAATTTGTTTTCATCCAGGATCAATGATTGAGACTACATCTTCATCTGATGTGATCACCACTGAGAATGCAAATGCAGATCTCTATATGCGTATTCAATTACGTGGTTCACCTTCTGATCCCGTTCGTATGATCGACACATTTCCTAACTTGTATCCGCATATACCGACCGCCTTGATTAGCACTGGTTTACCGGACTATTCGGTTGTTGTTGGTGGCTTGGCCATTGAGAATATGATTATTGAATCGGGAAAAAATAATATGAATGCCATCTATATGGCGAATCAAGATTTAACTCTCAAAAATGTCGATTTCCGTCTCAGTGGACATCAGGTAGCTGGTGTCAGAGTCACTGATTTTTTTAATTTGGCATTTGAAATGCATGATTGTCGTGGAACATTTTCTGGAAATGATCCACGAATTATTGATGTCAGGGGAGGGAGCGGTGGATTTAGTTTTGGTGGTGGAGTCTATGATCTCAAAAGAAATTCTTTTTTGATTCAAGATGGATCTGAGTCAAATACGGCTTCTCTTACAAATGCTATTTCTTTTTCTAATGTGTTGTTTGTTTACAGCGATGGACTTTCAATTTTTGCTCCAGATGTCGCCATGCCTATCGCTATAAATTTAGATAATGTCCGTTTTGGAGATCTCTTAAAAACACAAATTGTTTCCCCGGGAACAGAATTAGGCATTTATTTAAATGGAGCCGCTTATTTTGGTAAAATTACCGGTACAGGATCTCGATTAACAAAAGTAAAAAAACCGATGATGATTCAATCTTCGCAAGTTGAGGCCATCGCGAATTGGAAAATGGAAACAGAATCAGGAATTGAGTTTAGTCTTGGGTCACAAGATTTATTAGTCATTCAATTGATAGCTCATACTAAAATCAAGTTAATCACACCTCAGAGTCAGTTTGGCTTAATCATGGAAAATTCGGTTGGTGGAGTGGTACAAATGATTAAAAGAGTGGAAATAGAGCATTTAGTCAGTAACTCTTTATGTATAAGTGATCCTCAGAATTGGATTCAAACTGTCGTTAGTTTTAATTGCCTATAATTTTTTAAACTGCCTGACTTGATTAGGTTCATTGGTCGGAAAATCCAATATTATCAACCAGTTGTTTAATAATTGCCGAACATATCAAAATACCTTGAGATCTTTTTTAATTTCAAATTGTTAGCTTAATCTGAACCTAATTAACGACGCCAGTTTAAAATGAGAATAAACTGCCTGACTTGATTAGGTTCATTGGTCGGAAAATCCAATATTATCAACCAGTTGTTTAATAATTGTCGAACATATCAAAATACCTTGAGATCTTTTTTAATTTCAAATTGTTAGCTTAATCTGAACCTAATTAACGACGCCAGTTTAAAATGAGAAAAAGGCGCTATTGCTAGCACCTTTTTAGGTAGGCGAATGACTAGTTTCAAAACTCATCCTTGAGTTCATATGAAACTAAAAACCCCTCTCTCATTATGAGAATAGCGCCCAGTGGATAAGTCCATGAGAGGGGTGAGAGTTTATCTTGTCCTGGGTAATTATTTTTTTAAGCTGCTTGGTTTTGAGCACCATTAAAACAACCGACCATTTGATTGTCGTAATCAGAAAGATTGACCAAAGTCTTGTGATCGATCCCGCAGTTAGTAAATTGCGATTGATTGATGTGAGTTAATATCCAGCTGCAATTACTAAAGTTAGTTGATTTAAAATTGCATTCTTTAAAGTTCGAAAATTGAAAGTCGCAATTTTCGAAAGTGCATCCAATAAAATTCATTTGGCTAAATTCACTTCCAAAAAACACGCAGTTACGAAAGACAACTTGGTGGAATTCGCTCTTCGTGAGCAGGCATCCACTAACTGTTAAATCCTTTTTAATACAGTTAGTTAGCGTAACATCACTGATGACTTCATACCTTTCCATGGCATCAACATTCTTAAGTCCATCTAAGATGTTGGTCATCGTCCTGTTACTATTGTCACTCATGCTGCCTCCGTTGCTGCGTGTTACTTAATTTCATCTTACAATATTTGACAGATTGCATCAAGTAATATTTACACGGTGCTGCAATTTATTTTTAAGTTTTGCCTGATTTCAACCGATTAATAATTGTTGGTTGCAATTAATTAACTAGATTTCAGCAACTTAGGGGATTCTATGGCGCAATTTAATAAAGATCAGTTTAACAACTTCTTAGGAGTGATTCGCAAGTATATGCAGGTGCGAGGCAACCTCAATCAAAAAGAGCTGGCGGAAAAAACGGATTTAAGTGTTTCAGTGATCAGTCGATTTCTGAATGAAAAAACACGCGAATTAGACCCGCAAGTAATCGCAAAGATCGTCGCTAAGCTAGAAATCCCTTTGCATGAAATTATCGATTTTGTCGAAGAGGGTTTTACTGAAAAATTTAAAAAATTGGTGAAATTTTATAAAGACGAAGACGTTGGTGAACCAGAAGACGAGCGCGAAAACAATAGCAAAAATAATGATGACAATAATTCTGGAACCACCGGGGAAAAACCGACCGCCGGGACATCGAGTAGTGGGAAGAAAGCTCCTGATCCGTTAGAAGAAGCCCTTGGTTCTTCAGGAACAGCGAGAAAAACCGTTAATGCTAGAGTCCGAATTGGTGATAAAACCGCCAACATTCCCTTTATGAAAGACGAAGGGGACGATGGCAGTCTATCAGTTAAAGATAAATTGGCGAGACTGACACCGAGACAAAAAGCTTATGTTACTGATTTTCTCAATTTAGATTTAGAAGGGCGGGATTTAATTGTGGATTTAGGAAACTCGCTTTTTCGTTATTTCAAACAAAAAGGTGTGGATTATTAATATTAAAGAAAATTTTTTGCTATTTTTTTTTACGATCAATATGCTTTTGCTCAATGACCAAACTTTCGCCAAAAATCAAAAAATTTATTTATGGTTTGTTAGTCCTCCAGCGGCCCAAGCTTTTATCCCCCAATTTTATGCTGATTTATGGGCCCAGTTAGATGATGAGGGAAATTTTCATCATGGCAAATGCCAAGAAATGGGAGATGAGTGGTTTCATCCACAATTAGGTGTGCATAGTGAGGGCCATCAATTTGCTGGGAAAAAGAAAAATCTCATCGATGTGGATTCAGGAAATCCTGCGATGGAGAATAAAGGATTAACCAGTGGTGAATTTGATTTAGTTGATTGTGATACAAATCAATTTTTTGATTTGTATTGTGGCA
>JBIKWR010000172.1:0-6575 GCA_044356225.1 Bacteriovoracaceae bacterium | reverse complement strand
CGGATTTTTATCTTCTGATTGCCGATTTTTTTTATTTTTATAGCTGCTCTGGAGAAATCATCCAGTGCAGCTATAGAATGCTCTGATTATGTCTCGATCAGAATTAAGGTTGTTCAAACTCCATGACGGTTACCGAAACATTCATACTTTTTAAATTCCAACCAACATCAGCATCTAAGTTGTTGCTGGTCGCAATAGTCTTATCTTTATGATTCGTTAGGATGTGTGGAATAAAGAGAACTTCGTCGTTATAAACTGTTCCAGGATTATCGGGTGCCACGACAAATTGGCAAGTAATAGAAATGTTAAAATCACCATTAATTTTTTCCCAATCACCTAGATTAAACTCATTGTTAGCAAAAGCATCTTCTACTTTTCCACTCATGTTGCTAGACGCACACGTTATTGGATTTGAATAACTGTTATATTCACTGCCAATTTTTGTTGCATGGATAATACGCAAAAGTACTTTGGGTTCAAAATTATTACTAAATCCAGTTTCAGGCATATCATTAGTAGCACCACAAGGTTCTTGATTTTCTAAACTATATAAAAAACAAATATCAGCGCTAAATGAAATGGAAACCATTTTAGGGACTTTCCCTGCTGATACATTGATAAAATTATTGTTCTCATACATCTGAAGACCAGATTCGGGATTGAGTAAATGTCCATGATATGCACGTTTATCTAGAAAATCATTAACCTTCCAACCCGAAGGAGCTTTTGTCCAAGGAGAATTTAAAAAAGGATAAGTATTATAGTATTGGTTAGTACCACCAGGAATAAATCCGGCAGCAGAACTTGATTGAGAAGGAAGAGGTTTATATCCTGCCGCTTGATAAGTAGCACAAGTACCAGCAGTAACACAGGTGGTGAAGTTATAAAACTTATGCTCGCTAAATTCGGTGACGGATAAGGGATTGCCATCGGCGAAATCTGAATCTTGAGCATCACATAGTACAATTTTTTTATCACTTCCATCGTCTGCTATTCGGAAAAACATCGGAAGTAAGTGGATGGGTTTAATTGGTAAGGAATTATTAATTTCAGGTTTTAATTTAAGAATAAAAAAACCACTATAGGTGTTAACACTATAACTGTTGTCAATATTATAAACAGGAATCATGCGCTCAATTTCACTGTGACCAATCTTATCTCCCACTTGATAAAGGGTAACACTTAAATCATCAGTCAATGCAGGAATATCAAATGATGTAGGAATAGAATTGAGAAATTCAAGTGAAACAGCAGGATTTTCTGGCGACGAAAGATTTTCGTTTGAAATTTCAAATATATTATGACCTTCAAGAATCTGGCGACAATGATTGGAGTTACCCAGTTTCCCGCCGATTCTTTTCATCGCAAACTGGATGGTTCCCATGTTATCAAATTTTTTAAAAACTTTTGTGGCATTAGATAATACTTCGTTGATGTTGAGGGCAATTAAACTGGAAATTCCAATGCCCACGATCAAATAAATAAGTGAAAAACCTTTTTGCATATAAACCCTCCGTTCCCAAACTATCGGGTACCACCAAGGGTAGTTAAGAAGATAACTTATGCTCTGGGGGCATCTTCATTTTTCTGATCCCATAAACTTACTATCGTTCATTGACCATCATCATACATATTGGATCTTTCATGCAAGAGACGTGGTTAACACCATGGGCACTAACTAAAATCCGCTTTTTTGAGACTAATAAATTTAAGAGGAGAGAAGACTATTTTGATTTTTGGGGAACCAGTGCAGCCAATCATCTGGATCATTGTCTTTTAGTTTAAGACATAAATGAGGAGTCCATTTAGGACGTTGGGGTTTTTTCAGTAATCTGATGGAGGCCTCTTCTGGCGTGCGATTCGCCTTTTTCATATTGCAAGGTTTACAGCAGGTCACCACATTGGACCAGTTAGTTGGACCTCCCCGACTGACCGGAATCACATGATCAAAAGTGAGATTGGTAGAATGATCTTGATGGCCACAATACTGGCAGGTGAGTTGATCGCGCCAAAAGACATTATAACGAGAAAATCGCACCATCTTGCTTCCCTGGTGCATACCAAACAAACGCAACACTTTGGGTAGTTGAAAACTTTGGGTCACTGAACGGATTTTAATATTTGAATATTCATCCACCACTTCCGCTCGACCAGAAATCAGCAAAATCATCGCTTTTTGCCAATTGATCACCCTGACGGGAAAGTAACTAGAATCTAACAGCAGCGTTCTCAGGTTTTCACCTCTTACAGATAAGAATAGCATAAAATATTGAGTGATTAAAATAGTGTGAAAAATCTCCTTTTATCGGACTTTTTCTCTCTGGTAATAAACTACCCTCATTGCCACTCAACTAATCAAATTTAGAGAAGATAATGCCTGCCCTCTTATTCACTTTTTATTTTTGCTAAAATAAATCCAAGTTCAACTTTTTCCAAGGAAGGAATCCCATGTACGAACCCTTACAAATCCAAGAAAGACAAGACAAAGTGACTGAATCCAATAAAAAGCTGAGAAACACAGGGTGGGTTCCCGGTGTGCTTTATTGTGCGGGAGAAAAATCGGTATCGGTTAAAGTCGCCGTTAAAACCTTAAAAAAGGCCTTGGCCTCTGGTCATCAAATTTTTGAAACAACATTGGGAAAAAATAAACACTTAGTGAATATCGACGAAATTCAAAAAGATCCACTAGGAACAAAATATGTTCATGTGAATTTCCATAAACTAAGAAAAGATAAAGAAGCAGGATTCAATATTCCTATTCATATGATTAATAACCTCAATGCCCCAGGAACATTAACTGGTGGAGTGGTGACATTGTTAAATGACTCAATCCATGTCTGGGGTTTACCTGAAAATATGCCAGACTTTATTGAAGTTGATTGCTCTTCACTTAATGTTCATGATCATATTTCTGCTAAGGACTTAAAATTACCGAAGGGAATTAAACTCAAAGACGCTGATGCCGCCATCGAATTGGTCTCATGTGCTATTCCAAGAAAAGTAGTTGAAAATATTACTCCCGCTGCTGCACCTGTGGTTGAGGGCGATGCCGATGTCGCGGCCACTGCCGAAACTGCTGCCACGGCCACGAAAGCTCCAGCGAGCAATGAAAAAAGTGATAAAAAGGCGGCATAATTCGAAGCTAAATTTAGTCATCAATAAAAAAAAGGGACCTGTTGGTCCCTTTTTTTTTACTTTCGATATTTTTGAAAACCGGTCGTTTGCACAGAACTAAGATCATTCTTTTCATGGGAGTAAAATAACCCCTCCGCATCATCCATCTTTTCAAGCCAAGCAAGACCCTTTTCCTTCCCCATCACCATAATGGCGGTGGCCAGAGCATCGGCCATCATACAACTTTTATGAACCACTGAAACCGAGGCCAAAGAATGCTCCACTGGAGCACCTTTTTTAGGATCGATGGTATGAGAAAAACGTTTGCCATTTTCTTGTCGAAAATTTCGGTAATCACCAGATGTGGCCACAGCATTGTCTCCAATCTCTAAGATGATCAGCTTTTCTGCTAACAAGGGATCTTCAATCCCCACTCGCCATCCACGCTTTTCATTTTGGCCACGAACCACCACTTCCCCACCTATTTCCACAAAAAAATTGTTGAGATTATTGTTGATCAGTAAGTCGGCCACTTCATCGACCCCAAATCCCTTGGCAATCGCCGAAAAATCGAGGGCCACTTGCGCCTGCTTTTTTCTTAATCTATTTTCCTTAAAGTCTAATTTATCCATTCCCACAAAACTCATTAATAGCAGTGGCGAATCAGTTTTCTTCGTTTTATCTGGCCCAAATCCCCAGAAGTTAACCAAGGGCATAACCGTCGGATCAAAGGCCCCTTCACTTTTTTGATAAACCTCATAAGCCGCATAAAAAACTTTTTGAAATTTATCGGGCATTTCCCACCACGATAGCTCTGAAGATTGATTGAACCTAGAAATAAAACTTTGAGGATCCCAGGTGCTCATTTGGTTATTAATCTCGAGCAATAACTGCTCAACTTTAAGTTTAAGTTCGGTTAATTCTTTTTGATTTAATGAGGCCTGGGAAATTTTAATCATATAAGTCGTACCCATGGTACGACCATGCCATTCAAGTTGCGAATCTAGATCATTTCTTAAAAAAGACCAAGCAACAATGATCGCGGCGATAAAGGCCCAAAAAAGAGTGGTTTTTGAAAAGCAAATTTTTTTTTTCATCACAATATCTAGCTAGGGGAGGCCTAATAGCTGCTTCACTTCATCCATCGTGATCTCTTTTTGATAAATTGCCTGATGAATAACTTGCATCGCTTCTTTCGCTTGGGTCTGATGATCAATGGAGAGTAAGGTAAGATCCAAATGGTTTTGACCAGGGATGGCCGAACCCTTGACTGATTTTTGGAGAATTTTTATGGCGTCTTCAACCTTTAATTTCATTTTTTCCTCAATCTATTCTAATCCCCAATTTAGGAAGAGTTAGTATCTAAAATTATTCCCTTTTTTTGATTTTTTGGCCATGGAGAAAAGCAATATCTAAGGCCTGGATAAAAGACTCAAAAATTTTATTTTGCTCGATAAAAACCAGCGCTGACTCCGTCATTCCACCTTTTGAAGTGACTTCATCTCTTAAAATCTCTGATTTTTTTCCTTCTAATTTTTGATAAAGACTAGCTCCCCATAAAACTTCATTGATCATTTCATCTGACTGGGGTGAGTGAAGTCCGAAGGATTCAGCATAAAGCTTAAGTTTGGAGGATAAGTGAAAAAGCAATCCTGGCAGGCATGCTGTAACGGTGGTTAATTTATCGAGCTGCCCTTCTGAAACCGCAAAGACTTTGCCGGATACCGCTAAAAGCTCTTGAATCTCATTTTCATGATAAGAAGAATTACAGGCCCATAAATGTACCCCAGCGGCGATCTTGGCCGCGGTATTGGACATCACTCGAACAATAGGAGTGTTAATCCCAGCGATCGCCGTTAGTTGCTGAATATCAACCGCGGCTAAAAATGAAACCATCGAGGCCTTGTGAAGTCGAAAAAGGTCCAACCAAGGATCTAGTCCTGCAGGCATTTGTTGCGGTTTAAAGAAAAGGAAAACATAGTGAATAGGTCCATTAATTTTTACCCAATCCCAAACCTCATGGGGATTTTTTAAAACATCGCCATCTAATAATTTTGCTAGATCATGGGCGCGGGTTTGGGTTGGAGTGTAGAGACAAAACTTAAAACTCGATGGAGCATTTTTATGCCGCTGCCAGGGAGATAAAACGGCTTGCGCCAAAGAGCCCGCTCCCAATATCAGAATGTTTTTTTTACTACCCATCGTCCACCATTATCACTTATGACTAGGAATTAATTTCTAATGGAGCTCCATGCCTCATGGTATTGACGGCAAAGGAGCGAATTAAAATAAATTGTTTGAGAAATCTTTTAAAGCGCCATGAATGAGGAGCATCATAGGCAGTCAATAAACTCGTCAAGTGTTCTCCTTTATTTTGAAACAAATAAGGCATCAAATCCGCTAAATACTCTAAATTTCCATCGGCAATGACAAATTGAATTTGATCATCTTGGACAAACTTGAGAAGTATTTTCTCACTCACATAAAATATATTGAGGTTTTCGGTAGAGAATCCTGACTGATGCATTAAATTGATAACATAAGTCCAACTGGTAAATGATTTTTCATTTCTCGCTAAAATTGTTAAACCAGAACCCACCGCCAAGGCACTTAAAAAATGAAGAATAATTTTTATATTTGGTTTGTTGTGAGTGGCGATCAGAATTCCGCGTTCTTTAATCAATGAAAAATCATCATAACTTAGTTGCCCTTTAATTTTAAGATTAAAATGACTTTCAGTCACATAACCAACAAAGTTATGGCGCATCCATGTTTTAAAATTTCTTAAAATTTCTTTATCTTGAGCAAAAAGAGATTGAAAAATAATTTCATAATTTTGAATAAATTTTCCGATTCCTCGGTCAAAACGCACTAACCGACTTTCGGCGGACAAAAAAGACCGTCTCGCCAGTTGCGGGTGATGTCCCCCTAAGCCGGTATTTTGTTCATAGGCCAATCCTTGCCCCAAAACATATTGGATGCCCTTTTGATTGATGGGCTCCATATGAAAGGCCATCAAATAGTTTTTTCCACCGGCCTTGGGTCCCGTTCCCGACATTTTGAATCCACCAAAAGGTTCAATGCCTACTCGGGCACCGGTGATGGAGCGATTAACATAAATATTTCCGCAAATCATTTTTTTAGAAAAGTAGTCGATGTCATCTTGAGACTGCGCAAACAATCCACCAGTCAGAGCGTATTCGGTGGCATTAAAAATCTCAATCGCTTCCGCGGGTTGGTCAAAGGGAATTAAATAAATGATCGGACCAAACAATTCTTGGTAACATTGAGTTTCGTGATTCAAGGCCTGATTTTTAGGTAACATAACAACTAAAGGGCCGACACAATTGCTCGCTAACTTTTCAGATTGCCGATTCACAATCACTTGACCACCAAGTTGTTTGACTTCTTCAACGATGACCTCTCCCATTTTTAAGAGTCTATTTTTTTCATGCTGATCC
>JBIKWR010000027.1:0-22469 GCA_044356225.1 Bacteriovoracaceae bacterium | reverse complement strand
TAAATCCACTTGCCCTTTTCCCCTCGAACAAATTGATGATGTTATTATTGGTTGTGCTAACCAAGCGGGAGAAGATAATCGTAATTTGGCCCGAATGGCAGTTTTATTGGCCCATTTTCCCTACTCGGTTCCCGGAGTCACCATCAATCGTTTATGTGCCTCTTCACTGGATGCTTTGATTGACGGCCATTCCAGAATTCAGTCTAACTTGGCCGATGCGATCTTAGTGGGAGGAGCAGAAAATATGTCGCGCGCCCCATACGTTTTATCGAAAGCGGAAAAACCTTTTGATCGTGGCCAAAAAATTTGGGATACCTCGCTGGGCTGGCGTTTTCCCAATCCGCAAATGGAAAAACTATTCCCCCTCTTTTCCATGGGTGAAACGGCCGAAGAGGTGTCCCAGTTATTAAATATTACCCGTGAAGATCAAGACCAATTTGCTCTTAAAAGTCATCAGCAAGCAACTTTTGCCATTCAAAATAAATACTTTAAAAATGAAATAGTTCCACTCACCCTAGGAGGTAAAGTTTTTGATACCGATGAAGGTCCAAGACTTGATACCAACCTTGAGAAACTGGCCACACTTAAGCCCCTCTTTAGAAAAAATGGTTCAGTTACTGCTGGGAACTCTTCAACTTTAAATGACGGAGCCGCTTTACTGATGATTGTGTCTGAAAAGTTTCTCAAACAATATAAGTTAAAACCATTAGCGCAAATCACGGGAATGGGGATCAAAGGATGCCATCCCAATACCATGGGTCTTGGACCGGTGGAGGCAGTCAACCAATTATGCCATCGTTTTCAACAAAAAATTTCTGATTTTGATAGTATTGAAATTAACGAAGCCTTTGCCGCCCAAGTCCTGGGCTGTATTCGGGAGTTAAAAATTGATGCAAAAAAAGTTAATACTCGAGGTGGGGCGATTGCTCTTGGACATCCTTTAGGATGCTCGGGTGCGAGAATCGTCACCAGTTTGATTCATCAAATGTTAGCTAATCCGGCAATGAAAAAAGGTTTGGCCACCATGTGTGTGGGTCTAGGCCAAGGTGTCGCAGTCAGTTTAGAGCGCTGCTAAAGAAAAAGACCTCTCATTCGAGAGGTCTGATATCATCTTTAATTTTTAACTTTGACCTAGGCCAAAGATTATTGGAGTTAACCCAATAACTTAAGTGCGGCCATCGAAGATTGATTAGCTTGAGCTAAAACTGAAGTTCCTGCTTGAGTTAAAATATTTAACTTAGTATTTTGTGCAGTCTCAGAAGCATAATCAGTATCGCGAATTCGTGAATTTGCAGCAGATAAGTTTTCACTAGTCACTTGCAAGTTTTGAACAGTTGAGGCGAGTCGATTTTGAACCGCACCTAACTCAGCTCTTGATCCCGAAATCTCTTGAAGAGCGGAATCGACTGTTGCCAAACTAGACTGTGAACTTTGTTTTGATCCAACTGATAACTCATCAATTTTCAATTGTGCTATTGTAGAGTTTGTCATGTTGGCATTATAACGAATTCTATCCTGGAAATCGTCGTTATTGACGCCGATTTGTAGATCATAACTTTCTCCTTGACCATTGAGTAACTTTTTACCGTTAAACTCGGTCACTTGAGAAATTCTCTCGATCTCTTGTTTTAAGTTTTGATACTCAAGATCGGTAAATTGTCGTTCAGCATCACCTACTGTGTCTGAAGCAGATTGCATAGCGAGTTCTCTCATTCTCACTAGAATGTTTGAGACCTCATTCAAACCACCTTCTGCAGTTTGAATCATGGAAATACCATCATTCGCATTTCGATTAGCTTGATTAACTGATCGAACGCTGGCCTTCAATTTTTCTGAAATGGCCAACCCGGCGGCATCATCAGCGGATCGAACAATTCTAGACCCTGAGGACAATTTCCCCAAAGTATTCGCCGAAGCGGTGTTGTTCGTCTCTAATGTGCGTTGAGCTGCTAGAGATGGGACGTTGGTGTTAATACGGAAACCCATAGTAAATCCTCCTTGGTTTCTTCCGAATCGACCTTGATATCAATCTTCTTACCTTGAAGACTGCAGGCTTCCTGCCAACGGCTTTTAGTTAATGCGCACGGAATGTGCTACATATAAAATCTCTATCGGTGTAGCAGAATTTTCCTTGAGGAAAAATTTTCTCATTTTCTATTTTATATCCGACAGAAAAAATCAAGATTGATTTTTAGCTCTGTATTTCATCAAAATTTGTCTTCATTTGCCGATAGAGAAATTATGAGTACGATCGAAAAAAAATCAGTGGTCTTTATCTTGCCCATGTCAAAGACGTTAGATCAGCTAAAGACAGCTCTGATGCAAAATGCCGATGCCGAAGGTCTTGATCTACTCGATTGCCAAAATTATGAAGAGGCCCTTCAAGTGGTGCCCACCGTCGCACCTGCTTTACTCATATCCTCTGATCCGAGAACCGTGGCGCAGTTTCTTAACAGTGGGAAAAAAAATATCAAATCAGGCCAAAATAAAACGATCCTCATTTCAGATAAAAAATTACCTCTCAAAGCGATGCAAAAACTCGATAAATTAGGACTCACTGACCATATCATTGAGCCAATCGCGGCAAAATCCTTATTATATAAAATTAAAATTCAAATTCGCGCTCTCCCCAGTAAAAAAGTGGCCGAGGAATTGGCCCTAAAAAGTAGTGATAAGAACCAATCCAATGAAAATCAAGATCCTGAAAATAAAGTAAAAAATCTTAACAATAATTCATCCACTTCTGCAGATCGGGAGCAATCCAAAAATCATCAAGAGAGTGAAGATAAAAATAATAATTTTGACGAAAAAAATCTTTTAAAAGATCTTTCTCAACCCAAAACAACTAGTAGTAAATTACAGTTGTTTGATGAAGAAAATAATGATGAAGAAAATAATGATGAAGAAAATGAGAATGAGAATAAGAATTTTGAACAAACTAAAACAGCAATTAAAAACGCCGAAAACAAAAAGCAAAAAAATAATTTGGCCCAAGAACAAGAAGATTTATATAGTTTTAAAAAGAAAAAAAATGATAATCAAATTGACGGAAACTTGGAAGGAAAAGGTTCTAAAGCCGATGAGCTCGATGGACAGATGGAAGGAAAAGGGGCCAAGGCCGATCATCTCGAAGGGTATTTAAAAGGGAAAGGGGCCAAGGCCGATGAGCTCGATGGACAGATGGAAGGAAAAGGGGTCAAGGCCGATCATCTCGAAGGATATTTAAAAGGGAAAGGGGCCAAGGCCGACCAGATCGACGGACAGATGGAAGGAAAAGGCAGTAAGGCCGATCAACTTGATGGACAAATGGAAGGAGAAGGAACGAAGGCCGATCAGCTTGAAGGATATCTCAAAGGAAAAGGGACTAAGGCCGATCAGCTAAAAGGCCCGATGGAAGGTAAAGGAACCAAAGCCGATCAACTGAAAGGGACTATGGGAGGGGCAGGTGCCCAGGCCGATCAGCTCGACGGACCTATGGCAGGTAATGGAACAGCGGCCGATCAACATAAAGGACCAATGGCAGGAAAAGGAACTAAAGCTGATCAGCTCGACGGACCTATGACAGGAAAAGGAACCAAAGCCGATCAACTTGATGGACAATTAGAGGGAGCAGGACAGTCTAGTGAAAATCCGGCCAAAAAGAAAAAAGCACAAAATCAATCTGAATCATTAAATCAATATTTGAAAAAAAATAAAACTGCAAACTCAAATTCACCGAATGAAGCAACTGATCTTTTGGCCGATTTACAATCTGAAAATGGAGAAATGAATTCCTCTGCTTCTCCAGATCATTCTGATTTATTGATGGATGATTTAAGTCTTGAAAATGGCGCGGCATCAGAAAATCAAGAAAACCCTTCGGGTGATCAAAACCAAAATGCCCGAAGCCTCTTAGAAGGTCTTGGATCTAACGATGATGAAAATAAATTAGGTTATTCCTTAAACTCAAAGAATAATTCCCCAAGCACTCCAGATGCAAAAAGTAAAAAAGAGAAAAAAATTGATTGGGATAAACTTGAGATTGAACTAGTAGCAAAGAAAGAAAAAAATATTAATTGGGAAGACCAAGGGCCATCAGACCCAAATACCAATACGACTGAACCGGAGTTTTTTGAATCTGCAGTTGAAAATCCTGCAATCCCTTTGGAAACAGATGATCAGTTTTGGGGACGATTTCAAAGCGAAGATAATGATGACGAACAATCAAACGACGATACCAACTATCAGTTTAATGCAGAAATAACTCTCGATGAAAAAGCATTTGATAAACCGAAAGCAGAATTAGCAGCGCCATTGCCAAAAACTGATGGAGAACTAAAGCCTATTGAAAAAGAAAATCCGGTTGATAAAAATGATCCTCAATCAATTTTAAACAACGAAACCTTTTTATCGTTGTTAGAAGACCAACAAGACCAACAAGATGAAGATGACGAAAACAGTCCGGAAAACAGTCATAATAAAAAGAAAAAAAAACCAGAAGATCCCCAAACCATCGGCCCAACTCCCCTCGAAGTGCTCTTTAAAAAGCAAGAAGCCTCTAAAGAAAAGTTAGATCAATTGATTGAAAATTTTGAAATAACCAGCGACCTCGATCCCGTCTCTCTAGAATTACAAAATGATCTCAACTTTAAAACCTTAATTGCTGAGGCAAAATCCTTAGACTTTACTGAAGAGTTAACGAGTTACCAAAATGATCACATAACAGAAGATCAAATCCATCCCTTAGAAAATCAGAAAAAATCACCATCTGAAATCAATAATCTTTCTGATTTATTTTTTCAGTCGGAAACTCTCTCCTTAGAATTTATCATCCGAGCGGCCATTACCCATTTTCAAAATAAATTAGATCTCAATAGTTATATAGAAGTTCTGCAATATTTTGCTCAATCTTTAAATCAAGAATTTTCGGTTAAAAGTAACTTCTTTGTCCTCGATGAAAATAAAAATTATCCAATCTTTTTTAACGGATATTTAGACTTACCTTCGACTATTGAAGCTTATGATCGAGTGGAAAATTGGAGAAAAATCTATTCAATTAATTATCAATTTTGGTCAAGTGTTGATATCCCAACTGAAACCGCCCAAGGTGAATACGTTTACCCTTATTTCTTTGCCGGCGAAAAAGTAGGATATGCCGTGATGTTTTTTGAAAATCAAAATCATTTATTGAAAATAAATAAAATGATCCCTTATTTAGAGCTCGGACTTGGAGTTATCACCACTATCGCTAAAACACCTTTGAAAGACCACGATCGAGAAAAAACTGATATACTAAAAGCTCGTATTATTAAAGACCGGCCAGTGTTAGTTAAACTTTTTAACCGCTGGATGAATGCCAGCTAATCTTTGAGGACATAAATAAAGGTGAATTTTTTTATTAAAGAATACTTTTATTTCCCACTTCCTTTAGCTTTAACACTTTTTAGTGAAAAGGCTTACTCGTTTAATATTTATCATCTCATGATTTCCAAAATGGAGTTAAAACGCTTTTTAAATGCTAATACGCCTATGACTTCAATCGAGTTACTTAAACTAAACAAATTGAATAACCATGAAACATTAATTGCTATTCAGAAAAACCAAACAAATTCATTTTTTCAAGATCTTGGGTTAGAAAACAATCACCAAATAGCACTAAAAAAGATTATTAACTATTACTCATCCACTTTATCTAAACAAATTGAAAAAAATTATCTTAAAAATTCTCATTCACAATTAATGTTTAAGGCCGAATTCGATTCATTTTTTTATTCTCTCTTGTATCAAAAGAACTTTGCAAGCTTAACCGCACATGTAAAAAAATTAATCACCGCCCTTCCATTAAATAATCGATCTCCCCACTATCTTTTTCAACAATTAGTGATCGATCTAATGGAAAGTGATCAATTTTTTTCACAATACTTCTCACTTCTTTGTGTCCTCACTATCAATCAGTATCAAGGTGATGATGAAAAAATATTTCAGATATTATCAGCAGGGCTGTTCCATCTCATTGGTTATTGTCAATTTCCAATGACTTCAACTCAAGATAACCATCTCCAAGCGGTGTTTTCCTCCACCAGCATTTGGTTAGAAAAAATGGGAATTTATAACGATGAAAAAATGATCAAATTCCTTAAAGACATTCCGCTCGCTCCTTTTCAAGCAAAGAGTGATAAAACTTTTTTTAATGAAGACCAACTATTAATTTCGTTTGTTAGTTCATTAGTTCTCTTTGCACAAACACATAATTTAAATTTAAAAGATGCTTTAAACCAACTCAGTCAAAAAAATACAAATACTATTCAACCGCTGTTAACTCTTTGGATGAATCGATTACTGCTCATCGACCAAAGAAATCTATCAAAGGTGGCCTAAAATGGACTTTCTTAACGACCCAGATATGAAAGAGATTGTTGAGGACTTTGGCAAAGAGGCCAAAGCAATTTTTGGCGAATGTGAAGAAGAGTTAAATTTGTTGGAAGATGATTTGACCCAAAAAAAACATTTAGAAGCTTTTGGTCAAAAAATTGATCGAGTGATGGGTGCAGCTAAATCTATTGGATTAGATGAGATTTCTCTTTATTGCGAACTTGGAAAAACCATCGGATACAAATCGAGTCAAGGAAAAGATTTAGCATTAACCGAAGTTGTTGTGGCGATTCTTTTTGATTCCATCGACCTACTAAATAAAATGGTCGATGCCTTACTGCTGGGAAAAAAAGAACTCACTGCAAACATCAATCTTAAGGCCTTTGGCACTCGCCTCCATTGGTTGTCGGCCAAATTTAAAGATATTGAAAGGGCCTCTTGTACTGTTAAAGAAGAAGAAAAATCTGGCATGGATCAAGGCGGTATCGATGACTTACTCAAAGATTTAGGTTTATAGCGGTGTTGGTTGAGATTTATAGTACCGGTATATAATAAATTAAAATAAGGAGATAAAGTGGGAATCAATCAGCGTTTTGTTAATTTTAGTAAACCTTTTATCGAAGCTACGAAAAATGTTTTTACGACGATGACGTCTTGTAAAATGCAACCGGGCAGTCCGGTGGTCAAAGTTGATCGCAAAGGACAAGGAAATTACTCGGCGACGATTAGTATTTCTGGAACGGTAACGAAGGAAGATAAAACGATTTCTGATTATAAAGGAATTTTAGTTTTAAGTTTTCCCAAAGAAACATATTTAAAAGTAGCGAGCAAAATCCTGATGGTCGAATACACTGACTTTAGTTATGACATTACGGATGTTGGTGGAGAAATGGTTAACATCATAATGGGGAATACCAAAAGAGAGCTGGGTCAAATTGGTTATACTTGTAATATGTCGATTCCCAACATGGTGATTGGTGACAACCATCATTTACTTTATCCGGAAGGGACTCAAGTTATCTTGATTCCGATGGAGAGTGAGCTAGGCCCTTTTTTCATGGAGATTGCCTATAAAGATTAGGCACTGCCCGACAACATCAGGTTCTGACATTAAATAAAACTTTTCAATTTTAGATTGATTTTTTTTATTAATTCTTACTTAAGCATTTTGATTTCTTTGCCATCAAAATTAAAAATACATTCTTTATCATCAATAATGGTTGTTAAATTAACTGGCCGTCGCCAGAGACCATAAATATTTTTCATAGTTTCTTGCGCGGTAGAGAGATCTAAATCTGCACCATGATACACATGACGGAGGAGAATTTCGCTACGATTACCATAATTATCATCCGCTATTTCAATTAAAGGTGATCCAAAATTTGTCAAAGCACTGAGGAGTTTTGCTTTAATACCTTCGAAGTCTCGTTGATCAATCTCTAATCGATTGGTTCGTTGGTTGAATTTATAAGTAAAAAGTTTCATGCGTTGACAAAAATCAGCAGTAAAAAATTCATCGATAAAAGTGATATCATTATGAGTCCGACGGACTTCAAAAATTTTTTCTTTTCCTAGGCCCGCTTGAGTATCCCAACGTTCTTTTTCGACCATATCCTTGCAGTCGTTATAGTCTTTGCCAAATTGACCTTTGTTCCATCTTTCTTCAATGTCGCGATAAAGCTCGATCCCGATTTTATAAGGATTAATTTGTTTGCGGCTCATCGCTAAAACCCCAGAGTGATGGTCGGCATAATCGATGATTTCATTGGGCTTAAGCGCCTTTTCGGTCATAATCTTAGAGTGCCAATAGCTGGCCCAACCTTCATTCATAATTTTAGTACAACGCTGAGGAAGAAAATAATAGGCCTCTTCACGCAAAATCCCCACGATATCAGCTTGCCATTCATGCAAAGGAGCTCGATCCATTAAAAACTTCATCGCATCTCTTTCTGGCAATTTATAAGTTTTAACCGGAAGCTCGTCGCTGTTATTTGTTTTAATTTTTTTTGATTTATTATCTTCCGTGCGCATATATGATTGTAACGCCTTCGAACGATCATCTTGATTTAAGAAATCGTCTTCTTCCTTGGCCAACTCTGCTACTGTTTTTTTAGGTTTGGCATTGGGGATAGTTTTAAAATCTGGACCTTTAAAAAGATTTTGCACATCTAATAAGTTTTCGATAGATAACACGCGATCGATAAACTGCTCGACATTGTCATGCCCATATTTTTCCATATACCTTCGAACTTTAGTACCATGATTGGCCATCACATCCATCATGTTGCGATTAGTGCTACTAAACCATAAATTGTTTTTAAAAAAATCAGAGTGGCCGTAGACATGGCCCATTACAATTTTTTGATCGACCCAATGATTGGCCTTTAACAAGTAAGCATAAGAAGGATCTGTATTGATCACCATTTCATATATTTTTGATAATCCGAACGCATAACTTTTTGATAATTGATCATATTCCATTCCAAAACGCCAATGGGGATAACGAGAAGGAAAACCACCTTGGGCGGCGAGAATATTAATGGTATCGTAGTCACATTCTTCAAATAAAACTTCAAAAAAATCGAGTCCATACCCAACGGCATAAGATCGAATTTCGTCTTTTAATGCCAATAAATCACCATCAATTGGTTTGGATCTAATCACTGCTTGGGCCCTTGTTAATTACCTTTACCTAAAAATTCTTTAATTGAATCAAGAATGCTGTCTTTATTTTTTATTTTGCTTAAAATAATCTTTTTGGCATTTTCTGAATATTTGGTGGCCAGGTCTTTAAAAAACTGACCAGAACCATAACGACTCTCCACTTGACCATAACAAAACATGTTTGAAGACGGGATAATATGCTGATCGAGAATTTGCAAACAAAGCTTAGTATCATCTGATGACCAATTATCACCATCACTAAAGTGAAATGGATAAATATTCCATTCATGCGGATTGTAATCAGCGGCGATTATATCTTTGCATAAACTATAAGCTGACGAAATAAGAGTTCCACCACTCTCTCGCGTGCGAAAAAAAGTATCTTCATCGACTTCTTTGGCAGTGGCATCGTGAATAATATAGCGAATTTGAATATCTTTATATTGGCTTTTTAACCATAAATTGATCCAAAAACTTTCAGTGCGCACAATTTCTTTTTGCTCATCACCCATTGACCCTGACACATCCATCATATAAATGACGACAGCTGCGTTGTCATATTCAATTCTGGCATCTGATGAACGATACCGAAAATCTGATCGCACCGGAATGATCACCGGATTATCTTCGTTGTATTCCCCCAGCGCAATCTGTCTTTTTAAAGATTCACGATAAGTGCGTTTAAAATGTTTTAATGAATCTGGACCGGCCGTGCCGATACTGGTGTAACGGTTTACGGTGGAGGCCATTTGTTTTTTACCTTTGGGTTCGATGTTGGGGAGTTCTAACTCCTCCCCCAGAATTTGCGCTAACTCATCATAAGTGAGATCGACTTCTAATTCTTTTTTTCCTTCCCCTTCTCCCGCTTCTCCTGCCCCGGGTTGGTCACCTGGTTGGCCATCGATGGGCTCACCTTTTTCACCTTCACCTTGGCCCACTCCTCCTTGTTTATTGTCGCCAAATTTAAAACGAGGAGTGTCGATTTGCGGTAGAGGTATTTTGAACTTGCCATTCCCTTTAGGGGAAATGATTTCACCATTAGAAATATACTTTCGCAAATTTTCGCGAATCTTGCCTTTGACGATTTTACGAAAGCGAGAATGATCGCGTTTTATCGGATGGTCCATATTTTCCTTATCAATCTCATTCCCGAGTTCCTCATTAAAATTATGCTCCTATCCTTAAGACTTTACAGAGTCCCCTTTCGCAAAAATTGAGGCGACAAAGTTTAATGCATCAGTCGCACAAATCTCGCAATAACCTTGATTTTTAATCAAACGAGATTTAACGACATCAATTTTTTCTTGCATCTGTTTATCGACCACTTTGGAGATAATTGACGTCAGTTTGATCGTGTCTTTTTGATCTTCAAATAGTTTTAACTCTAAAGCGCGATGGAGTCGTTCGTTTGTTTTGTAATCAAATTGTTTTCCATCGATCGCCAATGCACCGATGTGATTCATAATCTCACGTCGAAAATCTTCTTTACGCGAGTCTGGAATATCAATTTTTTCTTCCACCGATCGCATAAAACGCTCATCTGCTTCTTCTAGACGGTTGGAGTATTTATTACGAATTTTCTCTTTTTGAGTATAGGCCTTAACGTTATCAATATAGTTTGCACACAAAGTTTGGATGGCATTTTCATCCACACTAATCGCCTTTTGCACATCGTTTTTGACGATGTCTTCATACTCTTGTCGCGCCATCACTAAGGCCTCTTTAAAAAACTCAAACTGCTCCGAAGAACTAATCAGAGAGTGATGTTTTAATCCTGCTTCCAATTCGTTAAAGACCATAAAGGGATTTAAACAACCCACTTCACTATTTTTAACTAAAGCGTTGGAAATTTTATCTTGGATATAACGTGGGGAAATCCCTTCCAATCCCTCGCGAATCGCTTCTTTGCGCAATTCTTTGACGTTGTCTTCATTATAACCGGGCAAAGTTTTACCATTATAGAGTTTTAACTTTTGCAAACGGTTCAGATCAGACTTTTTAGGTTCTTCCAGTCTGGTGAGAATTGCCCAAAGTGAGGCCATGGAAAGAGTGTGTGGAGCAATATGCATGTGCGGCAGTTTTTGATTGTTAAAATCTTTTTCATAAATCCGCACTTCTTGATCAAGTCTGGTGATATAAGGAACATCAATTTTGACTGTCCGATCGCGTAACGCTTCCATAAACTCGTTGTTTTGTAATTTGCGATACTCAGGTTCATTGGTATGGCCTAAAATCACTTCATCGATATCGGTCTGAGCAAATTTTTTCGGTTTTATACTATGCTCTTGTGATGCTCCTAAAAGATCATAAAGAAATGCTACATCTAACTTCAGCATTTCAATAAATTCCACTATCCCTCGATTGGCAATATTGAATTCTCCATCAAAATTAAAAGCTCGAGGATCAGAGTCCGATCCATATTTAGCAATATTGCGATAGTTGATATCGCCCGTTAACTCAGTTGAATCCTGATTTTTTTCATCTTTGGGTTGAAATGTGCCAATCCCTTTGCGATCTTTTTCTGATAACAAAAATCTTTTCACCCGAATGTGCTGGATGGTGCGCATCCAGTCTCCATTGTATTTTTCCATGTATTTACTAAAAATAAATCGACATGCTGGATTGAGCTCGCCTTTAATGTGAACTTTTTCGTGTGCCTTTTTCCCTTTATTGATCTCTTCTAAAAATGCCGCTCTGGCTTCAAAAGGAATGAGTTTTAAAGGCTCTTCATTCATCGGACAAGGAAATATTTTTTGACCGCCTAAAATGTCTGATACTTCTGGATCAAACCATTCATAACTATACATCGCCCCATGATCCGTTTTGGAATAATGCTCTAAACCTCTTTTCAGTAATCGGGCAATACTCGACTTCGCCGAACCCACCGGTCCATGCAGTAAGAGCACTCGTTTTTCGGTTCCATATCCGGAAGAGGCCGATTTAAAAAAATTCACTAATTTCATCAAATGCACATCGATCCCAAAAACAGCATCTTTACCATTATTGTGTGGATCACCAAAAAAATTGTAGTGAATGATATCTTTTTTATATTCGACATACTCAGAGGTACCGTAGGACATGATCATGTCAAAGACACGTTGAAAGGCATTGCGTGTGACTTTGGGGTTTTTCATGACGATATCAACATAATCTTGAAAGGTTCCCGACCAATGAAGATGGGAAAAATCCTCAGGTTTAAAATTTTCTCGAATAAATTGGGAAATGTTTAATTGCCCCATGATTTCTCCTCATTGATTGGTATAGGTAAAGTGAATTCACTATTAAAAATGTTGCCAGTATTTTTTAACGTTAACAGATCTATTATACTTTTATTTTCCCAAATGGAAAAATGGATAAAAATGCTTGTTCTACTATCTTCTTTGCTATTCACTTTGACAAAACTCCTCCTGGATAAAATAATGGATGAATGGGAATTATTTATTCAGGTATGAGCGACATTGGTCGCAAACGAAAAACCAATCAAGATGCCATTTACATGAGTGAATCCGTTGGTTTCTTTTTGGTGGCCGATGGCATGGGTGGACACAACGGCGGAGATATTGCTTCGCAAATGGCCGTGACCATTGCTCCAGAATTTTTTAAGGCGAATATGCATCGTTTGGATGACCCGCAAATTTTGGTGGATTGTTTTCGCTATATTAATGAATCCATCTACAAAAAGTCCGCAAGCCAAGCAGAACTCCAAGGGATGGGTACAACATTAGTTTGCCTCTATTTTTCCAATGCTCATTTATATGTGGCCAATGTGGGTGATTCTCGCGCCTATCTCATTAGCCAAGGCAATCTTTATCAACTCACTCGCGATCATAGTTTGATTCAAGAAAAAATGAATCTTGGAATTTACAGTCGTCAAGAGGCACAAGCTGATCGCCAAAAAAATGTTTTAGTAAGAACGATTGGTTTTGAAGAAAACGTCGAAGTGGATGTGTTTAATTATAAATTGAATCAGTATGATTTAATGTTTATTTGCTCCGATGGACTGCACGGAAAAGTCAGTGATCGCGACATTCATTACTTGATTACTGCCAACCTCACTTCTCCCGAGCAATACACCCAAAAAAATTTAGACAAAATTGTGCAATCATTGGTTCATCAGGCCAACGAAAATGGTGGCCAAGATAATATTTCGGTTATTTTAGTTGCTGTCGTATAAACGAATCTTCGTGATTTACTGTTCTAAATCTTTAATCAAGGCATGCTCATTAGACAATTCCGACCATGAAATTTAAGATAAAAAATGAACCGCCAACAATCATCAAAATTCGAGGTCAATAGTGGATCGTTATTACACCCTATTAATAGTTCCAGAACGAGAAAAAAAAGTAAGATCGATCCGTATTCCACGGGTGACTTTTCTTTCTGCTGCATTTCTCGTTGGAGTCGGTCTGCTTTTTTTAGGAATTTTAATTTTTAATTACATCCAAATATTAGGACAAATTTCTGAAAATCGTCATCTCACTTTAGAAAACAAACAATTAAAAGAACAAGTTCAATTATTCCAAATGAAAGTCAATGGATTAACCGATGATATTCAACGGATTTATACCTTTGAAAAAAAATTACGGGTGATCACCGGTGTGCCTAGTTTAGATAAAGAAACTCGTTCTGGGCAAAATAATCAAGAGAACCAAGTTCTGCCAACCACCAGCTCTCTCCCTGCTCCATCTTTACCAACTTTGGAGGAAGAAGAAGTGGTCGTGACCTCAACTCAAGTTAACGACGAGTTTGAACTTAAATTTGATTTTGAAAAGATGACAGAAAGTACTGAATATTTAGATTTAAAAAAAAGTTATGAACAATCTATTGCCAGCAACTTTGGCATTCGTCCTCACTATACTTACACCCGAGAATTAAATGATCTGTATAAACAGAGTTTAGACTTGGCCAAAGATTTCTCTAAATTTGATTTTATGTATAAAAAAGTTAAGTCCGAGATTCAAAAATTAGAAATCAACATTCATAATCTCGACGAATTTTTGTTAGATCGAGACTCCTTTTTAAAATCCACCCCAACGATAATACCGAGCTCTGGCTGGGTTACCAGTTATTACGGTCCTCGAAAAAGTCCATACTCTGGTCGACTCAAAATGCATGAGGGTATAGATATTGGTGCTAAACCAGGGACAGATATCATCGCACCTGCAGATGGTATTGTTACTTTTAGTGGCGAAAAACCAGGATTTGGAAAGTTTGTCCAAATTGATCATGGTTATGGCATCGAAACTCTTTTTGGGCATGCTCAAACGATCTTGGCCAAAAAGGGCGATAAAATCACTCGCGGCATGCAGATTGCCAAAGTGGGCAATACCGGATTATCCACTGGCCCGCATTTGCACTATGAAATAAGAGTTAACGGAATTGCCGTCGATCCGCTATACTATATGCTCGACTAAATCATAAAAAATAACTCCCTTCTTAAAGGATAAAAATTGTTATGACTCTCTTAAAATCTATCTTTGGTACCAAAAACGATCGCGAACTAAAACTCTTGCAACCTATTGTTAAACAAATCAATCAGTTTGAGTCTCAACTAGAAAAATATTCCGACGAACAGTTAAAAAGCCAAACTCCCAAACTCAAAAATTTACTCGCGAGCGGTTCAAACCTCGAGCAAATTTTACCCGAGGCCTTTGCCACCGTTAGAGAAGCTTCTAAAAGAATTTTGAAAATGCGCCATTTTGATGCGCAGTTAATGGGTGGAATCATTCTTTATAGAGGCATTATTGCCGAAATGAAAACAGGAGAGGGAAAAACCCTCACCGCGACACTTCCTCTTTATCTCACCGGCTTAACTGGAGAAGGGGCCCATTGTGTCACCGTCAATGACTATCTTGCCGAAAGAGATGCCCGAGAAATGGGTGTTTTATATAACTGGTTAGGCCTCAGCTGTGGTTGCATTTTATCAGAGATGTCTGATAAGGAGCGCCAGGAAAATTATGCTAAAGACATTACTTACGGAACTAATAACGAATTTGGATTTGATTATTTGCGCGATAATATGAAATTTAATCTGGAAGATTATGTTCAGCGTTCACATAATTTTTGTATCGTCGACGAAGTCGATTCAATTCTGATTGATGAAGCACGAACGCCATTGATTATTTCTGGACCCAGTGAAGGCAATATTCAAATTTATCAAGTGGCGAATCAAATCATTCCCAAACTCACTAAAACTGAGCATTACAAAGTAGATGAAAAATCACGTTCTGCCGTTTTCACCGAAGAGGGCAATGCCCTTCTGCAATCTATATTAAAAATTGAAAATTTGTTTGAGATAAAAAATATGGAGCTGCTCCATGCACTTAATCAATCTTTACGAGCGCACGCAATTTTTCAAAAAGATGTGGATTATGTAGTGAAAGAAGATAAAATTATTATCGTTGATGAGTTTACCGGCCGATTAAAAACTGGATCACGTTGGTCTGATGGTCTCCATCAAGCGGTCGAGGCGAAAGAAGGTGTGAAAGTCAAACAAGAAAATCAAACCTTGGCGTCTATTACTTTTCAAAATTATTTTAAACTTTACCAAAAATTAGCAGGAATGACCGGAACTGCTGAAACTGAAGCCGAAGAGTTTCGTAAAATTTATAAACTTGATGTGGTGGTTATTCCCACCAATCGCCCCATGATTCGGATTGACCGCTCCGATATTATCTATAAATCAAAGTCTGCCAAATACCGTGCCATCGTCAATCTGATTAAAGATTTAAATGTTAAAAAGCAACCCATCCTGGTCGGTACAATTTCAATTGATAGCTCCGAAAAAATTGCCCAAGAATTAAAAAAGGCGAATATCGTTCACAATGTTCTCAATGCTAAACAACATGAAAGAGAAGCTGAAATCATTGCCAACGCCGGCCAGCCTGGAGCAGTGACCATTGCGACCAATATGGCAGGTCGAGGGACAGATATTAAACTCACCAGTGATACGGTGGCCGCCGGTGGGCTCTTTATTCTTGGGACTGAAAGACATGAATCAAGAAGAATTGATAACCAATTGCGCGGACGATCGGGCAGACAAGGCGATCCGGGTGAAAGTCGTTTTTTTCTCAGTTTAGAAGATGACCTTTTAAGAATTTTTGGATCCGATCGCATAAAAAAAATTATGAATTTTGTCGGGATGGAAGAAGATGAACCAGTGGAATCAAAAATGGTTTCTGGTCAGATTGAAAAAGCGCAAAAGAAAGTTGAAGGCCATAACTTTGATATTCGAAAACATCTTCTCGATTATGATAACGTCATGAATGAACAAAGACGTGTCATCTACCGAATTCGCAAAGAAATTCTTAGCGATCTAGATAATGAGGGTTTTATCCAAGAGATGCTGGAAGATGTTTGTTTCAATTTTGTTGAAGGACATCGACCCGATAAAAAGATTGGTCTAGAATTTTGGCCTTGGTCAGAGATTAATGAAGGTTTTCAAATTTTGTTCCATTCAACTGATTCACTCAACTATGCTCAGTGTGTGGCCGAACATTCAGGACATTTAGAAGAGTATGTTCTAAAACAGGCCAATCTTGTCTTAGTTAACAAATTGTCCCCCTATGAAAAAAGCCACGTCAAACGTGCACTCAAAGAAGTTTTGTTAAGTATTTTTGATTCATTTTGGAAAGATCATCTTCTCAATATGGACCATATGCGCGAAGGGATTAATTTGGCCGCTTATGCTCAAAAAGATCCTTTAAGCGAGTACAAACATCGCAGTTTTGACCTCTTTCAAGAGATGAGACAAAATATAAAAAGGGCCGTTATCGACAATGTGTTTGGCATGAAATTATATACGGCTGAAGAAATTGAAGAGTTAAAACGACAACAGCAAGCGCAATTAGAAGCACAACTGAAGGCGCATCAACAGAAAACCCAACTTGCCGAAGGTGGAAAAGTTAAACCAGTTCAACGGCAGGTGAATAAAGTTGGACGAAATGATCCCTGCTCTTGTGGCTCAGGGAAAAAATATAAACATTGTCATGGAGCTTAATTGGACGACAATGAAAAAAGCGATATCACTTCCCTAAGTGGGCTTGGACTTTACGATCATCATAATGACAAGACCAAGGGCCAAACTATCAGTGGCGTCGATCCCAACATTGATCCCCTTGATACTGATCATGATTTTTCCGATCAAGTGGAAAATGATTTTATTTCTGAAAAAATTCAAGACGATGATGAAGTTATTACTCTCCACAAGGGAAAACCACAATTATCAGAGCAGCTTGAAGATTTTAGCCATTCTAATTTTCAGTTAGATCAAAGCGAGCTTAATTTCGACCATACCATTCCAGAATATAATACTGACCCCAACCGACCACTTGAGTCTTCGTTTAACATTAGTATTAATCAAGATGCTGCTGATTTTGTGACTCAAGGTCATGAGGGCCAGTTTCTCACTGAAAAAGAATACACTTTATCTTTTGGAGTACCGCCCGAAATACAAACACTCGTCGTTCCCGAAAAAAAATCCAAACTCGTGAGTGAGTCGCAAAAAGAAATTCCCAAACCAGCATCGATCACTCCCGTATCAAAAGCTAAAACTGCGGTCGCACTACCACCAAAAAAAATAGAGACCCCAAAAATAAAATCTATCGAAAGAGATCCGAATGAAACCCTGCTGTTGGTAACACCAACAACAGTCGATACTTCAACTGATCTACCGTTTGATTCTAAAAAAACATCATCCCCTTTACCTGAGGGCAAGCTCCCCCAATCGGTAAAAAATGAATCGACCTTCGCTCCCAAGATCATTCCTATTCAAGAAAAAACATTTGAAAAAAATGAAAAATCTTCAATCTATCCTGATTTTACCAATCAAAAGATGGATTTGAACAAAACGAAAATGGCCGCCCCTCCTCCCAAAACTCCGGTGGCACAACCGTTTAACTTGAATCATCCTGCGACGGGAGAACCAAAGTCTTCTCAAACTTTATCTACATCACCGAGAGAAACAACTCATGGAGTTCCCGCTAAGGCCGAGACTTTTTCTGATTTACGTGATTTTGCCGAACATGTTCAGTATGGTGAAATTCAATCCAACGCCAATCCTCCTTTTAGTCTTATTATAAAAAATATTCATTATAAAGAAGATGCCGACGAGGTTTTACGAACTTTGCGCGAGTTAAAATTAGTCAATGCTCAAAACCAAACCATCTATGAAAAATCGGCTCAATCAGGTCATGTGCTCATAAGCCAAATCAGTGAGTATATCGCCATTTATTTGGCCCATAAGTTCAGAAATATGGAAGCTGATATTCTGGTAGGTTTATCGGATGATTTAAATCCCTCGCAATTTTATGCCACCAATTCCCGCGGTTTGGTCAATAAATCCCATGTCTTTCAAAATAAATCCGAACATCAAAACTTAGAACAAAAAGTCCGCCCCCAAGATATTATCGTTTCTACTTTTCAACAACTACCTGGACGCAATAATGAAAAATATTTGGGCATTCTGACAGAAACTAAAATTATCGATCAAAAAGTTTTTGAATCACTCCCCAAAGAAATGATCGAGAATGACGATCCAGTGTCCAATAAAAATCGCGAATTTTCTTTGCTTAAAGAATTGCACCACGGTGATATCGAGCTTTCGGTGTATGAACAAGATATGGCCGCCGTTTATCAACAGCTTTTTGATTCACTGCGGGCCAAAGCAGTGTTGATCAATGCCAATGCGGTTTTAGGAATAAGTTTACAGATAACTCCTTTTTTTCCTGCTCTTCATCAATCTCATCAACCACAAAATCCGAATGAACAAACTGCTGTTCAATACCGCATCACCTGTACTGGTAATGCCGTGAGAATCACCTAAATGAAACATGATGTTGACGTCTTGATTGTCGGTGGTGGAATTGTTGGCTGTGGAATTTTTCGCGACTTAGCACTTCATGGAATTTCCACTTGTTTAATCGAAAAAGGTGATTTTAACTCGCAAACTAGCTCTCGTAGTTCAAAAATGCTTCATGGAGGAATTCGCTACTTAGAGCATTTTGAGTTTGGTTTAGTGAAAGAGGCATTACATGAAAAAAACTTATGGCTCAAACTGGCCCCTCATCTTTGTAAAGAGCTGCCTTTTTGTATGCCCATTTATCAAGATTCCAAACTTCCTTTATGGCAACTCTCCATTGGTCTAAAAATTTATGATTTTTTATCGGGATATGAAAATAGTCCACATCGTGTTTTAGGCAAACGAAAAACAGTACATCAATATCCTATGCTTCGAAAAAATGGATTAAGAGGAAGTGGGCAATACTACGATGCCGTTGTAGATGATGCTCAACTGGGACTCGAATGCCTCTACGATGGGTTGCTAGAAAAAAATAGTGAATGTTTTAACTATACTGAGATGATTGATTTTCAACCCTGGGAAAACTCTGTCCGTGTCACGGTTAAAAACAATTTCTCTGGCAAAGAGCGAGAGATCACTGCCAAAGAAATTGTTTTTGCCCTTGGCCCTTTTACCGACCAAGTTTTAGCTCGTTTTATTCCTCACTGGCGACCGGTTTTATTGCCTTCTAAAGGGATCCATTTATGGATTAAAAAAAGCTCTCTCCCTATTGAAAATCCGGTGGTCCTTTTAACCAAATCTGGTCGCGTGATTTTTTTAATTCCCCAAAAAGGGGCGATTTTGGTGGGCACGACCGAAGACCAAACCACTGAAGAGTTTTACAATATTAAGGCCCTTCCTCAAGAAATTGATTATCTCTTGGCCAACATCAATGTGTATTTAGAAGGGATCACTTTGAATGAAAGTGATATTATTTCGACATTTGCCGGGGTCAGACCACTGATCAAAGATGAGCGCTCACAAAGGCCTGGCTCAACATCTAGGGAGCATAAGATTTTTTATCCCTACCACAATGTCAAAGTTATCGCTGGTGGAAAATACACCACCTTTAGAAAAATGGCGCAAGATATTGCCGGTCCTTTAGTGCTCAAGCTTGGACAATCCTACTCGAATACTAAAACCCTGCACCCCTTAAGACAAAAATCCATGGTCAATCCATTTGCTTTAAGTGATTTATCGCAAATTAATTTCCAGCAGTTAGTAAAAAATGAAAATGTTAAAACAATTGATGATCTGATCAAAAGACGAATTGGACTTCCACTCGGGGATAATCAAGGAATTGAGCATCCACTATTATCGAATATCAAACTTCAGCTTAAAAATTTAGGGCTCCCTCACCAGCGATAAAATAGACCCAGCCCTACCCTTGGACCAGAAACCACCCTGGTGATATCTCCACCCTGATCAAACTTAAAAGTTTCACTTCGGCGGTAATAATCAAGCAGCCCCTTCATCCCCAATCCACTGCGCAGCAAGTATTTTCCACCCAATCCGACAGAAAAAAAACTACTCGTGGCATTGATCGCCTCACTGTCGGCAATAGCAAATGTATCGGAAGTAGATCCTATTCCCGTGGCCACTTGACCAAAAAAGATTAATTTTGAAACCCAAAAGGGATCAGACAAATGATAAGACAGATTGAGTCCAAACTCGGTCACATCCGCTTCTGATTCAATGATTTTGGAAGCGACTGTGCCGGCCTCATTAAAAGTATCTTGTTTCGCTTTATGAACATGTGCGCCAAGACTTACTTGCCTCCACCACTTCTTCGTTTGGGAAAAATATTTTTCTAAACCTATCGTAAAATCAAAAGGAGAAACACTACCTGAAAAATCCCCGGTTCCGGTTTTTGATTCTACACTGGTACTCAGCGAGCTTAAGGAATAAGTTAAATTAAACTCCCAATCGTTGGTGCTCACACGCGCAGGAGCATTCCATTGATCATCGCCCATCAAGACTTCGGATTGCCCGCTAGCTCCACCACCTTCTTGACCTGAAGAATCATTCGATGGAGAAGAACCATTTTCTAAGGCCTCTAATTCTTCTTGATCGATATCAACTCCACCTTTGACCACTGGAACACCGGCATAAGTGGATGATGGGACAGGCTCACCTTTGTACACAGGTGCCACTCGCCCTTGGTAGTAGGGTATCGAAGTGTTGTTATAATATTTTATTCGTCCGGTATTATACTGAGGCAAATCCTCATGAGATAACATTTTTGAAGGATCATCCGTTAACTTTACAGGAGAGGAAATTTTTAGATTCATCACTCGATCGGGTTCAATTTCTGCGGCATCGATCACACGGTACAAAGACCAAACCGATCGCGTCGGCGAAGTTTTAATAACCACTCCACGGGCGATCACTCCTTTGGTTAAGAAAAATTTCGCATGATCACCACTGGCCAGGCCATCTTCTACTCCACGATTGATTAAGATCGTTTTTTTTGAGCGAGATGTTTTGAGTAATCTTAAGGGTAATTTTTCATCAATCTCTAGCCCATAAATGGACCAAGAACTTATGAGAAAAAAAATAAAGACAACTTTTTTCATAATGCCCCTCGGGTATCAACTTTCTCGGTTAAAAATAAAAACTCATACCAACTTCAATTTTTAATGAATTATAGTGACTGGAATTTGTTTTTGCTGCAACAATCGTATTGTTCCTATCAAATTTTAGACTTTGATAAGAAACAGTCGATTGAAATCCATAACCCCATTGATCAATACTTAAACCTTGCCCTTTGGGGTAGCGATACTCCACTCCAATTTCTAAATGGGGTAAAACTAAATAGGTGAGACTTTCACCCAAAACCAACTCTTCATTAAACAATCGCGCAGTTCCTTTTTTAAATCCCAAACCCCACCATGCATTGTACTCATTAATCGTCGTGGGAAAATTTCTAAAATAGTACCTACCAATCAAGCCGATACTTCGCTCTTTGCTAGCGGCATTCTTGTTGCCTACATCATAGGCCGAACTTGCTAATCCATAATTGATAGCAGCGGTCCATTTTTTTAGCTCTGTAAAAAGTCGACTTAAAAAATACTCGTACTCTAATCCCAATCCGAGTGAAAAACCTCGATTGGCGGTATCTTCCAAACTGGTATGGTCAAACAAGTCCAGCCAACCTTTGAGCGAAACTTTATTATCATTCAATTCGTTTTGGGCAAAAAAATCTTGGCGCACAACTTCTTTTTGCAACCCATTGTCTTCTATAAATTGGCGTAATTGTTCATCTGAAAAATCATCCGACCACTGCCCTCCTCGCTCCTTAATTCTTTGAGCGGCCAAAGCGGAAATCTGTTGTCGCTTCTTGTGATTTCCTTGATGCTCTTCTAAGATGGTTTGATGAGTTCTTCGCATTCTTAAAAGACCTTCATCGACCATTTGATTTTCTTCCACCATTTGATCTTGTAAATTAAAAGAAGGATCGTTCGCTTTATCGATAAATTCTTTGGTTATATTTTCCGCTAAAAACTGATCATAGGCTTGATCGATATCTTCTTGATCAGGGGCCTGCAATTCAGGCCGCGCCTTGAGGGTATAAAGTTGTGATTCATCTGGATCGGTAACCACATCGAGATCGAGA
>JBIKWR010000171.1:0-6720 GCA_044356225.1 Bacteriovoracaceae bacterium | reverse complement strand
AATTTCTTTTATCCACATTGTAGTGAACAACGATGTCTTTTAACCCAACTTCAACCTTATGAATAAGTCGTTGAATGATTTTGCATTTAATTTCTGAATTTGCATGAGGCCAAAATTCCCTCATATCACTTAAGAATTTTTGATAATCATCAAGGCCTACTAAAAAATCAGTTTCGCCAGCATCCGTGAGTTTTTCAAGTAACTCTACAGCTTCAATTTTTCGTTTATCAAGATTCGCCATCTGTTTATAAATGGAACTTGCAGAAACATCTTTAGGTAGCTTTGAAAGCCTTTCGGTTAAGGCATCCATTTGAGAATTGAGTCCATAGATTTGTGCCTTTAATGATTTGACTTCTTTTAAAGAGGAGTTTTCGTTTATTTTCTTTTTAAGCTTATCAAAAAGATTTTTTGCAAATTCTTTTTGAAACAAAATGGACTCCACCTTTTCGATGACAATGGGTTCTAACTTTTTGGCGAGGACACGTTTGGGTTCACATTCAAAAATCTTTTTTGTCAGGGTAGAATTTCTTTTGGTCGACCAAGAGTGTTCATAATAACCAATTTTTCCTCCATTTCCATGGGCAGATTTTCCACACATAGCATCACCGCAAGATTTACAAAAAGTAATTCCAGACAACAAATAAGGGTATCTTTTTTCTGAGTGCGGTTTCTTTTTACTTAAATTTTTTTTAAGTTTTATTTGCACACGATTAAAAATTTCTTCATCTACGATCGCGTCCCACACTGCCTTCGATTCACACCATGAATCTTCATCTTTAAAAACTTTGATCCCCACATAGGCCTTATTCATGAGAATCTTATGCAGATTATCCACGCTAAAATGGCCTGTGCGTTTAAACTTTCCGCCACCTTCTTTATAGAGGTGAAGGGTATGCCTTTGGTCATTCAGATACTTTGCCGCCTGTGAAAGGCTTTCTTTTTCAAGATAAGTGGTAAAACATAGTCTCACCAATTCTGCCATTTCATGATCGAGTTCAAGAAAACCTTTTTTAGCACCAAGTTTAAATCCGATAGGAACACTTCCACCATTATAAAGCCCGCGTTTTGCACGCGCCTTAATGTTGGCGGTGACCCGCTCACTCACTTGTCTTCGTTCAAATTGAGCGATGTTAGCAATGGTATAAAGCACCATTTCACCGGCGGTGGTGGTGGTATCAAAGTTTTCTCTAAGAGAATAAAAACCACAGTTATGCTTTTTCATCAGCTCCCAAATATCAGAAAAATCTTTCATATTTCTTGAGATGCGAGAAATTTCACTGACCATCACTAAATTTATTTTTCCCTGACTAATTTCAAAAAGCATTTTTTGCAGTTCAGAGCGATTGGTGTCTTTGCCGGATTTTGCCTGATCAATAAAAATGGAAACCACTTCGCCAAAGTTTCCTGATAAGTTTTTAAACTTCACCGCTTCAAGTAAACGCTCTTTTTGATTTTTAATTGATCCTTCTAAGTTTTTGGCCTGTTCTTCGGTAGACACACGAATATAAAAACAGATTTTATGCGACATGATTTCCTCCTTTAAATGTATCGGAGGAATAACGATCGTTTGGAGACGACTTTCTAATGATTAGAGCATCATAAAGGATGCTGACTAATTCATCAATAATTAAATTATACTCCTTAGTTGAGATGATATTTTCTTTTAATATTATTTTATCTGGATGCCATTTTTCTTTCCGTTTACTCGCCAAAGTTTTTGGTTCCATTAAAAAAGTGTATGCCCCTTTAAATCCCCTATAGTGTTATAGCAGGGTCGTGTTTCATTCAGATAATTTTTCTGAGTAATATTCATAAGTTATTTAACTCCTGTTTTTGCTTGATTGCTCACTCGGTGTTCATGTCTGTGGGCAGGTGGTAAGCAAATTTTTTTGACATTTACAACTTCGTTAATTGTACTAAAAACCATTTTTTCATTACACTTTTCAAAATCTGAAAAGGTCGAAACAAAAAGATAACTGTCACTTATTTTTAAGGGAAATTCCCTGAAAATTTTTAAAAGTTTCCTTTTGAATGATTCTGTTGGGACAACATACCAAAGATGATGGATCGATGATTTTTTGTAATAGCGCTCAAAGACATAGTGCATTCGCCTTTTTCCTTTGTAGTTAAGTTCACATTCCAGGGCAATAATTTTCACACCAGTGGTGGTTTTCATGGAAAAAATCCAATCAGGAATTGTATCTGGCAGACGATCAAGTGGTGGTTTATTGATTCTTGATTGGTGACGTAAATAAAAGCCAGAAACAAAATTGCTGCCAATACTTTTTGCTTCTAAATCGATTCTTAGTTCATTAGACTTTAGATCGTGATCAAGGGTATTGCGATTGATGCCAAAAATTTTAATATCTTTCGCCAATAACTTTTCGGCTTTTTTTCCCAAAGACCATACACATTCGCCATTGATCCCAAATTTGAAACGCCTTAGATACTCTTGCCCTTTTAAAAGTCTGAGCCTTCGAAGAGTCGTTCTTAAGTCAGTATTTGGAAAATACACTTTTTGAATTTGCCTCGTTGAGAGAAAGTAAAATTCACTTAGGCCTTCTAAAATTTTCTGATCTCTTGCCGTCACCATTACCTTACGAATCGCCATTTAATACTTCTGCCGCGGCACTTTGAACTTGATCTTCTTGATCAAGACCTAAATATTTTTTTATCCGTTCAATTTCAAAAGAATTTTGATCAACAATCTTTTGTTGTAATTCACTCTCATTTCTTAAAGAATAGATTTTGTTATTAAGAGAAGTGTTTGCTTCTTGTAAACGCTTTAAAAATTGATCGACGTGTTTTATCCAATTTTTAAATGAGTCAATCTTCTGTTTTATTTTTAGAATTCCCAAATAAACCCCCTTAAGAATAAAATAGGCAATGATTCCTCCTATTATGAATAATATCAATTTACCAACCCCTATAAAAAATGATGTTATGCCTGCGAGTAACTTTTCTAAATTAATTTTATAAAATTCTATAATGCCAATCAGTGCAACTATAATAAGTGGCCCATTGCCAATTTCATCTTGATTTTTATCCATACATTAAAACCTCCTTTGGTGATGGATTAACAGCAGTGAAAAAGCAATTACGGTGCCAATAGAAAAGTTGAGAGATGTGACCTTAATTTAATAAGTTGGAATGAATTACGGGAAAAAGAATAGTCGCGGAAATAGTGGCGCTACTGTGGATGCTACAGTAGCGCTACGGTTGAAAACAAATTTTTTATTATTTCTAAACCTTAATTATAAATAATTTATCTTTCCATACATGTTAACAAAAGTTCGCTTATTTGAACTGGGATTAAGTTTTACTCACCAAATCCCAGTTTTTATGGTTAAGACATGGTCATTAATCTAGAGTTTTAAAACTACAAAACCTGATTCTTCGATTATTTTATTGTCACCCAAAACTAGTAAAGAGAAAAATTTATCAAAAAGTATCTTTAGTTCTGGTTCCAAATTAATCAACCTATCTGCCATCATCGCGGTTTCTCTATCTGGATAAGTTTGAATTTCAGTAATATAACCAAAGCTTTCGTAAGATTGGATATATACAACCTCATAAGAAATGTGTTTTTTATAAAGGGTGTGTGCTTTCTTTTGGATCTCAATAAATTCATTCCATCTTTCTGGCGAAACTCTATATCTATAAATCTTTTTTTCTGTCATGCTTTAAACCAATGATTGAATTTTTCTACTTGCTCACAAAATCTCAATGTATCTAATTTCGCTAATAAAAAAATGAATTTAAAAGGGGGTGTTTCTGCTTTTTATACTTTAGGCGAATTCTCCCAGCTATGAAAACTGGGAGGTGAATACTTAATTAGTGGATTGAGTACGCTGAAAAATATCCTAATGAGTTGTCTGAATATGTAACTGAAAATATTTTTCCGTGTGAGGCTTGAAGTGAAATACCTTCAAGAAAATTTTCTTCAGTAAAACTTATTTCACAATTACTGTCATCAAGTCTAATGCGGACTTCATTACTATCGCCAATATGTATAATGTTAAATTCCGATATTGCACCTTTACAGTCTGTTGGCGAAACAACTGGACGGACTGTTCCTTTTTCAATTGCTTTCATGTAAGCGAATGAATTGAAAGTAACCAGGTTAAATATAGTGAAAATCAAGAGAACCTTCATAACTTTACCCCCAAATTTAAATAAAAAAATATAATAACAGGAATGGTGATTTGTCACGGGAATTAAGTTTTTTTATTGTTATTCAGGTCATAGAGTTAGATAAAACCAATGATTGAATTTTCTCATTCGGTCACAATTACTGAGTGATTAAAAATTTGGTCGCAAAAAATTGAATTTAAAAGCGGTATTTTATAACTCTCAATCATTTGTTAATTTCTCCCAGCAAAAAAACGAGGAGGTGAATATTTATCTTGGGATTAATATGAATCAGCGCGATACAAGGTGAAGCCTGTAATTATATCGTTCTTCAAAAATATCTCTATGTTTCCCATTCGATCAAAAAAAGCACTTTCACTATCCAGGGGAACATTAAAATGCTTGGCTTGCTGAGCGGTCATCTTGATTGAGGTTTGGTATTCATATGAACATTTTTCTGCGGAACATGATTTCGATTTTCCATATTGAGATTTTAACAAAGACCACTTTTTTCCAAGTCCTAGTCCACTTTTAGTCTGAAGGTCAGTTGGAATTTTTGATGTTTGCAAACAATACGACGCATTCTTATATTCTTTTTTGTTAGAATAAACCTCAAATTCAGTAAGAGTACTCCATCCGCCCATTGAGCCCGATCCAAATACTATTATCGATGAATCAGGATCAGTGGACACGTAGCATATCTTATCTGCTTGATGTTCTGGTCTAGGTATTTTTTTAGCACTTCCTAGCTTCTCTTGAATTTCATTTAATTTAGATTTTCCAATTTGAAAATCTAATAATGTAATGTCGCTTTCAGTAAGTTGCTCTTTTGCATAAAGAAAGGAAGTTAATTGTATAAAACACAAAATGAAGATTATAACTTTAGACATCAACTTATTATCCATATTAGTTCATACACAGTTAGTTATATCAAATTTATCAGAAGTTGATTGAGTATGAAATGGTTCAAGTACAAACCATATTTATAAATTCTTTGTATTTTGATCCATTACTATAAAGACCCGCTTTAATGAACACTAATTTAGTTCATTCATCAAATACCTGCATTTTTGGTTAGGAGATGGTCAATTTTCTAGAGATTTATGGACAGACTTCTTAGTATCTTATCTCAAATCAAAAAGTAGGTTGATGTTAGTGCCACTAATTTTTTTCAAAGCTCTCTAATTGAGCAAATGGCCAATTCGTCACCCTGGTGATCCGTAATACGAAATGTGTCAGGGATCTTGTCAAAATTCCAAGGATCCCATTCATGAACAGCTCCAATTATAAATGTGTTTCGTTTGGCAAGCTCATCTAAATAAAAATCCCTTTGATTAGTATCCTTATCGCCAAATACCCACATAAAAGGACAATGGTCGGAAAAGTCACCCTTAAAAGAAATTCGAAAAACAGAACGAGATTCTATTCGCACAATTTCAGCCTTCAGCCGGCAATAACCATTTTTTGAATTGTAAGGTCTATCGAGACTTAAATTGAAATTTTCAACAATACCTTCTTTGTCGTCATTAAAAACTTGACGATTACCAGAGTTAAAATCCATACCTTGAGTGTAATAATTAATTTTTTCAACTTTTCCTTGAAAGCATTGAACAGCATAATCTTTCGCAAAAACAGGATTTGTGCCAATCGTCATCAAACAGTGTATAAAAAATAAAACAAAGCTTTTTGAAAATATCGATCGGTTTTTCATTAGATGGCTCTCTTTCTAAGATAACTGGTATATCTCTATGATGGCTGCCTGGCCATGTCAATAAAGAGTAATGAGTAGTTTTTGAGAAATGATTGAATTTTTCCACTCGCTTACAAACTCTTAGTGTTTCAAATTTCGCTCATAAAGAAAAAAATTTAAATATAGGGATTTATGACTTTCTTACTTTGAGCGAATTCTCCCAACTATAAAAACCGGGAGGAGACTATTTAATGAGCAGCTAAATGAGTTTCACCAATCGGATATCACTCCACATCTTATTGTCCCAATAGGTGAAGTTTTCAATACGAGTAATTTCTTGATAACCAAGCTTTTTGTATAAAGCGTGTGCTCGAGCGTTGAACTCAAATACTCCAACCTCGGCCCATAATGCATTTGAACCTTTTGCGAGACGCTCTAACTCCTTCATTGAGCTGTACCCTATGCCCTTTCCCCTTGCACGCTCTTCACCGATGACAATTGCCATCCAAGCCGTTTGATTTTCTCGGTTCTTTTTGTGAGGTGGATCTAATTCAAAACTCATGAAGCCAACAGGAACGCTATCCAAGTTAATCAGGAGCTCTTCGTTTGCACGGTTATTCTTTGGGCGATTGGTTTTTTTTTTGAAATCCATTTCTGTGAATAGAGTTTCAGAAGCTTCTTTTGTAGGAAAATACGAAAATAAATGTCGATTTTTTTGGTCATTCTCCCATTTGCAGAAGAAGTCACAATGTAGATCAGAATTGTAATCAATTTGGGAAAATGAAAGACGAAGTTCCATAAATTCCTTTTACCGCATTAATATACTGAATATCAATCTAATGAATTATATCCAAACCATATTTATAAATTCTTTGTTTTCCTGAACTTGTTCAAAGATA
>JBIKWR010000170.1:0-6783 GCA_044356225.1 Bacteriovoracaceae bacterium | reverse complement strand
AAGTTTTCTCATCCATGGATTGATTAATGGATGAGCAAGATTTTTTCCGGGTAAATTTTGGGTTTTATAAGGGTAACAAATTAGAGTTGAAGAGTTTGTCGCCGCATCTAATTTTTCTTTAACCTTGAGAAGTTTTCCATACAAACCATTTTTCGGGTCTAGCTCTGCAAATCCTAATTGATCAGTAAAAACCTGGCCATCATTTTTTTTAAAACTACCACCATAGATATCGACTAGCCCGTAATGGTATTGGGCCTTAAGGGCATGGACTTTCGCTTTGAGTTCCATTGCTAGAAAAGGATTTTCATTTAATTTTTTGTACTGTTCTTTTAATTGTTCTTTGAGCTTTTTATTTTCGTTTTCTAGATGATCTTGCGTATTTTCAGTATTTTGGTTTTCTAGGTTTTTGTTTAAGGCAACGGGTTCAAATTTTTTTCCCTCCCATAATCCCGGCAAGGTTTTGCTTTTCAACATTTTGATAAAACACTCATGACCATATTCAAAGCCAAATTTATCACAGAATGTTTTTGCTGGTTTTTGATCTTCATCATATTGAGTTCCGCTTATCTCATTTTGAATTTTAGAATATTTTTTTAAATGCTGAATGTAATCATCATTTATTTTTAAACGACGTTCGCGTAAATCAATCCCTAAGTGTTTAAGTTCTATAAGTAAATCATCATCGACACTTTTTTCATCGTGATAAGAAGTTAAAAACTCAAAAACATCTAAGCGAGATTGTTGCAATAAAAGATTTTTTTCTTGTTCGTTATCGACTTGATAATCACAAGTTGTTCCTGCCAAAGATGGTTTAAATTGTCCAAAAACTTTCAGTGATTTTACTGGATGATAAATAACCGGTGTTTTACAAACATTATTTTTGTTTTCAAGCTGTATTGGTCCTTGAGGTAATTGTTCACTATCTTTTAACAGTCCACATTTTGCTAATCCACAAATGACTTGGCCATTGATGGCAACATCGCTGACCCACTTAAAGGTGGGCATACATTTTTTATTTTTACAGGATAAAGAACAGCAATCATTATCTTGCTCACATGAACTTTTCATTAATTTACAGACGGGTGGTACCTGGCCCTGTGGACTAGTATAAAGTTGATGAACCAGGGGAGCATGGTCAACATGCACACAACTATAACCTGGCTTGGTTTGACCAAGGCCAGGATTGCATGGTTGATTTGGACCATTATCAAACTCATGAAGACATTCGGTGGGTATTTCTTGGGCATGAACAAAATGAATCTGAGTAAAAAGAAATTGTGAAGTGGGCCAAAACAGGGCAAAAAACTGAAAAATCATCTTGGTCGTTCGTAAGTTTTTCATAAGTCAAAATCCAATAGGTAAAAATGGATAATTATTAGATTCAGTTATCTCTTTTTAATTGGGGCCAGTTGAAGGAGATTTTTTTCGCTAATTGGGGTTAAGTTTAACTTAGTCTCATAAATGGCAAGTCTTCTGATAAAAATTTTTCTATAATAGAGGGCAACTAAATGACTTAGGCCCGAGTATCAGAAAGGTCTACGACGATGAAAGAGTCTCAAATTTTCGGAATTTGTCCCTGGGATCAGTTTAGTTTGGCCCATCATCAGTTTTGTGAAGAAACCCTCTGTGCTTGGATTAGGCATCCTGCAGACGCATTTTCTAATATTGCTTTTCTGATTTACGGCTATTTTATCTATCGAACTTGTCAAAGATTAGGTCTTAAGAGTTTAAAAGCGTTTGGCCATATTGGTATCGCCTTAGGTTTAACCAGCATGATTTTTCATGCCTCTGGAACCTTTTTTTTTGAAGTTTTTGATTTTGCCGCGATGTATGCCTTTAATTCCTATTTGTTGCTGCTTAACTGGCAAAGACGATTTGAAATTTCAAAAGTAAGCTTCAATCGATGGTTTTGGGGGATGACTCTTTTTTCTGCTTTGGTTTTGATTTTTTTTAAGTGGGTGGGAGGAATTCTTTTTGCCGGCCAGATAATCATGATTTTATTTTTAGAATGGAAACTTAATCGACTTGCCACAAATGCAAATCGCCCGAAATATGGCAGCTATATTTTAGCGCTCATATCGATGTTCATGGCCTTTATTATCTGGAATCTAGATAAGAGTAAAATCCTGTGCTGGCCAGAGAATCACCTCTTTACCGGTCATTCGGCGTGGCATGTTCTATGCGCCACATCCTACTTTTACATGTTTAGATTTTATACTCAGTTTTTCTTAGACCAGAGGACAAAAAGCTAATTTTTCATTATGATAGGCCTACAAAAAAGTGAAAAACGTCGATCAGAATAACTCGATCTCTATCACTCTAAAAATGGTTAAAAATAAATGGAGAAATCAATGAATTTAACTCAATCTAAAAAAATCGCGCCCGGAATTGTTTATGGAAAAGATTTGATCGCCCTTTATCAATTCGCTCAAGCGGAAGGCTTTGCTATTCCCGCGGTTAATTGTGTGGGGACAAATTCGATTAATGCCGCCTTAGAAACCGCCAAAGAATTAAAATCCCCTATCATCATTCAACTGTCGAATGGTGGCGCGAGTTTTTTTGCGGGTAAAGGCTTAGATAATAAAAATGAAAAAGCAGCGATTTTAGGTGCGATTTCTGCGGCTTCACACATCCAGTTATTGGCCGAGCAGTATGGCGTTTCAGTGGTTCTTCATACTGATCATGCTGCACGAAAACTACTCCCCTGGATTGATGGATTGTTAACTGCCGGTGAAAAACATTTTAAAAACCATGGCAAGCCTCTTTTTAGCTCCCATATGCTCGATCTATCGGAAGAAAGTCTCGAAGAAAATATTAAAACTTGTGTGCAGTATTTTAAAAAAATGAATTCAATACAAACTGGAATTGAGATTGAGTTAGGAGTGACCGGAGGAGAAGAGGATGGAGTGGATCATTCTCATGTAGATAACTCTAAACTTTATACACAACCAGAAGATGTTGCCTATGCTTATGAACTGTTAAAAGAAGTAGGAGAGAATTTTACCATCGCCGCCTCCTTTGGAAATGTCCACGGTGTTTATAAACCAGGAAATGTTAAACTCACTCCCATTATCCTTAAAAATTCTCAAGCTTATGTCACTCAAAAATTTAAAACTAAAAATAATCCAGTCAATTTCGTTTTTCATGGCGGATCCGGCTCGACTCCTGCGGAAATCAAAGAAGCGATCAGTTATGGTGTGATTAAAATGAATCTTGATACCGATCTCCAATGGGCCTTCTGGGATGGCATTAAGAATTATTACCATGAGAAAAAGGCTTATCTACAAGGTCAAATTGGTAATCCAGAAGGCGAAGATAAACCTAATAAAAATTTCTACGACCCCAGAAAATGGCTACGCGCAGGTGAGGTCACATTTATTAAACGACTAAAAATGTCTTTTGATGATTTAAATAACATCAACCGACTTCCCTAGATTGAGTTCATTGTAGAATTAAAGTGGGTCATGATAGCGCAAGAATTTTTCTGATTCGCGCAATTCAATATCCTCTTGATCGAGAGAATTAAGCGAACTCTTAAATTTCGGCATACGAAAACGAGTGGGTGCTGCAATTTTAGCTGGAGAATTCGCTCCTTTTTGCGCCTTGACCAACTGAGGGCCAACGGTCCCTTCTACTATTTTTGTCGCTTTACCAATTTCCGTTCGGCTTTTTGGCATTTGCTCAGGCATCATCTGACTATCTGTTGGAAACAAATTATTGTTGCTGTTCATCTGATGACTTTGAACTTCTTGAATTGGTTGAACTGGTTGCTTGAGTTCGGCTGAAATATTGCTCATAGGGGTGTTTGAACTCGGACGAGGTGATCGTCCATCCCACTGGGTACTATAATCAGCAAGATTAAAGAATCCAATCATCGGTAAATGCATTTTTTGGGAATTATTGCTAGCGTTGTAATGATGTATTTTGGGGGATTGATCCCAAGGCATTGCGGTCCATGAATGCAGGGACTTATTGGCGATGGGAGATTGATTATAGGAAATTTTGGCCTTTTCGGTACCACTAGCTTGAACCCGTTTTCCCGGGGCCCAAAAGTATTCAGATTTTGTCTGTTCTAAATTTTGAGCATGACCACTATTAAGAAAATGCCCAATAAGATGCAATACCAACAAAAGACTGATGAGTGTTTGAAAGCTCATTAAAACTCCTTCTTTCGCATTCATTCACTAGTTTTGGTAATCTAAATTAACTTTAAGTGATGAAATATCAATGATTATAGTTTAACGAAATCTCAAGATGATGATCGAATTATTGATCTCCTCAAAGCTAAGTTATTGATCGACCACTCTCTAGACGTAATGTTTGGTTAAAAGTAGCATAATTAGAAGGCACACTCTCAATTTTTGAGATTATGGAAGGGCCTAACCCAAAATTATAGGCAGTTTTACAGAATCGATTGATTGATTATTTTTTTAAACAAAAAGGAAAAGAAAATGCCGTGTAAAAAATTTGAAAGATATTTTTGGTTAATGGTGAAAATTTCTTTTTTGACATCGCTCTTGGTCTTGATCGGTGCATGTAGTTCTCCAAAAAAACGCAAAGTCCTAACTTCTTCAGGTGCAATGGTGACGACCATGATGCCTTTGATTTATGGAACTTGCCAACCTCTTACCGCCTTAGTTGCCCAAGGAGTTGATATTCGCGAAGTGGAAATCGATGCCCGTAATAAAGCGGCAGAGTTAGGCGCAAACTATGTGGATTTAGATGTTCCTAGGGCCGATTGGGAAGGGTTAGCGGCGGGTGGAAAAGCTTACAAATGTAAAAATCATAAAAATCAGTAGATGAGCAATATTTTTTATAATTTTAAAGTCGCTTGAAATTGAGTCATTACTTTTTCAAATTTTTTTCCAGGAAATTTAAACGCTATCGTTTGAAACATTTTTTTCACTTCGGCGGGAGAAATGAAGTCTTGATTAAAACGTAAAAACTCTAGGGCCAATTGAGAGCCTATATTAAAATAGATATTGAGTGGATTGAATTGATCTGTATCCGTTTTTTTGGGAAAACCAAGACCACCTGGTCGTTCGTGATGCATCAGAATAAGTTTATGAGTATCATTGTCAGCATCAGTAAAATCCTCATAAAGTTTAGCAGACTCAATGGGGTGATTGATAATTTCATTTTGAATATCTTTCGCCAAGAACAAAAATTTAGGATCAGAAGGATCATCAAAAAAAACATCCTCTGGTCGGTTGAGTGAAATATTGGCAAACAGAGAGGCATGAATAACTTTTTTAGTGATAAAGCGAGTGTAATTCTCCATATGTTCATTGAGGGTTGCATTGATTAAGGTGCTGGTGAGCATGGCATGCCGTGAGCATGGGTTGTCATTTTTTAACATCATAGAGAGTCGAGATAATAGACTTTGATTCGCTTGATGGGGTAGTAACATTGAATCTGTTATATCTTCCATCAAAGAAGAAAGCTCAGGAGTCAGCCCCACTTCTTTGACAAAGTCATAGATGCTCGAGGCAACAGTGATGATCGTCTCAGGGTTATTTTGTGATTTTAAAAGTTTTTTATGGGTGGTGCACACCTGCATAATCAACTGATTAAAATCTGCTTCAGCAAAATAGAGAGAGTCGACACCCTTTTCTTGTAAACGCTTAATTTGCTCAAAATCGGGTAGATCACCTTGGTGTGCTAATTTAATAAATTTCTCTTCACTCATTTTTATATAGACTGCAAAATTAAATTTCTTAAAATGCATAAAACGATCGATGCTAAGTTTTTTAAACGGTTTGATCTCACTTTTCCCTTGGTTAATTTTGGGGTTGCTGAGTTTGTCCGCGCTTTGAGAATGAAGTATTTTCTCTAAACAAGTACCAAGAGTTTCCGCGGAAAAAGGCTTCTCTAAATGATGGTTAAGGGGATTACTTTTTTTAAAATTCTGCAAAGTTGGCTTGGTGGTTATATCTTCTGATGTGATAAAAATAAAAGGCCAATTTTTATTTTTAGCATTGGTCAAAAAAACTTCGTCTCCTAATGTGTCTGGCATATTAAAATCACATAAGATGGCGGAAAACGTCGGATTTTCATTGAGGATTTTAATCGCTTCTTTGCCATTAAAGGCAGTTTTGATTCCAGCGCCAGGATATAGATCTTCTAAAATCATCGAGATGAGTTCGACAATGTCGTGCTCGTCATCGACGACGAGAAAGGTATGTGAAGTTGTATTCATTTTATTTCATTTTAAAACGGATTTTAGTTGAGATCAAATGATCATGGGATTAGTTTAAGATAGATCTCTCGTGAGGCAATAATACCCGAGCAGGTCGAAAATAATTTTTAGTCGGATAATCGTGCAGACTGGAAATTTCTGGCATATAAATGCACGCATATTTTTCAACTTGATAAGAGAGTAAGCTAGGATCTTGACCGGCCCTCATCATTGACCCCCAAAAGGGATTAAAAAAAGAATTATAGGCCTGCAACAATGTTTGTAATTTTTGATCGGTTTCTTCTAATAACAAAAGTATTTGATCAATTCGTTTTTGTTGTTTATTTTCTATCTTTATTAAGTCATCTAATGTTTTTAACTCGAACTCTAACTCTGTTTTCTGTGACATCAGCTCATCCAATTGGACCTGTAAGCTCTGGCCGTTTTTAAGGGCGGTTATTTCTTCCGCAATTTCTTCAAGCACTAAAGCAGTTCGCCATTGACAGGCCTTTTTAAGTGCCAAAATATCGCCAAAAATATGATCTCCTAAATACAAGATATGATCTCCTTCGAGCTGAAAATCTTTTTCGATAGTGCGAGCATTT
>JBIKWR010000169.1:0-6785 GCA_044356225.1 Bacteriovoracaceae bacterium | reverse complement strand
GGTATCTTTAAATTGTCTGGTGTATCCAAAAGAAGTGACGACGGCGGAATTTTTATTCAATGAATAGTCCTGAACCACCCCAACACCTAAATCCCATTGGCCATCGCCGGAAGGCAAATCGATTAACTCATTTGGATTTGTTTTAGTTCCAGTTGGGGTAGTGATGTCCCACTGAACCAAAGTATTTGCTCGAGAATGTTTTTTTACTAAGTGTTTATTGACAATTTTGATATCGCCCATTTTGGTATTTTCTTGATACCTTGGTGCAGGGTTATATCCATAGGTTTCGGCTTTATAACTGATAGGATCGGCTAGCTTATAAACTAAATCTTCGGCGGTATGCTGGCCATTAACACCAGTCGAATTTAAGTAAGCTTGAAATTTTTTGATATTTTCATTGGCGACAAAACCCATATCATGACTAACTTTTGTTTTAATAACAGGCACGGCGATCGCGGTGGTCCAGCGATCGGTGAGGCCATAGGCCAAAACGGGGATGGTGGCATTCACCGACAAATTGATGTTGCCCGTAGTGAAGCCAACGGATTCTTCCAACAATTGTTCTTGTTCAAGACCAGCGGCCCCAAGATAACTTAAAATAAATCCTTTTGATTCGGCTTTAAGTATATTGGTTGATTGCCCTTCAACTAGTTTGCTCCAAGTGACGGTGGTGTTGAGACTTTGACCTAAGCCTTGAGTGTTTCCAGTGTTGCCAAATTTATCGTTCGCCTCTAGAGCAAAACCTTTGACTCGAACATTACGTTTGCCTTTAGGCAGGACATTTGTGCCAGGAATATCAATGGGAGCAGTCAAATTTCCCGCCCAACAATCCAGACTATAATAGAGAAAAGAGAGATTTCCGAATAAGAAAACCAGGAACATAGGCATTGATTTTTTACTAAGGCAGATGAGTCTCATTGCATAATCCTTCATCGGGTCTCCCCTTTGGGAAACTGATAAAAAAATCATTGGTTTTTATTTTAATTTTTCCAACAACTCCAGAGCTTCTTTTTGTTCTTTAAGTGTTTCTGTTACCCGCTGTAAGTTTAAGAGTTTGGCATCGGCGTCGACTAAGCCTTGTAAGACTTTTTTTGCCTCAGGAGCACGATCAAGATCAATTAAAACTTCGGCATAAAAAATAGTGTTTAATCCATGGAGCGATGTTTTTCCATCTGCTGTTAATGTCTTTTGATAGGCCAGTTCTAAATGCTCTAAGGCTTGCTCTTTTCGTCCTAAATTTGACAGTGCTCCACCTAAAATTCGGCGTGCTCCGTAAAGTTGAACCTGATCTTGTTTTAAATCCTCGATCACAAAGTTCAAAAGGTCTTTTAACTTCGGCCAATTGAGTGCTTTGACCGCCTTGTTTTCAGTTGCCAAAGAACGGGCAAAATTAGCAGCTTGCCAAAAAACGGCAACCGCCAGCGCCTCAACTTCGGCAGCGTTATTTTTATCGAGAAGTTTTGCCGCTTCTTTGGCGACATCTTTTCCTTGATCATGAAGCTCTCTTTTTGCTTTTTTTTCTTCGGTCACATCACCAAAAAAATACAGCGCTTCAGACTGAAGAGTTAAAAACTGGGATTTTTCTAAAGGTGAATTCCCGTCATTTTGCGCAAGTTTTTCATAAATTTTTGCTGCAGCTAAAGCATTTTCAGGGTTTTCGCCGCGTTGGTCATAAAGCGCTTTGGCCGTCTGTAAATCATTAGCATACGTATTAAAAGTGATTAGGGTTAAAGCAAAAGTGATCGTTAAACTTTTAAAAAAATTCATGATTCCTCCCAAAGAAAGTTCTAAGGGGTCTTAACAAGATTATTAGGCGATAGAAAACATCTTTTTTTTTTAACGTATGGTGAGGAATGATTGTTAGATAAAGTGAGGGCCAACTAGGGATTTTTTTCTAACTCAGCGTTTAAAGACTTTGCCTAAACTATATTCGTGCCAACCAGGCGCCTCATGATCTGGATGATAACCCTCGATGGTATAGCCTTGTTCGAGCTTAATAGCGATCATCGCGGTGTTTTGGGCATAGATGGTGCTCATGATTTTGGTTGTTCCCTGGGCCAAGCAGTAGTCTTCAATCGCTTGGGATAACTTCTTTCCAAGTCCTTTTCCTCGATACTTTTCAAAGACGATGGTTTTAACGGTTTCAACTAACGTGGTGGTTTTTTTTTGAAATCCGGTGATGCCGATGGGTTCGGTCGGTGAACAAGAGTAACAATAGGCCCAAAAATAACATTTATCTGGAGCACTTAAACCCTCACTGGTAACAGGATAAGGTCTTAGTGGATAATATTCAGTGATCAGCAATTGTAATTTTTCTATATCTTCAGGATGAGCAATGGGATCAATTTTTTGAAGTTCAATTTTCATCAACCCTATGTATCTCGGGTAATAAATATTGAAAACAGCTGAAAACGATTATTGCGTGATGCCAGCAATAGTTAAAAACATTATCGAAGATAAAATTAAACAATGCAGGATAGTGGCCATAAAAATCTCCTAAAAACGGTTGAATTAATAATAAGGCCACAAAATGCATTGCGCAACAAATATGACTCTCTGTGTAAATCTTACTGTATCTGTGAAATCTCAGCTGTTTTTATTCAAGTACTTAGGCAACTTTTTACTAGTGCTTAAGAGGCCTCTTAAATATACTATTAAGACAAACAATATAGCTGTTTACATCGGTTTTTAATGAGTTTCGTTAAAAATTGAGTAAAAGTTTTAAAACACTAACTTTGCACAAGGAGTTGCGAGAATGAAAAAGATTTTAATTGGTTTAGTGATGATGATGGCCACTTCCGCTTTTGCCCGTGGTTATGGCATGGCAGGATGTGGTTTGGGATCGATGCTTCTAGGCGACAAAAAAGGCATGATGCAAATTTTTGCCTCAACGACTAATGGAACTGCCGGAACTCAAACTTTTGGTATTTCGACTGGTACCTCAAACTGTATGGATGGAAGCGGGCGATCTGCTGCTATTTTTATTGAGGCCAACCGTGTTTCTTTGGCGAATGATATTGCTAGAGGCCAAGGCGAAACGATTGAATCATTAGCAGCTATGTATGGCTGTAAAGACGCAGCGGCGGTATCTGCTTTATTACAAAAAAATTATCGCGAAATTTTTCCAACATCTTCAGTTGGTGCTGAAAGAATCAATGCCACAATCATTGATATCTTAAGCCTTGAGCAAGTTGGTTCTTGCGAAATTTCAGTTTAATAAAACTAAAAAATTAAAATAGAAAAAACCCGCGAAAGCGGGTTTTTTTTATTTTTTGGTGATCACTTCGATATGTTGTGTTGCTACCGTTATTTCCTGTGAGTTTTTAACAACCAGTAAAAAACGATGAGTTTGATTTTTACTTTGGTCCAAAAAGCGATAGTCAAAATAAGCTCTTTTTAAACCATTGAGGTTTTCCAGAGTGACTTCCTCTTGCACAATCATGATACTCGGTTGGGCCGATTTTAAATCAAAAAAGGCATCTTCTGCCGGTGTTAGCAAAACTAACTGGGCGGTAAAATTTTCGTTTGCCTCCTCAGAGCTGACACCTAAAAAAAGATCAATTTTTTCTTGGCGGAATTGTTTTTTCCCAAATTGAAACGGATCTCTTTGGTATGATTTTGGAGTTCGGTTAAAAAAACTAAAAAATTGGTAACCAGGAATTACTTTAGCATTTTGAGTATCGACGTGGAGACCTAAGTATTTCAAAAAAAAGATTTTTGTTTGAGAATAAAAATTCGCCAATTCAGATGAGGTAATATTTTGATTTACTAGATCGAGGGCCGAAAATCCTTTTTTGTCGAGGAGTTGAGGTGAGGCGTTTTTCTTGAGGAGATATTTAACCATCACTAGATCATTGTTGAGTAAGGCATAGTTTAAAATCGTTCGACCAAGAGGATCGCGCGTATCAATCAAACCACCACGGTTTAAAACATCATCGATATCGCCAATCGTCACTTGAGATTTTTCCAAATCCTTAAAGAATTTTTTATTAAAATCCTCATAATGGTTTATTTTTGCATGGAAAGGGTCGGTTAGAGGATCTGGCAATGAGTTGAGATCATCGTTACCAACATTTCCTTTTCCCGAAGGTGGTTGATTATTCGCAGCGGTGGAAGTTTCTGGTTTGGTTTCCTCTAACAACGGTTGTTGATCGGAGTTATCGCCACAAGAGGTCATGCCAAAAAGCAAATTAATGAAAATAGTTAATAGTAAAAGTGACGAAAAGAATGGTTTATTTTTATGCATATTTTGACCTTTTTGGACCGATTGATTGAAAGTGATTAAGCTTCAAATGTTAGTTACCCTGAAGATAAAAAATTGAATAGCAAAAAGAGACTCCATTTCTGTACTATGTTAAAATAACAGGTAGAATTCGGAAATCTAAGTGATGTAAATCAGGTAGCAAACAACTAGATAAAACTAAAATGGCAAATTTTGGAAACGAAAAATAATTCTTCATCAAAATTCAAGTGGGTTTCCAAAAATTGGAAACTTTACCATGAAAAACATGTGGCAGGGATGTGTCCCAAATGTCAGCAACATGGTTTGGTTTTACAGTGGACAAAAAAAATGTCCATGCTGTTTCAATTTTTTTGGCTTTGGCCGCATGAAAATGGTGTTTTTTATTTTTGTCAATTTTGTCGGCATACTTGCATGGTGCCTTCTGAAGATTTAAAAAACTTACCAAGGCCCAAAACTCCATGGCATTTTTTCGCCATGCCCATCATCATGCTGCTGTTTGTTTTGGTTTTAGTTACGGCGGTGATGACAACAGAAAAAACAACTGAACCGACTTTGATACACTACCTGGAAAATCCTCAGTATAATGATCTTTATGTGGTTAGCTATCAGGAAAATGAAAATAAGGTTTTTCTCATCTTGAAAGTTCATGAAATTTCGCCTGAAGGAGTCACTTTTCTTTTAGGGCCTAAATATTCGCAAAAACTCAGTGCGATTTCTTATGTGGAAGAAATCGATCTCTTCGTCGATGATAAAGATTTTTACTTAGGGAGTCTTTCCCAGCAGCAACTTATAACTGAATTTGGAGAGCATGAAATTGAGTATGTAAGGCGACCATAAATCCCATCAGTTTGCTTTGCATAACATTTTATTTAGATCATAGTCTTTTGTTCTTTCTCGCGATAAAATCACCAGCTTATTAAGGAGTTTTAAAAAGTATGAATGACAGAAGATCATGGACATTTTTAAAATTGTTTTTTTTGATCATGAGCTTTGGATACAATTTTTGTCATGATGGACTTATGGCCAAAGGTTTTCAAACTTCAGATATTTTAGATTCTCAGCAACTGGCGCTCAAATTAAAATTGGCAGATAAAACGCAGTGGCAAAGACTCCTGCATTATCGTCGTACTTTTTGGGGAGGTTGGGAGAGTGAAGCTGATAATGAGAATTTTTTTCTTGCGGGTTGGATCGGAAAAACCAATCCTGAAAAAGAACTTTTAGCTACCATTGAAAGTTTTTTTAAACCTTTATCAGAGAATGCAGATTTAACCGCTGAGCAGGATTTGCATGCGAGGTGCCGTTTTCCGGCGCGATTTACATGGATTAATCGTGAACTAAAAATTGATCAATCTTTTTGGCCAAAAATCACCTGCCCAAAATTGAGTGGTTTTTTAGATCTGCACCAGGTGCAATCGGCAAGTTTAGTTTTCTCTAGTTATTATCTCAATTCTCCAGCTTCTGCCTTTGGCCATACCTTGTTACGTCTCAATAAAGGCCCCCACTATAAAACCGGAAAAATTCATGAGCTCTTAGATTTTGGCATTAATTATGCTGCTAACGTCAGTACTCAAAACCCCTTTCTTTATACTATTTTAGGAATGACCGGTGGATTTGATGGCGCTTTTAGTTCAGTCCCTTATTTTTATAAAATTCGTGAATACAATGATTTTGAATCACGCGACTTATGGGCCTATGATCTCAATTTAAATGATGATGAGTTAAAAATGTTGATTCATCATTTATGGGAGTTAGGAAGTACGACGTTTGATTATTACTATTTAACGGAAAATTGTTCTTATCATTTGTTGGCGGCGATTGAAGTGGTCAATCCCGAATGGCAACTTTTAGAGAGTTTGCCTTTTTATGTGATTCCTGCAGATACCATTAAAGCGCTTTATCGTGTTCCTGGTTTGGTCAAAAGTATTCAGTATCGTCCTTCTTTGCGAACAAAATATAATCATGGTTTGGAACAATTAAGCCCAGAAGAAAAAATCGCCTTTAAAGAAATGATCAAAAGCTCAGGACAAGTGAGTTTGCCTGGAGACCTCACTAACCTAGCAAAAAATTCACGTTATGAGACACAATCTTTGGCCAAGGTATTGGATACCAGTATTGATTATATCGATTATAAATTCGCCGAGGAGATTTTGCTTAATACTGGGGATAAAAGTCGGTGGAAAGAGCAGTTGTTAGCTTCACGCGCGGATTTGGGTTTGACTGCTTCAGCTAAAGCTTTAGAAATTCCGCTGAAAAACCGGCCTCATTTAGGACATGGCTCTTCGCGACTGGGCACCGCTTGGGGTTACTCAAATAATTTTGGTGCTATTCAAAATTTCCAATGGCGCGGGGCCTTGCATGATTTATTAGACTCGCCTATTGGGCAACCAGAGTTTTCGCATATTGAATTTGGCAAAGTAGATTTTCGTTATGAGTTTGAGAATCAAAGATTATCATTCCAAGATTTGGCCTTAGTCGAAGTGACTTCCATCAGCCCCATTGATGAAACGGAAAAAGGTGTTTCAGTTAGAGCAAAAATTGGTGG
>JBIKWR010000168.1:0-6804 GCA_044356225.1 Bacteriovoracaceae bacterium | reverse complement strand
TAGATGCGTGTTTGGATTTAGTAAATTGAACTAAACCTTTTTCTACTTCAAGAATTTTTTCCACAGGTACTTTATCTAAAAATCCTTTGGTGGCAGCATAAATGGCAATAACTTGGTCACATACTTCTCTTGGTTCAAATTGTCCTTGTTTTAACAATTCAACCAGACGCTCACCTCTTGCCAATTGTCTTTGCGTGGCCTCATCTAAATCAGAACCAAATTGAGCAAATGCCGCTAATTCACGATATTGTGCTAAATCTAGTCTTAAAGTACCGGCAACTTTTTTCATGGATTTTACTTGAGCAGCTCCACCCACCCGTGAAACTGAAATACCTACGTTCACCGCAGGTCTGATCCCCGAGTTAAATAAATCTGTCTCTAAAAATATTTGTCCATCCGTAATCGAAATCACGTTCGTTGGTATATAAGCTGAAACGTCACCTTCTTGGGTTTCAATAATAGGCAGTGCAGTTAATGATCCAGCACCTAGAGCATCAGAAATTTTAGCTGCTCTTTCTAATAGTCTTGAGTGTAAATAAAAAACGTCTCCAGGAAAGGCTTCTCGCCCAGGAGGTCTTCGCAGTAGCAATGAAAGTTGACGATAGGCTTGAGCTTGTTTTGTTAAATCATCGTAGACAATCAAAGCATGTTTTCCACTATCTCGATAAAATTCGCCCATAGTGCATCCTGTGTAGGGTGCAATAAATTGAAGGGGTGCAGATTGTGAAGCGGTAGCTGAGACAATGATGGTGTAATCTAGGGCCCCTGCTTCTTCTAATTTTTTATGTAACTGACGTACGGTCGATTGCTTTTGTCCAATCGCCACATAAATACAAACAACATTCTTCCCTTTCTGATTAATGATGGTATCTAACGCAACGGCAGTCTTTCCTGTTTTACGATCGCCAATGATAAGTTCTCGTTGACCTCTACCAATTGGGATCATGGCATCGATTGCCTTAATACCGGTTTGCATTGGTTCATGAACTGATTTTCTGGCAATAATTCCCGGTGCTTTTATTTCCACAGCTCGGAATGTATTGGTTTTAATCTCACCTTTACCATCGATCGGTTGGCCCATGGCATTGACTACTCTTCCTAGTAAAGCATCGCCTACTGGAACAGAAACAATTTTTTCTGTTCTTTTGACAATTGTACCTTCTTTAATGCTGTTATCTTCACCGAGAATAGCAATACCAACGTTATTACTTTCAAGGTTTAAAACCATTCCTTGCACACCAGAAGGAAACTCTACAAGTTCTCCGGCCATTACATTTTTTAAACCAAAAACTCTGGCAACACCGTCCCCAACAGAGAGTACTGTTCCCACTTCATCAACTTTGAGTCGTGTTTGAAAATTGGCAATTCGGTCTTTAATGATACTGGTGATTTCTTCAGGTCTTACGCTCATTTTTATTCTCCAAAGACTTAGTCTTTTAATTGATCAAATTGGCTATCTATCGTTGCATCTAATTGTAAATCATCCACGGTCACTCTAAATCCTGCAGTAACGTATTCAGAAGCTGAATAACTAAGTTCAATTTTGCGATTAAGTTTTTTTGATAAATAATCTTTTAATAAATTAAGATCTTCAGTTGTTATTGTTGCTTCAGAACCTTCTACCGATCCTTTCAAAAAACCTTTCTGATCATCGTCCATGACTATAACTTCTTTAAATATTAGAGGGAATAATCCAAAACGTTTTTCTGAAATTAAATAACTGAGAAAATTTTTTGTCAGAGGCGATAATTTAACTTTTTCTAAAACTGCTTGTAAAACACTCGCCTTTTCTTCATTGGTAAATAAATCTAAAAAAAGTACGTTTTCCAAATCATTTGATTGATTAATCAGCTCTGTTACCAAAGTTAGCTCATCTGCAATTTTGATAGATTGATCTTTACTAATTTCTACAATTGCCTTCGCATAAGCTTTTGCGGGGTACTGATCACTCATATCTAGTGAATCCTTTGCAATAAATTTTTTACTGTTTTACTTTTAACTATTGAGTCTGTTTTAATTTTCGATTTAGTTCGAGCTATTACTTTTTCTAATATCCCGGCATTTAACTCTCTTAACATTTTACTCTTTTCAGCTTCACTTCTAAGCAGTGTTTCTTCTGCAATTTTTTGAGTTCTCTCTTTTGCTTCTTTAAGAGTTACACTAGCAAATTCGGCTGCTTGTTGTTCAGCTTCTGCCATAATTTTCTTTTTTTCATTTTCAATATCATCATATCTTTTATTGATCACTTCTAATTTTAAATGAGCTTCTTTAGATTTCGCTTCAGCTCCATCATATTGTTTATGAATTTTATTAGACCATTCTTGAAAACCAGAGACTAATTTTGGTTTTAACTTCCAAAACAAAAACCCAAACAAAAGAGTTACGTTTATGACAGGTATTAAAAGATCTTTTACCGACCCAGCTCCAGCTGCCAAAGCAACTTGGAAAACTAAATTATTTAATAAAAAAATTCCAATAAGTATTCTGGCAATCATAAAAAGATAGGACCCTTAATTTGTTATTCTATTTACTAGCTGTGCAGAGAGAGAATCAACTTCTAAATCTATTGATTTTTGAAGTGAATCCAATTCTTTTGCCAAGGCTAAACTATTTTTTTTAAGCTGATCTTCAGCAAGTGTTTCTGCTCGTTGAATCATTTCTGCTGCTTCTTTTAATTTCTGTGCATTCTTATCTTGAACCAGTTGTTTGGCCTTAACATAAGTGGCGTCAAGTTCAGCGCGAAATTTTTCAGCCTTTTGAGCAGCATTTTGCATAATTCGATCGGCATTTCCATCAAGTTTAGAGGTTTTTTCTTCTCTCATTAACAGAATTGATTTTAATTTTTCAAAAAATAAAAATTTGGCAACGATAAAGAAAATTGCACTAATGAAAAATTGATAAAAAAACGAACTATCAACTGATAAGGACGTTAAAACCGTGTCCATTCTCTATATCCTCAATTTTGCTATTGTCGGGGTGGGCTATTAGTATGTTTTTGCTTAAAATTAGTCAAGCATAAAGCTTGCGAAACTAGTTTATCAAAACTAGACACTTTGTTGCTTAAATTAATTCAGAAAATAGTTTAACTGTTTAGTAATGAAGTTTATTAGGACTTACTGTTAATGAGGTAACTATTCCTTATCTTTCATCTTTGTTGTTCCATGAAAAATCACACCCTCTTCAACAATTAATGATGGTGCAGTAATAATTCCTTCAAACCTGGCAGGTCTTCTAATTTCTACTCTAGAGCTGGCCTTAATATCTCCCTTTACGGTTCCACTAATAAGAATAACATTTGCATTAATATCTGCATTTACAATGGCACCTTCCGAAACGATCAAGGTATCATTTGAATAAATACTACCGTTTACCGTACCGGCTATTCTCGCAACGCCATTAAAGCTAAGGTTGCCTTCAAATTTGCAACCTTCTTCAATAATTGCTGAAATATCACCTTTTACATTCATTCGATTATTTTCTCATTAAAAAGCTATAAATATCATTAAATTCGGCTTCGTTTGAATATTTAAGACCAATTTGCCCACTGCCATCATTTTTATGAGAAATAGTGAAATGGTAACCAGTGTTTTTTTCCAATGAATCTTTAAATTGGTTAATTTTTTCATCAAAAAATTTGTTTTTGCTTTCTTTTTTTGGAGCTTTAACTAATTGAATTCTTTTTTCTAACTCGCGAACGGACATACCTTCGGTCACGGCTTCATTAGCGAACCGCAAAATGTGATTTGAATCACCCACCGCTGCCAATAGCTTTGCATGGCCAAATGTTAACAAATCTTTTTGCAATATCTCGATCACCGGTCTCGGTAGTTTTAAAATTCTTAGAAAATTGGCAATAGTACTTCTTTCTTTACCAATTTTATGAGCAATTTCTTCTTGGGTTAAATTAAACTCATTCATCAGTTCAAAGTAGCCCATCGCCTCTTCAATGCAATTGAGATCCATTCGCTGAACATTTTCAATAATGGCCAAGACTAGTTTATCTCGATCAGTAGCTTTTTTAACTACCACCGGAACTTGGGTGAGTCCTGCTAACTTGCTCGCACGCAATCTTCTTTCGCCAGCGATCAGCTCATAACCTTTTTCAATCTTTGAAACAATCAGTGGTTGGATTATGCCATTCGCTTTTATTGAATTGGCCAGTTCCGTTAACTCTTTTTCTTTAAAAATTTTGCGCGGTTGTTTTTCATTTTTTTGTATCGCTGTAATATCAACTAATAAAACTCCTGTTTCTTCTCTAGATTGATCCTTCAAATGATCTTTAACTTGTATTTCATCAAATCGTTTATTGATCTCATCATCCAATTGATAACTTTGCATTAAAGCACTTTTTTTTGCTTCATTATTAATTAGCGCTCCAAGGCCTTTGCCTAGAACTGGTTTTTTATTCATAATATTTCCCCTCTAAAAACTTCGATGACTTTGGCTAATGAATTGAATTGCTATTCTCATTTAAATTATTATTTTCTGAAACATTCAACTTCGTCTGAAAATGTTCCGACGTTTTATTTTGTCGCACTAAAAATTCTTTTGTGAGTGATAAGTAAGCTTCACTACCTTTACTTTCAATATCGTATAAAATTATGGGTTTACCAAAACTTGGTGACTCAGATAATTTTACATTTTTTGGAATGATGGTTTTATAAACGTAATCACCAAAATGATTTTGAACTTCTTGTGCCACTTGTTTATGTAAATTACTGCGTCCATCAAAAAGAGTTAAAAGAACTCCTTCCATCTTCAATTCATCGTTAAGTGATTCTTTGATCATCTTAACTAAATTAAGTGTATCCGCTAAACCTTCCATGGCATAAAATTCTGTTTGCATGGGTATTAAATAAGTATCTGCCGTATTTAAAGCATTGATCGTTAAAAGACATACCGAGGGAGCACAATCGATCAAAATAAAGTCATATTGATCTTTTATTTTCGCTAATATTCTTTTTAATTTTGATTCTCTTGCAATTTCATTTACTAATTCCACTGGTGCACCAGAGAGATTAGAATCTGCTGTCAGAATATGCAGATGACTTAATGCTGTTTTTTTGATCGCTTGCTCAATTGGAAAGTTTTGCATTAAAACATGATAGATATTGGGATATGCGCGACTCTCTCTATCAATTCCCAGACCTGCACTAGCATTTCCTTGTGGATCAAAGTCGATTATAAGAGTTTTCTTCTCTGCTGCGGCGAGGCAAGCTGCTAAATTTATTGTGGTGGTCGTTTTTCCAACTCCACCTTTTTGTGTAACAATTGCAATTATTTTTCCCATTTTTACCACCCGTTTGTAGGCATTATTCAACAAAGGATGAGAGTCTGACAAGGGATGGTTGAGAATAATTCTTTTTTGTTTTTAGATATTTAGCACTATTTTCAGTGATATTCGGAACTTTTTCACAAATCACTATCTTTCGTTTTAAGCCCTCTTTTATATCGACTTCAATACACTCAATTTTCCATCCATGAATTTTTAAATTTTCTTGGTTTTCCACATTTTCGCTTTTATAAAATATAACTTTAGAATCTTCACTACAGTTAATTTTTGGCAAAAATTCTTCAATGGTGCCTACTGCCTTAAGAGTTATCACACAGGCCATATTGAAATCGATGTTTTCTAATCGTTCGTGAAACAATCGAACATTTGAAAGTTTTAACTCATTGGCAATTGCAGTAACTGCTTTTACTTTTTTTTCTCGTGCCTCAAATCCGATAAATTTTATCGGCTTAAATTCATTTGCCAAAGGGAGGATAGGGAATCCCCCGCCAAAACCAATATCTACTAGAATTTTTTTTTCGTTCAAACAGTCTTTTAGTCTTTTAATTTCGGTAAACGGGAATATTGAATCAATATATTGTTTTATATAAAACTCATTTGAGTCGAGTATTCTTGTCAGGTTTAAGCCTGAATACTTAGTATTTACTAGGTTTAAGTATTTTTCTGAAAAATCATTCATCAATAAAAATCATTTGCGATAGTTACAATAGTTGCTGGCCTCAAACCATTTATTTTATTAAGTTGCCCAAATGTTTCAGGTTTAATTTTCAAAATTCTTACTTTGCATTCAAAAGAAATATTCTCAGAGGCTTCAACTTTTCTCAAATCTACCTTCTTGTCCTGCATTTTTTTTACTTTTAATAATTCTTCTTCATTTTTATCAATATAATCTTGATATTTAATATCAATGGCCACATTCCTTATAACTCTAGTATCAAATATTAAATTTCTCTCACTTAACTCTCTCTTTAAAACTTCTACCGGGTCTATGTGAGATAATTTTAAAAGTTCAGTTAATAATATTTTCTTGTTTTTAAATTCTATATAATTAAGGCTTTTAAACTTTTCTTGATTTTCTGGGTTAGGTAAGAAGGATATTTCCTTGCAGAGTTGAGTTAAAACTAAATGTTCCACGTGGAACATTTCTAGAAAATCATCAAGATCTTCATGTAATCCAAAATTTTTTCTATAGGAGGCCATTCTTAAATAGGTATTATCCTCCCTAACCCTTAATCGGTTTTCGTTTCTAGCAGTGAAAAGTCTATAAGGTTCATCTCTTTCTTGTGTAACTAAGTCTTCAATCATAACTCCAATATAAGAATCTAAACGATTTAAAATAAATCTTGGTTTTCCAAGTAGGGACAGAGAAGCATTAACTCCAGCTACCAAACCTTGTCCCGCCGCCTCTTCATATCCAGACGTCCCATTAACTTGTCCAGCAAAGTATAAGCCTTGAAAATTTTTATGTTGTAACGTTAAATCTAGGTTGGTGGTATCAATAACATCGTATT
>JBIKWR010000167.1:0-6977 GCA_044356225.1 Bacteriovoracaceae bacterium | reverse complement strand
TTATCTACATTGCCCACAGCTGCCAGGGAATAATACTGTCCAGTGAAATCGATGGTGGTGAGACTGGAATTTAAAATAAACTCATCTAAAGTAGGTGCTCGCCCCCCTATCCCCTTATTACCTTCATACCAGTGAGAGACGGCAGGAGTTAATAAATTATCAGAGGGTGCCCAGTATCCTGTTTGCATACATTCTGCCGGCGCACCTCCCACCACACTGAGACTGTTGATCGCTGCAAAAGCAGGTGTTTTCGCGGGAAATGAAAAGCCGATACTAAAATACTCTGGACCAGCAATGGCACGATCGACAAACCCCATCAGGTTTAAACAAGTACCATACGCGCCATACTCTAACTTCCATACTTCTTCTAGTTTTGTAATATGAGAAATCATAAAGAGAGCTTCAGATTTTCGCGCCTTTGTTTGATACTGACTAAAAAGAGGAGTGGCAACTGAAGCTAAAACGCCGAGGGCAGCGACTACCACTAACAATTCAATTAGCGTAAATCCTGATCTTATCTTTTTTTCTTTAGGGTTCATGCTCCCCTCCACCACCTACGTTCTTGTTTTTTAGAGATTAACAAAAACAGTGGGCTTCAAGAGAAACATTATTGAGGCGAATGCTTTTTAGTATATAAAATAAATAAATAAATGAGAAATTTTGTTAAGGACTTCCTAAGGATGCATGACCGCCGATCGTTCCTGTGTTTCCTCCAACCGTCGTTCCAGTGGTACTACTTCCTCCTCCAGACGATTGATTTTCATCTTTACTCCCTAAAACGGGAGGTTCAGGTTCTGAAGAGGGAACTCCAAGTGATGCTTGAGCCGCTGCTAATGCTTCAGTACTAAGATTATAAATATCTTTATTCCAAGGATTGTTTTGACTCTGAATGACTTCCAGCACACCATTTAGACTATTCCAAATAAAACCTCCTCCATTATTATTTCCATCATCACTAGCTATTGCTGAATTCATCAATAAAGAAGGTTGCCATGCAATACTTTGTTCCACATAGCCGTATGATCCTAGAGTAAAGCTTTGAGCATTAGTATCTAAAATTCCGGTAATACCGACATAGGTAGAAAACTCTCCTAACGTTGGTGCATTTGCCTGTTGGACCGCGCGGTTGCCTTGATACCAATGAGCTATGGCCGCTGGAGTACTTGGAGTCCATTGGGTGTTTGGTCCACCAACGGTACATTCTGAAGGAGCACCTGCATCGACACTTGGTGTATTGAATGTTGATGCATTGGCAGCGTCACCCACAGGATAATTAAAGCCGATGCTGTAATAAGAAGTGTCGCCAACTTCTCGTGAAAAACCCATGGTCGACAGACATGTGGCATAAGCATCATACTGGGCCTTCCAACTTTCTTCAAGGCGAACAATAAAGGCCATACTCAGTTTCGCTTCCGATTGTCGTGACTTTGCTTGATAATTTTTAAAAGCAGGAATAACAACGGAACTGAGAACACCAATGATTGCCACCGTGACCATCAACTCCATTAATGTAAAACCTTGTTTAAATTTTTGCATATAATTTCCCAATTTTTTAAAATTGCGCTGTTACCTAATTATAAGTGAGCATAGTTAATTATTTAGAAACAACAATAAATTCAAAGTATTCGCTACCACTAAGAGAAGATGATTGTGCAACAAAGAGAAAGAATAAATGGGCATTGTTCACAAAAAAAGTAGAAAACGAGCTAGTTTTGAGAACCGAAACAAGTGTGATTGTTTGGTTTAAGCCTATCAATATTGATAGCATCAAATATCGCAAAACTTATTTGAAAAATTTCTTGATAATTTAAATGGAGTTGATAAAGGACACCATTGATCTCAATGATTACATAGTTTAAATCCATTTTAGCTTTATCAAAATCTGTAGTGCATAACTCAATAATCGTAAAATTTAAAAGTCCTTTTTTAAATAACTCATAGATTTCTGGGGTTGATGCTGTTATTTCTAATTTATTATTATTAAACAAGTAATAGAGTAACTTCATATTCGTTAAAATATGTGTTTGATTTTGGTCGCTTTCAAATTGAGTAAAAAAAGCATTCCAAAATGAACCTGGCTCAAAAATATCAGTTTGCTCACCATTCGTAACTTGAGTGAATTTTAGATCATCACATGCATCGCCTTTATATACATATAACTCATTATTAATTTTTTTCATTAAACAAAATAAAAGGTTATTCCGTAAAACACCACTGAAGATCTGATCTTTATTATTTTCTCCATAATCAAACGCTCCGCCATCCCCTCCTCCAGCGAGAGCTTGTGAGGCATCTAATTCTTCTAAAATATTCTCGGAGTTCGTCACCGCCGAAAGTGCCGGCGATAGCTCATTCATATTCAAATCATTTAACTCAAGACACGAAGTCAGGAGCACTGATCCTGTGATCAGAATGATAAAATTTAAATGATTAATAATATTCTTCATGATTATGTATCGCTCACAAATGATGCTGCTCTTTTCAATTCTTGTGAATCTAGTATGCAACGATAATTTTACCCTTGTTCAGATTTTGTGACCAGTTTCTCATTTATTTTCATCTAAAGTCTTTGAATGTGAGACTTCTAAAGAAGAAACCTCTAAAACTAGGCAGATTTTTTTATGCGATAAAATGTATTCTTTCCTTGTCCTAGCATCTCTATCTGATTACGTGCTCGCAATTCTTTGATAATTCTTAAAGCGGTTTTGCGATTAAGCTGCGTGACTCGCACAAAATCTTGGCCATCAAAAGTATCTGATGTCTGCCAGTTTTCTATAAACTTGAGTAAATAAAAATCAGCTTTGTCTTGGCGATGAACACTGCGCCTTTCATCAAAGACAAAAAGCTTAATCGGATTAATAAATTTGAATTTATAAAGACCTTTATTCTCGATGATCTCTAGACCAATCTGTTGCTCAACTAACCAAGCCCTCAACCTTCCAATTGCTGTGTTGATGCGTTTGGGAGAACTATAAGGATTAAAAAAATCCCCTCGATAAAGCCCCTCATGAATTACTACCTTACTTATTGGTTTATAAAAATCAGAAAATAATATTTGAAACAATTTGATATTGAGCTGCCCAGGTTTTATAGCAAGATCAGGATTTTTTAACTGTGAATGTTTAAAATCAATTCCTGTATTTTTTTCCAATGATGTTGATTTTGATCGCCGCCCCAAGAGAACTTCTTGCTCCCCTTCGAAATTGAGCCATGGCATATCGTGCTTCATTTTTTGTCGGTAATGGTAATAAGGAGTACCAAAATAAAGATAACGAGCGAGAACTAAATCCTTACTCAACTGACACAAATTGAAATCAATCGATCGAACGATTTCAAAATGACTATTTTGATAAGCTTCTTCTTTAAGTTCTTTCAGCTCCTGCAAGATGTTTTCCGCAGGGGACTGATAGTACTTGGCCAATAATCGCCATTTTCTTAAAGCAAAATATTCAAACTGATGTTTGGAAGTAAAAAAACTTGAAACATCGGCCAATAACTTCTCCGCTGTATGATACTCACCTTTTAATACCTTTGTTTCTGCCAGCATTAATTTTCCGGCATGATAAATAGGTCGATGATTAAGTTCCTCTGCCAGTGCCATCACTTCAATCGCCAATTTTTCAGATTCAAAAGTATTTTCTAAATAGGATTCACAGGCCAGCAGGTTCAGTTTGGCCACCAATAATTGATGTTGAGTTAAGCCTTTCCATTGTAAATAAACTAATAACTCTTTCTTCGCCTCGGCGTAGTCCCATGAACCGATAGCGGCAAAAGCCCGAAACAATGAGACATCTGGATAGTTGGCAGTATTGATGGTCTCTAAAATTTTTCTACCCTCAAAAAAAAGACCTTTGCGAATGAGGCAAGAAGCATAACAAAGCAATTCTTTCGTGCTAACCACGGTGTTGTTATCTAGTTTTAATTCTTTGGCGACAATTTGATCCTGATGAATCAAAGGAAAAAGAAGAGCTATCGCCTCATCGATTAATCCCAACTTCCGTGCAAGCTCGGCAAATTGACCGATAAAAAATCGAGGAACTTTTTGACGTTTTTTGAACGTTAAAAAGTGCTCTCTGGCCTCTTTTATCAGGCCATTTTTTAAAAGTTCTTGGATATCAAAAATCTGTTTTTCAAGTTTTTCACTCACTTAGCGTCCTTTCGTCTCACTAATGTTTCTCACCTATCGGCATTATTTTCGTAAAGTTAACAGTAACAACATGGCGGGGAGGAACTTATGTCAGGACCAAAAGTATTTCAGTACGAAGATTTTAGACAATTTTTAAAAGACTATTTTGAATACAAAAAAACATTAAACACCAGTTTTACCTATGGTATCTGGGCCCGACTCCTTAAAGTCAATGCTCGCAGTACTTTAACCATGGTTTTAACGGGAAAAAGAGAAATAGGGCCAAAATTAATGGCCAAATTTATTGAGTATTTTCAATTCTCACCCCCTGAAGCAGAGTATTTTAGAGAGCTAATCCTAATGTCAAAATTAAAAAGAGATCCAAGAGTTCAAAAAATACTGAATGCCAATGTTCAAAGAATTATCAAACAAACTGGATCGGTTTTAAAGCTTTTTTAGTAACCCCTTTTAAGCCCAACCGACCAGACCTACAAGAAGACAATCGGCAACCCCTTCTCGATTGTCTTCTTTCTTAATTTAATGACTTTTTCATTTTAGAAACTTATCTCTTTATTTAATAATAAAAAACTGCTTATTGAATTGTTTAGCATATGAAGACCTTTTAAACCTAAACTTAGGAGGTCAAATGAAAACAAAGTTATGCTTTCTGATTTTGTGGAATTTTCTTTACGCTAGTTGCGAAAAAAACATCATTCCCTTCCCCCCAATGACTTCGAATTCAAAAACTGATCCAGCAGCTTTATTAACCGTTTCAAAAAATGAAGCACCACTGGTGGGAACATGGATGAACAATGAGCTCGAAATTAATATCAAAGAAATAAAACTTAAGGGGACCTTACCGGTTTTGAAATCCGAGTTATTTAATTTTTACCGTCCTGATCAATGGTTCTCACTAAAAAATTCTTTGGTTTATAGTGACAACGAGTTTCACCTTTTTTCAATCGATACTTCCCACTGCACCTACCAATACTTAGCAAAAGATGACCAAAATTATCCCCTTTCTGATGAACTGCAGTGGCAAAGACTTAGTGCCGAAGACCTTTTGAGGTTTTTACCTTTTATTAATCTTGAATTTTCTACCTCTAAAAAAACCATCCAACTTTCAGAACTAGTTGTTGATCAACAAGATCAAAAGTTGATTATAAAGGCAGAAGAACTAGAAAAATTAAACCTTTTTCCGGGCGAAAATATCCATTTAAAAATTCAATCTCCTTATCAGCAAGATTATTATGGGTTTTACCAAGTCACAGGTCCCTTAGAACTGGCAATCCGGCGACCTGCTTATATGGGTGAGCATATTTTTCGAAAAACTCTAGAATGCCAAGTCTTACCTTCATGGTTGGCAGAACCATTTTTTGTTTTTGCATATTTTTATCGTGTTAACCCTGAGCATAAAGCGCAATTTCTCATCACCCCTCAAAAAGGGTCCCTTGCAGAGTACTTTAAAAAAAATATCCATGAATACGAAGGTGGAGAAGCAGGCCTTTGGCCGATTGAAGACTTAAAAAATATCATCAAACCATTTGAAAAAAGTTTTTTACTTTCTGAGCAAAAAATTGATTGGGATTTAAAATTAATTATTGAAAATTAATTAATATACTGGTTGAGATTTCCAGTGAAAGCTTTGCCACGGGTGCGCGAGATTGATTTACAAAAAGATGAGGTTTGCCCAGTGGCAACGAGAAGCAAATGGAAGATTTTTCAAGAACCAAGGATGGTTATTTTATATTCTCATTAATATAACAATTCATTTCCCAAATCTCTGGAACAAGACTGTCTTTGGTCATCAATTTTCCGTGAAATTGAGGGGGATAAGATTCCATTTCTACGGCAGTATCGATCATCAAAACACTTTGGGCAAATTCAAAAATAAAAATATTGTCATTTGAACGACTAAAACCCTTAAATAAAATTTCATTTTTAATGATGGCCTTATTGGCCTCGTTAAAAAAAACAAATTGAAGATTATTTTTATCGGATTTTACCTCTAAGAATCTGTCCTGATCGACTGAATAACAATTGACTTGATCAATGGAGGTAGCTGACCAAGCACTTAAAACGATGATAAATAAGATAAAAAATAAAAATGCTTTCAAAATGCGCCAACTTTTTTATAGTTTTTACTTGGACTTTATATCGACTATTCTGTGTTATTTAAAATTATTAGCTCTAATTTTAACCTATCAATTAGGCTTATGACTTAAAGCATTATTAGACCCTGTTTATTTTTACTAAAAGACATCATTGAATACTCTTTCAGTTGGTTGAAATTTTGCGTGGAGAGTTTAAGATATAAAGGACATAATCATTTTGTTTTTATATTTTGACCATAAGGAGTCCCCCATGAAAAAAATTTATCATTTAGGGTTGTTAATATTTGTTGCCACGGCCATCAGCTGCAGTTCGACCACAAGTAAAGATAATACCCAAGCAGGAGCAACCAGCACCACGAGCGGTAACAAGGCTTCCTCGGCGTCGATGGAAAGCATTGTAGACACTCTTACCTGCACCTTTAAAAATGATAATCGCACTATCACTCATCATAAAAATGAAGATGGTGGTTGTACTGTAAAATACTCCAAGTTTGGTGAATCCAAAGAAGTGGCCACTGCCAAATTTGATAGAAGTCACTGTGATGAAATTTTCAATCGTATCAAAAGTAACTTGATTGAAAACTCATTTGTTTGTAAATAAATAATTATTTTTTTGCGATAATTTGATTTATCTCATCCGCTAAATCATGAAGAAAGTCACCTTTTCTAAGAACGACAGGTTCTGTTTTTTTACCAGCACCAAAACTTCTTAATGCATTCTTTAATCGATATACCGG
>JBIKWR010000026.1:0-23661 GCA_044356225.1 Bacteriovoracaceae bacterium | reverse complement strand
CAATTTTAATGGAACTATGACCGTTTAAGTTTTTGGAAAAAATGAAAAATAAAGTAGAGTAGAGGAGCGAGTGAGCCAAAAGCGATGGTCAAAACTAAAAAAAGATAAAAAATTCTCAGCGATTTATGTTGTTTTTTGATTTCCCAAAAAAGCCAGACCAAAAAGAAACTGAGGGCAATGGTGAGATCAAAAAATAACTGCCATTGAATGAGCTGATCAAATGGGGGAAAAAAGCTCGCCACACTTTCGCGATAAATCACCACAGAATTAAGAGAAAAAAGTGTCAGAAAAAGCATGGCAGAGACAATTAAGCCAAGCTTTATGAGGTTTTGTTCTTTATAATCAGCTGATGAAATGGCATTTTTCATTTTTTTCTCATTTTAGATTGATCGGTCTTTTGGCCCCATGGATGTTGATCTCTTGCTCGGGAACTCCCCCGGTCAACTTGGGGGTGGTTAACTCACGATTGTTGCCTTGTCCGGCCAAACCCAATTGTGTGACCTCATTTACCGATGACCATGAGTTGGCTTCTGAGCAAAAAATGACTCCCGTTTCTTATGGGGATTTGATCACCATCAGAAATCAAGTCGTCGATAAACTTAGTACCATGCCGGGAATAAAAATCATCAAAATTGAAGATACCTATTTATATTTTACTCATACTTCCACCATTTTTAGGTTTATCGATGACGGGGAGATCTATTTTGATGAAGGTGAAAAATTGCTTCATTTTAGAAGTGCTTCGCGAGTGGGCCATTCTGATCTAGGGAAAAATCGTCAAAGAATTTCTGCTCTCATAAACGAAATCAAATAAATTTTAGATTACAAGTTGGAATTAACGTTTTTCATTGAATCGCCTTAACCATGAAGAACTCATGGTTGAGGCGATATTTTTTATTGTTTTATTTATTAGTTTTTAAATTCAGATCGTCTGATAAAGTACATAATTCTTTGACATCTTTTTTAAGTTGCTCAAGAACAGTATCAGTTTTTACCGTGATGGCATTTTGATCAAAACTATTTTGTAGTTTTCTTTCGGTGGCCTGGACAGGACTCTTTAAGAGAACAAGGTATCCTTTTAAATTTACAGTTGGCTTATTTTCAAAAGCTGCTGTGATATAATCATAAACGTCTTGATCAATTGACTTATTAGCAGTTACAATTTTTTCATCAATAGTCTCATTAAGTGTATTGCTTTTCTCTTTTAACGAAATAATGACTGAATCAAAATGATCTAGACATTCTGTCAGCATAAGCAAGTTTCCATCTGCAAATGTGGTATTTAAAAGTAATGAACTTAGCATCATCGAAATAAATGTTTTCATCAGTTTTCTCCTTTGGATTAAAATTTTAAAATGCAAAATACCACAAAGTTGGATTCGTAAATTTGATTCAATCGAAATTTTGCTTATATTGTAAGCGAGGCTTAAGAGCAGGTAGTATTTTCAGGCTTTTCAGCAAGCTAGAGATATAGCGGCACCGTTATATAGCGGCACTGGAAATCTCAACCAGCACCGCTATAGAGAGTTAAACAATCATCTTTGGCAGAGATAAACTCAAACAATTTTTCAAAATCAAGCTTAAGGGACAGGCCATCTCCTTGTTTCCACGAGGAACTTTTTTTTCAGAGAAGCTAATATCGTGATATATTAGACTCCATAATTAACCCTGCTAGATAAGGAATTTTTTATGAGTTTGTCTTTGTTTTATCGCAACGTGACCGTGCTCGATTATGCCTATTTAGATAGGCACCGAGGTTTGATTGGTCATTCACTCAGAGTCAATGTGACTTTTAACGGTACCACCGATGCCGAAGGCATTTTATTCGATTTTTCTCATGCCAAGAAAAAAGTAAAAGAAATTATCGATCAAGATTGCGACCATCGTTTAGTGGTTCCAAGAGGGGTGGTGAAAAGAAATAATGGCCAGATTAGTTTTGAATATAAATTTGGAATTAATAATTTATTATTTTCTTATCAAGCGCCAGAAGAGGCGATTTGTGAATTGCCATCGGATTCGGTTTCCTATGGCAGTTTAAAAACTCATTTAGAAAACATCATCATGAAACAAATGCCAAAAAATATTTATTCAATTGAGTTAGAATTAGAAGAAGAAGATTTTGATTTTAGTGATAAAGCAACTTTTCATTATACTCATGGATTAAAACAACATTACGGTAATTGTCAGCGTCTTTATCATGGCCATAAAAATACCGTAGATGTTTATATTAATGGAGTTAATCGACCAGATTTAGAAAGTTACTTGGCCCATAATCTGTTTAAAGGAAATACTCATTTTTGTTTTTGGGAAAACATCGTTAATAAAAATGAAATCATGAAAGTGGCAGGCCAAAATCCACGAGGAACGATTGTCGGAGTTGATAATATTCATATTAAGTATCAATCAGGACAAGGCCAGTTTGAAGGAAAACTTCCAGCGAGTATGGTCTTTATTACTCATCGAGAATCAACGGTTGAGAATTTATCCACGGAGTTTGCCGAGCTTGTTCGCGAGCAGGTAGGTGAGAATGCCACCATCCAAGTGCGCGCTTATGAGGGGATTGCGAAAGGGGCTTTGACAACACTTTAGAAAGTCTCAATAAAGTAGACTCACTCTAAAGCGCAATATTTATCTCAATAAATTGAATTAAAAGTTGGTTACTCTTTAAATGCGACATAATAACATTTAAAGGGGCGAATCGTGAAAAATCTAAATATTTATTTTCTCAATCTCGTATTATTTTTTGTTCTTGATCATAAAAATCGTTGGATCATTCAAGAATCTCATGCTGACACAGTAAAGGCAGCAGTCTTAACCTACACGGGGCAAATACCCAATTCATCTCAACCTGCAGCTGATTCTATAAAGTTTTTTACCAAAGAATTTATTGCCATCGAATCTGTCGTCACCATAGCAGGAAAATCTACTCCTCAAAAAACAGTGATAGAGAAAAAAACAAAAAAAATGCAAACCCAAATATCGATTAATGGCCAAAATCAATGTATGGAAATGCCTAGTTCTCTAAACGCTCAAGGACCAGTGACCGTAAAAAAAATTGCAGGAGAAGGATCGCCAAGATATCAAATATCCACGGTCAAAGAAGATCAATCTGTAACCATAACTGAAATTGAAATCATCGCTGGATCAGAGACTACGGTCATAAAAAGTCTAATGAAAAAAAATGATGGTCAGATTGTTCATGCGCAATTGAGCTTTGAAACTTGTTTAAAATGGAGTTTGCCAAACAATTGTGGCGAATTATTGGTGTTAGGAGATGTGCAACAAGAGATCAATTTTAAAGAACTTCAAGGTAATATTTCCGAGTTAAAAAACATCAATACATTTTTACCTGTTGAGATAAAAATAAATAATGTGGTTTTTCAAAAACTTAAAAAAGCAGAGTTGAAAAATATGGAGGCCTCTCAGTTTTCGCTAAAATCTGATTGTCAAAAGATGGGAAGTTTTTCAAGCTTCTTACCGCAAACATCTCAAGCACCCCAAACAAATTTTCCTGGAATTCCAAAAACTGGCCAGAAACTTGATCAAAAAATGAATCTCGATCAAATCAAGCAACTGATGAATAAACTTCCAAAACAATAGTCAGGGGAATTTTTATGAAAAAAATATTATTTCTTTGTTTAATAACATCCTTTAGAACGTGGGCGAATACTGTTCCTCAAGTATTTATATATAAAGGTCAAGTTAAAGGTGACGGAACGTCGTTGGATGAAATTATAAAAGACAATAAGGATAAAATGTTAAAGACCTTCTGCCTCAATAAAATGAAAAATACACTTTGTACCAACTATTTAGTTAAAGAAGAATCTTTAAGCATTGAAAATAAAACTTGTCTGCAAAACATTTCAAAATCATTGACGTGTGAGGCTTTAATCGATTTTTCAGCAGAAGTTATTTGCCAGTGTCTTGAAACTGGCAAGAATGATAATGAAGACCAAGAACCTAAAAAAAAGAAAGAACCATGGACATCCAAAGCCGATGAAGTCATCTATGATGGAAAAGAGTATAAAAAAGAAAAAATAACTGAATTTCAACAGATGTATTTGCTTGAAAGTGATTTTACTTTTTTCAAACATACTTCCACTGAAAAAGAAAAAATTATCATAAATGATTTCATCGCGGGAGAAATGATTTTAGGGTCAGGTAAAAAATGTCACACATCCAAGTCTGCAAAAAAAAGTTCTAAAGGTTTAGGTTCTGAGCAATCAATCGCCATCATGCAAAGTTTGAATGGATTTACTATTCCCAAACAAGATATTCCGAAAGGTTTGACCTTCGAAAATCAGGGTACCAAGACTCTTTTAATCCAAAAAAATAAAAAAGGTATGACTCTTTATGAAAGGACTTATGATTTGTGTTCAGTCTATCAACTACCTCAATCGTGTATGGCCAATGCCACAAATATGTATAGTGGAGATGTGGATACTTTAAAGGTCTTACAAAATGTGGATCTACTAAGCGAAAACTATAAAAAATTAATAAATATTTTAACGAATTCAATTTTGGTCAGTGCTAATGAGTATAGTGTAAAAAATGGCGAAAGTGTGTTGAAAACTAGCATCCAACTTCGCGGTATAAAAAAAGCAGATGTGACACTAAAAAAATTGAAAGCCGTATATTGTTCCTTCTAGAAAAGATATGGCAGCGTAACAATTTTATTGATCTTGCCATGATCCAGAACTAAATGACCACGAATAAATGTTTTGACCGGCCATCCAGTCATCGGCATTTGGTGATAAGGACTCCACTTAGATCGACTGACAATCCAAGAATCCGTAATGGTTTGTTTTAACTTCATATCGACAATCGTAAAATCAGCATCGCGACCGATGGCAATTTCGCCCTTATTTTTTAATCCCCAAATTTTTACCGGATTGATCGCCATGAGCTTGGTTAACTGAGATAAACTAAGTTTTCCATGATTCACATGGTTGAGCATCACTGGCACAATGGTTTGCACGCCCGTCATACCAGAGGGAGTATTGGGATAACCTTTGTTTTTTTCTTCAAGGGTATGAGGAGCATGATCAGAACCAATGATATCGATTAAATTTTCATCGATCGCCTTCCACAATCGATCTTGATGATATTTTTCGCGAATGGGTGGATTCATTTGTGCCAGAGTATCGAGTTGGTCATAACAATCAGGAGCAAAAAAAGTTAAATGTTGAGGAGTGACTTCAATAGTGCAAAGATCTTTATGATTTTTTAAAAACTCAATTTCTTCGGCGGTAGTCAAATGCAGGATATGAACTTTTTTTTGAGTTTTTTTCGCTAACTCAATAATTCGTTTGGTTGAAGCTAAAGCAGTTTCTACTGATCTCCAAAGAGGATGATCATGCACGGACTTGGCCGCTTTTTTATAAGACTCACGCGCTTTTAAAAGTTTTTCTTCTTCGGAATGAATGGCGATAGTTGTTTTGGATTTAGAAAAAATGGTCGATAAGACCTGATCATCTTCCACCAAGAGGGAGCCGGTGGAGCTACCCATAAAAATTTTAATGCCACAACAACCTTCGGTTTGACTATAGTCATTTAACAATTCAGCATTTTCATCGCTGGCACCCATGTAAAATGCAAAGTCGACCCATGAATTCTTTTTTGCAATCTCCACTTTTTCTCGCAATTTTTCCGGAGTCGTGGTCGAGGGATTGGTATTGGGCATTTCAAAATAGCCGGTGAGTCCTCCCAGCGCTGCCCCCATAGAACCAGTGCCAATATCCTCTTTGTGGGTTAATCCAGGTTCGCGAAAATGCACTTGAGTGTCGATTAAACCAGGGAGAATATGGAGTCCGGTACAATCAATTTTCTGACTATTTTCGCTTTTTAAATGAGGACCTATTTTGGTAATGGTGTGATTAGTAAATTCCACATCAATTTTTTCAATGCGATCTCCAAAAACTACCAAACCACCAGATAATAAAGTTTTCACCCTGATTCCTTTTATAAATTTGATAAAATGGGCCGACAATCAACAGAGCAATTGATATAACATAAGAAAATATTAAAAGGCAGTTTATGGTAGAGTTAACGCAAAGACCCAGACGTAATCGCAAGAGTCCCTTTATTCGCAAAATGGTGCGCGAATCAGTTTTACGAACTGAAAATTTGGTTGCACCCTTATTTGTTTTAGGATCATCCAAAGATAAAACCCCTATTGCTTCCATGCCTGGCCAATTTCGTTTTGGACTGGAACCTTTATTCAAAGAGATTGAAGAGCTGCTTAAATTGCATATTCCCTGTGTCTCACTTTTTCCCGTGATCGAAGAAAAAGACAAATCCCGTGATGCCAAAACTTCTTTTCAACAAAATCATTTTTATCACAAGACTATTTTTGAAATAAAAAAACGTTTTCCTGAATTGGTGGTGATGAGCGATGTGGCGATGGATCCATATTCTTCTGATGGACATGATGGAATTGTGGATCCTGCGTCAGGTGAAATTTTGAACGATGAAAGTTTAGAAATTTTGGCGAAGATGGCGCTGATGCAAGCGGATGCTGGTGCCGATATCGTCGGACCTTCTGATATGATGGATGGTCGAGTAGGTTTTATTCGCTTGGCCTTGGATGAAGCGGGGTTTACGCAAACCTCCATCATGTCCTATACCGCTAAATATTGTTCTGCTTTTTACGGGCCATTTAGATCCGCTCTTGATTCAGCACCAAAGTTTGGCGATAAAAAAACCTACCAAATGGATTTTGCCAATCGCCTCGAAGCGATCAGAGAAGCCGAGTTAGATGAAGGCGAAGGGGCCGATTTTTTGATGGTCAAGCCTGGTTTGGCGTATCTCGATATCATTCGCGATTTGCGGGAAAATTCCAGTCTACCCATTGCCGCGTTTAATGTCAGTGGCGAATACGCCATGATCAAAGCCGCGAGTGAAAAGGGTTGGATTGAAGAAGATAAAGTGGTGTATGAAACGTTGAGTGCTTTTAAGCGCGCTGGAGCCGATATCATTCTCACTTATTTTGCTAAAGATGCTGCTCGTTTAATTAATCAAGGAAAATTTTTATGAACATGGAAATGTTTATTAAAGAACTGCCCAAAGCAGAACTGCATTTACATATTGAAGGATCACTGGAACCAGAATTAATGTTTAAATTGGCCAAACGAAATCAGCAAAAAATTAAATTTAATTCCGTCGCAGAAGTTAAAAAAGCTTACGAGTTTGATAATTTACAAAGCTTTCTGGATATTTATTATGAAGGGGCGGGAGTCTTACAAAAAAAACAAGATTTTTATGATCTGACTTGGGAGTACATTGAACGTTGCAAAGCTGATAACGTTTGTCATGTAGAGATATTTTTTGATCCCCAAACCCATACCGATCGAGGCATTGCTTTTGAAACGGTCATCACCGGTATTCATGAGGCTTTAACTGATGCTCAAAAAAAATATGGCATTACTTCTTTTATCATCATGTGTTTTTTACGCCACTTATCCGAGGACGAAGCGTTTAAAACCCTCGAGCAATCGATGCCTTTTAAGCATCTGATTAAGGCGGTTGGGCTCGATAGCTCTGAAGTCGGACATCCACCCAGCAAGTTTCGCCAAGTTTTTAAAAAAAGTCGCGATGAAGGATTTTTAACCGTCGCTCATGCTGGGGAAGAAGGCCCACCAGAGTATATTTGGGAAGCCTTGGATTTGTTAAAAGTGAAGCGCATCGATCATGGCGTGCGCTGTTTAGAGGATGAAGAGTTAGTTAAACGTTTAGTGAAAGAAGAAATACCTCTAACCGTGTGTCCGCTATCTAATTTAAAACTGCGCGTTTTTAAAAAGCTTTCGGATCATAATTACAAAAAGTTGTTAGATAAGGGATTAGTGGCGATGATTAATGCCGATGATCCTGCTTATTTTGGTGGTTATTTAGGTGAAAATTTTCGTCAAACTCAAAAAGCCCTTAATTTATCGCTCGCGGATTTGGCCTTATCAGCGAAAAATTCCTTTAAGGCTTCATTCTTAGCCGATCATGAAAAAAGAAAATATTATCAATTGATCGATCAAGTTTTGCAAAAATACGCATGAAAAAAACGACTATTGAAAATTTAGAAGTTTTGATTAATGAAGGAGAACCAGGGCAACCTGCGATTATTTTGCTGCATGGATATGGCGCAAATTGTGAAGACCTTTATCCCTTATCGGACTATTTAAAAACCAAATCTCCCATGACTTGGATCTTTCCCAACGCCCCTGTCTCTTTACCCATGTACTATGGTAGTCGAGCATGGTTTGAAATTGACATGATGGAGTTACAACAAAGTTTGATGACGGGAAAACATCGTTATTTTGCGGATAAAATTCCCAGTGGATTAATCAACGCTTCAGAACAAATTCAAAAAATGATGAAAGTTGTTAAAAAAGATTTTGGCAATTTTTATATTGGAGGGTTTAGTCAGGGGGCGATGGTGGCCACCGATGCGGTTTTACACAGCGATGAAAATCCCTTGGGATTAATCTTAATGTCGGGAGCTTTTGTCGCCGAAGAACGCTGGAAAAAAAGACTTCCTCTGCATAAAAATTTAAAAATTTTTCAAGATCATGGTGAAAGTGATCCGGTTTTATCTTTTAGTGAGGCCAAACGATTAAGTGAGTTATTTTTGGCGAATGGTAACTCCCTTCAGTTTTTGCCCTTTGGAGGTGGTCATGAAATTCCTCCTCCAGTTTTAAAACAACTGCAGCAATTTCTTCTTTAAAAAGAGGGTCATGATGGCCAGTATTTTCAGTAAAATTATTGCCGGCCAAATTCCTTGTTATAAAGTTTATGAAGATGATTTAGTTTTGGCCTTTTTGGATATTCGTCCTATTCAGTTAGGCCACACACTCGTGGTTTCTAAAATGGAAATTGATCAATGGATAGACCTCCCTGAAAATGTTCATTTAAGAGTTCATCAAATCGCGCAAAAAATTGCTCGAGCGATAAAAATCGTCACTCAATGCCAAAGAGTTGGAACGATGATTCAAGGATTTGAAGTTCCCCATTTTCATTATCATCTGGTTCCCATGTACGACCCCAGTGATTTAAGTTTTTCCAAGGCGAAATCAAGATCAGAGCAAGATAATCTCAAAATGACCCAAAGCATAATTTCTGCTATTAAGTTAAACTAATAAGTACTATTAATTTGGAGACAGAGTTTAATTGTTTTGAGACAGTTTAGTGGCAACAGCGCTCATTATTAATAACCATATTTATTTTTTGGGAACAGGGGAAACCATGAAAATCACCATTTTGCTCATGTCAATTTTAGGTTTTTTTCAAGCGACCTCATTTGCCGACTTTTCTTCCGCCAAAGATGTCTTGAAAAAAATCTATTCTACTGGCGGTGAGTGTTTTTACTGTGATGAAGCGTTTAATGAAAAATTTGAATTTACCAAGTTTGATGGTTACAAAACTATTTCCATGCATGAATCTCGCGCGAAACAAGTTGAATGGGAGCATGTGGTGCCAGCAGCGCACTTTGGACGACATTTTAAAGAGTGGACCAATGGCGATGCCGCCAAATGCCCCGGGTATAAAGGAAGAAAGTGCGCCAGAAGAAATGCTCAGTTTCGTGAAATAGAAGGGGATCTGAATAATTTAATGCCTACCATTGGGCAAGTGAATGCGGTTCATGGAAGTTTAGATTATGTGGAAATTCCCGGTGAAAAAACGCTGTTTGGATCTTGTGATGTGGAGTTTACGGACTCAGGTTTTGAACCACCAAATCATCTCAAAGGAGATATCGCTAGGATTCATTGGTATATGGAGGCCAAGTATCATCTAACTTTGGTGAACGACCAAAAAAGGGCGCTTTTTAAGTTATGGGAAATTCAAGATCCAATCAATCGCTTAGAGTGTGAAAGAGTTAAAAGTCGCGGCATTGATTCGGGAGTTTTTAAGGATTTTTGCCAAGAGATTGGTACTTTGAATCTGCCTTAAAGGGGTGGATTTTTCTGCTGATAAAAATCAAAATTTCTTAATAATTTTAAAGTCTTACTATCCAAATGAGAGATCTACTCAGGCACTTCTCAGCTTGCCAAAAAAATTGAACAAAATTGATTAATTGACGCGGATTGTTCACTGTGGATACCGGCCAGTTGGAGAAAAATTTACAATTTACTCCTCAATTTTACCCTTTGTGTTATAAACCTGGCACACGGGGTTAAAGGTTTTAGAATGGGGAAATTATGAAGATAAAAAAAATGAATTTCAATCAATTGATTTTAGCTTTTCTTGTTTTAAATTTATTCGGATGTGCGCTCGGTTCAAAAGTTATTATTGAAAAAGATATTAACTTTAAGAGTCCCTTGGGATTAGAGCCAAGCGGGATTGATATATCAGCTGAAAGATTCAGTCATGATGGCAGCGTGGAGTTAAAAAAAAGAAACACCGCTAATTTGCCTCCTGATGCTCAAGTGGAAAATATTGGATTTGAGCTAAAAATTGAAAGGGGTGATGAAAAGAGTAAAACGACAGTTATCAAGGCCGGTGATTATGCCAGTTTCCATTCTGAAGTTTTTCCAACTTATGATTTGATTACGGGCCCCATTTCTGCCATTGCTGGAGTTCAGCCTCCAGTATGGAAACATTGTGGATTTCCCGGCAATATTTGTGTGATTTATTCTTCAGATTATGCCTCTGAAGAAATCCCCAAAGAGGCCAAAGATGAGGTTCTGGTTCCTGAAAGTCAGTCGGTGGAGTTTCATGCCGGTGGAGAAAAGGGGATTATGCTGCAATTGCCTCATCGAGATCTGGTGTCCTTGGCGAGAATAGAAAAAAATAATCAGTCAGATCAAGCCCAAGAAGTTCAAGGAGCTCAAGCCATTCAAGTTATTAAAGATGCACTTTTTTTATATTATGAACTAGCTTCGAGCAGAACTGAAAGCACTGATAAAACCTATGATGTCTGTCGATTAACAGAAGAAGTTTGTTTTACTAAGGCGCGAAAAGTTTATGACGATCTATTGATGAGTATAAGTTCTGAAAACTCTCAACGGTCCAGGCAAATTCGCATACAGTCTCAATTGGTGGATGACATTTTTAAGCAAGTCATCAGTGAAAAAGCGCGGGTGATGGTAGACGAAGACTCAACTTTAGAAAATCCTAAATTAAAAGTTGAAGTGGTGGTCTTAGACAAACAATAGTCGCTTATATATCATAAACTTGCAGAGGGATTCTTATGCAAGTTAGAAATCGATCAGCAAAAGTTGGACTTCCTCCGGGAAGTTTAGTTTATGTTGGCAATAAAGATCATTTTCATCCAATTGATATTTCAGTTGTTGAGTTTAATAATTCTGATGAAGCTCATCAAAAAATTGTTTCGCATGAAGATGGAATTAGCAGTTTAAAACCGGATTGGATTAGTTGGGTCAATTTAAATGGAGTTCATGACGTCCATTTGTTAAATAAAATTGGCGGACAGTTAGACCTTCACCCTCTGACGATCGAAGATATTCTCAATACCGATCAACGATCTAAAATTGAAGTTCATGAAAATTATATTTTCTCAACTTTGAAAATGATTAGATATGACGCTGAAGACGAAAGTTTCGTCAATGAACAGATCAGTATAATTTTAAAAGGACATTTGATTGTTACTTTCCAAGAAATTCCCAGTCACATTTTTGATCATTTAGAAAAACGTATCTTGGAAGGTAAAGGCAGAATACGCAAGTCAGGCGCGGATTATCTTTTTTATGCCATTTTCGATACGATTATTGATGGGTATTTTATCGTCCTCGAACAATTGCAAACAGAACTCGATTCCATTGAAGAAAAATTAATGACCAGTCAGGATCTTAATGTGATTACTGACGTTCATTGGCTTAAAAAAGAATTGTTGTATATTAGAAAGGCGACTTCTCCGGTACGCGATATGATTAATTTTTTGCAAAGAGAAGATTCACCCTTTATTCAAAAACAAAATCTTATTTTTTTTCGAGATGCTTACGATCATTGTATTCAAGTCCATGAATCAGTCGAGCTATTGCGCGATATTGTTTCGGGATTAATTGAAGTTTATCTTTCTTCTACCAGCAATCGCACCAATGAAATCATGAAGTATTTGACGGTTTTTGCTTCTATTTTTATTCCTTTGACTTTTGTCACGGGGATTTATGGGATGAATTTTGAAAATATGCCTGAACTTAAGTGGGAGTATGGTTATTATTTCTTGCTTGGGGGGTTAACTATTTTTGGTTTAGGCCTGTTCTTTTTTTATAAAAAACGAAAGTGGTTATAGGTCCCATTACATTTCTTTTTTTGCTTGCTCCCAGTTTTTCCCATCAAATGATATTTTTTCTAAAGTCTCGGTATCGAGATTTTCTATGCACCTAGCATTGACCGAAAAACCATTAGGATGTGATCGAGGGACATAATAGCTACTAATGCCACAGTTTTGACAAAAGAGGTGATGCGCCGTCTGAGTGCCAAATTGATAGTTTTTAAGATTGGAAGGATGACTTAAAAGTTTAAAATCATTTTTTTCCACAATCAGATGGAGAAAACCTTTCATGGTACAGATGGAACAATTACACTCGTAAACTTGTTTGAATTCTGATCTAACTTCGAATTGCACCTGTCCACAATGACAACGACCTTTTTTCCACATCATGGTTATTATTGTCCAGTAAACTTAAAAAATGATAAAGTAGTATTATCGCTGGATATAAAATCACATTAAAAAGCTCAGGTAATTTTTGGAACAAAGTCTTAATAACTTTCTCTTAGCTGCTTCAATTTTATTGTTATCGAGTATTTTACTAAGTCGTTCTTCCAATCGTTTTGGATTGCCTATTTTAGTTCTTTATTTGTTTATTGGTATGATTGGTGGCAGTGAAGGGCTAGGAAAAATTCATTTTGATAATTATGAGCTAAGTTATACTTTAAGTTTGGTCGCCTTATGCTTAATTATTTTTAATGGCGGATTTGAAACGTCCTTGAATGATGTTAAGGATAATATAAAACGTGGCATCGTTTTATCCTCCTTGGGTATATTATTGACCACGGCCTTGGTGGGCGCTTTTACTCATCTGGTTTTCAAGCTTGGTCTTTTGGAATCCTTGCTCTTAGGGGCAATTCTCTCGGCCACCGATGCAGCAGCGGTGTTCTCGGTTTTTAAAGATAGAAAATCTCAAGTGGCAGGTCCGGTTCAAAATATTCTTAAATTTGAATCTGGCAGCAACGATCCCATGGCCTATTTTTTGGTGTCGGTGATTTTAGGTTTTATGGAGCGAGGGGATCAATCTCTCGGTTTTTCGCTGATGCATATTATTGTCAATCCTACCATGGGTCTTTTGGGTGGATTTGTTTTTGCGCACATTTTTATTTCTCTTAATAATAAAATTAGTTTGGAGTTTACCGGTTTATATCCTGCCATGTCTTTGGCCTTTTTGTTTCTCTGTTATTCCACCACTACGATTATGGAGGGAAATGGATTTTTGGCGGTTTATATTTTTGGCCTACTCATCGGCAATCGTCGAATCCTTCATAAAAAATTGCTGTATAGTTTTTACGATGGAGTTTCTTGGTTATCACAAATTGGACTCTTTTTAATGTTGGGCCTCTTAGTTTTTCCAAGCCGTTTGATTCCAGTCGCCCCTGTGGGGTTATGGATATCGGCATTTTTAATAGTGATAGCGAGGCCTCTCACCATATTTATTTGTTTAATTGGAAGTCGTTTTAATTATCGCGAAAAAATCTTTATTTCTTGGTCGGGTTTAAAAGGTGCAACTCCTATCGTCTTTGCGAGTTTTGCCGCAACTTATCTAGGCACCAAGGCGAATACCTTGTTTGATATCGTGTTTTTTATCGTGCTTGTTTCTGCTTTATTACAAGGATCAACTTTAAAGTTTATGGCCAAAAAATTAGGCTTATTAATGGAACCCGATGACAATGCAGAATTTCCTGTGGATATGGAGTTATTATCTCAGACTAAAAACGGCAGTATCCAATTTAAAGTGAAAGAGAATGATTTTGCCGTTGGGAATCGAGTGGTTGATTTAAATTTACCATCTGGGGCCTTAGTCTTATTTATTAAACGACAAGGTTCTTTCATAATACCTGATGGCAGTAGCATGTTTGAGAATCACGATGAAGTTTTAATGGTAACAAAGTATAAAGCTGATGTGGAAGAAGCTAAAAAATGTTTTCAGGAAAAAAGAAAAATTTCAAATTCAAATAGTGATGATCAAAGCATTATTAATGACACCATTATAAACTTTGATCCATAAATAATATATTTACTAAAATAGAGTTCAAAATGACTTTAACGTTGGCCGCAATTATTATCGGATTATTTTTTTTAGTTTTAAGTTCGAATTGGTTTATTGAAGGGGCGGTTTCTTTGGCGAGGTTTTACCATTTGCCTTCTCTGTTTATTGGGATGGTGGTGATTGGCTTTGGAACATCAGCGCCGGAGTTAATGGTTTCCGCTATATCTTCTTGGCAAGGGAATCCACAATTGGCGCTAGGGAATGCCTTTGGATCAAATATTGCCAACATTGCTCTAATTTTAGGAATTACTTCTTTAATAAAACCCATCATGGTTCATCGTGATGTCATCAAAAAAGAACTTCCCATTCTTATTTTAACCACACTGATTATTGGTTTTTTGATTTGGGATTTAGAAGTTAGTCGTTTGGATGCATTTTTTTTGCTGTTGACCTTTGCCATAATCATGGGTTGGTCAATTTTTTTCAATCTTAAAAATAAAAATAATAATGAAAATGAAAAACTGAGCGAGCAAGATCCATCAGAGAAAAAACCGACGTCACTTAAGAAGTCCTACATTTATTTAGTCGGGGGGGTTACCCTTTTACTCGCAAGTTCGCGCCTTTTAGTTTGGGGAGCGGTGGAGATGGCCACATTCCTGGGAGTGTCGGAACTGATGATGGGATTGACGATTATAGCGGTGGGGACCTCTTTGCCCGAATTGGCCTCTTCGATCGCTGCTGCTTCGAAAGGAGAGTCAGATTTGGCCTTAGGAAATATTATCGGATCAAATTTATTTAACGGATTAGTGGTCGTAGGGATCGCTGGATTTATAAAACCAATGGAGTTAACCAGCGAAGTGATCAATCGCGATTTATTGGTTATCTTGGGTTTAACAATATCTTTATTTTTTATGGGTTTTGGTTTTAAAGGCCGATTAGGCCGAATTAGTCGTTTTTATGGCGTCTTATTAGTCGCTTCCTATATAATTTACGCGACTTACCTCGTGAAAAATAGCTAATAATTTCAAACTATTAGATTGTGATAGCGTCACCATTGCCCATCGCCTAGAAATAGGTTAATCACCTTAAAATGAAAACTGTTGTTAAGCAAAACCATGAAATTCCCATCACCGCTTGGCTTCCAACGACGCAAAAAGAAGTGGAAAAAAAAGGTTATGAGGAACTCGATATCATTATCATTTCCGGTGATGCCTATGTGGATCATCCCGCTTTTGGAGCGGCAGTCATGGGCCGTATTTTTGAAAAGCTAGGTCTTAGAGTGGCGATTATTCCTCAGCCTAATTGGCAAGATGACCTGCGGGATTTTAAAAAACTGGGTGCTCCTAAACTTTTTTTTGGTGTGACTTCAGGGAATATGGATTCCATGGTGAATAAATATACTGCTGCAAAACGCCTGCGCTCCACCGATGCTTACACTCCCGGAGGGGCGGTTAATTTTAGGCCAGATTATGCCACGACGGTTTATACCCAAATCTTAAAAAAACTTTTTCCCGATACGCCCGTGGTGATTGGGGGAATCGAAGCGTCCTTAAGACGAGTGACTCATTATGATTATTGGCAGGATAAATTATTTCCTAATATTTTATCCATGAGTGGCGCGGACTTGTTAGTTTATGGCATGGGCGAGCAACCCATGTATGAGATCGTGGATTTATTAAAAAAAGGGGTGCCGTTTAGTAGTTTAAAGACCATTCCTCAAACCGCCTTTTTACTATCAAAAGAAAATGAAATTCCCAAAAATAAAAATTGGGAAACCTTTGAGCTCACTTCTCATGAAAAATGCTTAAAAGATAAAAAGGCCTACGCACGAAATTTTATGCATGTGGAAGTGGAGAGTAATCGGCAATTTGCTAGACGTCTGGTGCAAAAAATTGGCGATCAAGTGTTAGTGATCAATCCTCCTTTTCAAACTATGACGGAAAAAGAGATCGATGCCTCTTTTGATTTACCTTACACCAGGCTTCCTCATCCAAAATATCATGGGCGTGGAGCTATCTCCGCTTATGAAATGATCAAATTTTCCCTTAATACTCATCGAGGTTGTTTTGGGGGTTGTAGTTTTTGTACGATCTCTGCTCATCAAGGAAAAATGATTGCCTCGCGCTCTAAAGAAAGTGTGATCAAAGAATTAAATGCTATTGCGCAAATGAAAGATTTTAAAGGTTATATTTCTGATATTGGTGGGCCATCGGCGAACATGTATCAAATGAAAGGGATCGATCAAAAAATTTGTGATCGCTGTGCTGCCCCTTCATGTATTTACCCAACAATTTGTAGCAACCTCGACACTAATCCCAGCAAAATGACGGAATTATATAAAGAAGTCGCGGCCCATGAAAAAGTCAAAAAAGCTTTTGTGAGCTCAGGGCTACGTTATGATTTAATGTTTGATGAAAAAAGTCCTCATCCTTATGAAGACAAAAAATATGTGGAGCAACTCATCACTCACCATGTTTCCGGAAGACTGAAGGTGGCCCCAGAGCATACGGAAGATCATGTGTTGGATCTGATGCGCAAACCAAAATTTAAATATTTTGAAATTTTTAAACAAACGTTTGAAAAAATCAGTAAGGCGAAAGGTCTTAATCAGCAAATCATTCCCTATTTTATTTCCTCGCATCCAGGTTGCCGTCCCGAAGATATGGCCGCACTGGCAGCAAAAACTAAGCAGTTAGGCTACAAACTGGAACAAGTGCAAGACTTCACTCCAACTCCCATGACAGTGGCGACAGAAATTTATTATTCAGGATACCATCCTTATTCACTCCAGAAAGTGCATACTGCTATTAGCATTGATGAAAAATCGAAACAAAAGTCTTTCTTTTTTTGGTATCGGCCTGAAAATCAGTTAAGTCTTAAAACTTACTTAAAAAAACTTAAACTCGATAAAATTAGTAAAGTGTTGTTTTCAGATAATTTATCGATGATCAAAAAATAGATCTTTGTTATCCGCTATTCATTTTAAAAACAAATTAAAGCTTCGTTCATTTTTATCCGAATTTGGGGTGAACCATTTAAGATAACAAAATTTCATGAGGTAAAAAATGAAAAGTATGGCGATTTGGAAAAAAGCATTATTGGGTGTGAGTTTTATCTTACTCTCTAACGTGTTAATTTTTTTCTACAATATCCAATTAGTTCAATCCACCGCCGAGCAACTAGAACAAAACTTAATTCAGATTCAAAAATTGGGAGAAGAACTTCAGCATTTTAATTATTTTGCCAAAGAGTTAATTCTCACTAACGTGGGATATATGGATGCCATTGTCGATAAATCATCGGCGGAAGTGGATGAAGATATTAAGGCCCAACATTCAAAATTCCATACGGAATTTAAGGATAATATTAAAAAGACTCAAGAGTATTTAAGTGGAAGCGTTTTTGATCCAAATTTTAAAAAAGACTTTGAAATTACAATCAAAGAAATAACCGTCTGGGGAGAAACAGCAGAACTTCTTTTTGCTAGTATTGCCAATAAGGATGGAGAAGAAAAATTTGAAGCCTATGACAACGTCTTAGATGGGACCTTGGATGTGGTCTTAACTAGAAATCAAAAGATTATCGATTTTTTAGACGGGGAGTATAAAGAACTCATTGCGGTTTCTCGCAACCTTCAAAGCTCTCATCAAAAAACCCAATGGATCTCAATTTTTGTCATGTTCTTTTTAGGTATTGTAACATTATGGTTATTAGTAAAAAATGTTAACCAATCTTTAAATTTAGTGACCGAAAAACTGATTAAAAATGCCCAGCAATTAAAGATAGAATCAGAAAATGTTTCAGAAAACAGTCGAACTCTAAATGAAGCCTCTTCTCGTCAAGCTTCAAGCTTACAAGAGACAGTTTCTTCGGTGGATGAAATTAGCAGCATGGTTCAGCGAAATGCGGATGCCGCCAATTCCTCAACTCGTGTATCTACCAAATCCACTGACGTAGCGACCAAAGGGCGAAAAACAGTGGATTCGATGATTGGGTCGATGAACGAAATTGGTAAAAGTAATGAAGATATTATGGCGGAAATTCACCATAGTAATAACGAGATTTCTCAAATATCAAAACTTATTGCCGAAATTGGCGATAAAACAAAAGTGATTAATGACATCGTTTTTCAAACCAAACTTCTCTCCTTTAATGCTTCTGTCGAGGCAGCGAGAGCGGGAGAGCATGGGAAAGGATTTGCAGTAGTCGCCGAAGAAGTGGGTAATCTCGCTTCTATGTCGGGCAAAGCGGCTTTAGAAATTACCCAAATGCTCGATTCGTCGATCAAAAAAGTTACCAGCATTGTGGATAATACCAAAATGAAAGTTGAAAAGCTGATGAAGCTAGGTAAAGAAAAAGTGGATCATGGTAAACAAACTGCCAATGAGTGTGGTGAATCACTGGATGAAATTTTAAAAAATGTGCTTTCCGTCAACGATATGGTCCAAGAAATTGCCACTGCATCGGCAGAACAATCAACTGGTGTTCAAGAAGTCACTAAGGCGATTCAAGAAATTGATCAAACTAATCATCAAAACGCAGCAGTTGCGGCCCAGGCCAATGCGATGGCAGAAAAACTTCATCATCAAGCCGATGAACTCAATTCGGCGATCAATGAGTTAGTCCTTTTAGTGGGAGGACATAACAAAATAAATATCAATGTAGCTCCTGGTCAGGGAGCAGATAATGGATTTTTTAATCAACAGGCAAAATTAGAAAATGTCATCGCCATGCCTGAAAATAAACAAAATGGTAAAAAATTGAGTGCTGATTTTTCGAAGACAAAAAAAGTGGTGGGTCTTGAAACGGAAGTTCCGGCCAGCAATGATCCACGATTTGAAGATTTATAAGATAAGTGCCAGGCACCCGCCGCTTAGCGGCGGGTGCCTGGCATCGTAATTTAAAAAGTTAAAGCAAAATTCGCCACATAAGATCTAGCTTTTTTTCCAGTTCCACAGGTCGAACCATTACATTCAGTTGTCTTATAGTCTTGATCGCGATGAAACTCAAAACCAATAGAGCTATGTTCATTGATAATCGTATTGGTGCCGACTAGAGTTCGAGTTTCTGGCAACTCCAAACCTACCGCCTCATCGGTAGTTTGATATCCAAGACTGAAAGTGGTTTCATATTTCCAACCAGCAGTATAGGACGCTTCCCATTGCATCGCTTGTGGTTTGGCACCTTGAGTATTGTAGGCCAGATCCAAACTATTAAATCTTTCGGAAGCCGTTATATATTCAGCAATAAATGTAAAGGGTTGATACCGCGCTATCAAACTAAAACTTTGCCCGGATACATCTTCCGTTTCTAATGTTGTGTCGGTCACTTTGGTGGCAATGAGGTCAGTGTCGGCAAAATTACTGAGATAGCCTACGGCCAAATGCAGGGCATATTCATCGGACTCATGAAGGTAACCTAACTCCGCTCCCGTTTGTCGGATGCGATCATCGCGTCCAGTTTCTTTGGTCGCACCTTTAAAGATATAAGTGGAGAGATAAAATTTTTGCCATTGCCCAAGGACCATAGCGGCATCTTCGGCTGTTTCACCGATACTTGATCCTAAAGAATCAGAAAGTAAACTAGTTTCAAATTTACCAAAGGGAATAGTGAGTTTTCCAATTTTAAAGCTGATGATATTATCATTGGAGTTACCATAAGATAAAAAGGCTTCGGTCATATCAAACTTATTATTGGGTGCATCTTCTTTTTCAATTAGAATATTGCCTTTAATAAAATCACTAAGACTTATCTCAGCTGCCAATTCTAACGTCGCAATCTCCATTTTACTGGTATAAGCGCGGGCATAACTTTCAAGATGGCTCGCCTCGACTTCTAATAAACCTTGCAAACTAATTAATTTATCAACACTTGCTTCGCCCAGTTTTTGATTTGAAATTTTGGTGTTGAGGATGGTGAATTTTTTGGAGTCGAGTGAAGTGATGGCCTTTTCTAATTGCGCCACTTGATCTTTAACTAGATTTTTGTCGAGTCCTTCGCGAATGGCTTTTTGCAGGGCCTTTAACTGCATGCGGTTATTCTCTAGTTCTTGCTCAATTTTTGAAAGTTCACTATTGCTACCACTAGCTTCATTGCTGGCAGTGGAATCACTTTGATTATTTTTTAGTTTTCTATTTTCTTTTTTTAGATCTCGCAGTTCTTTTTCCAGTTGATTGAGTCTTTCATTTTGCTCAACATCTAATTTTGGTTGGGAAAATGTGGTGGCAGGTTGGAAAATAATTAAGGAAAAAAGCCATAACGAGTAAACAAAAAACATCTTCATTCGTGTTCTCCTGAACGGGTTAATTTTTATAAATATTGGTAAATATTGGTAAATATTTGTAAATATTTGTAAAGATAAGAGTAGTTGAATCGATTAAACTTATCAAGTAATCAAAATCTCCATCTAAAAATTTAAAAACAGATAGGTTTGGTCGGATAATTTGCATTGTTTAAGCCAAGTGTTTTTTCCTTTTCTGATAAAAAGTCCTTTGATTTTTTAAAGTCTTAAGGCCAAGAGACGATAAATACTCAGTTCTATTAATAAAAATTATCTTAAGGATATCCATGGAAGATTTTGAGTTAGAGTTAAAGCAGGATTTTCTTCAAGAATCCATCGATCTTTTAGCGAATGCGGAAAATGCTTTTCTGCGATTAGAAAGTGAACGGGAAAACCCCGATTTATTAAATGAAATTTTTCGATTGGCCCACAATTTAAAAGGAACCTCCAAAGCGGTTGGCTTTGATCAACTCTCAGAACTGACCCATGTGGCGGAGAATTTAATTTTAAAACTAAAAGAAGGGCAACTCAAAGTCTCGGATCGAATTGTCACTTTATTGTTAGAATTTAAAGACCAAGTGAATCTAATGGTGGATGGCCTTAAAAATGATTTAAACACCAAGTTTTTTTTAGATGAAATTAAAGCGAAGCTAACCGCTGCGGTTAATGGCGAGTATAATAGTGATCCTGTTGCGGTGATAAATGCGGGGCCACATCCCACTGCTGTCGCGCCATTAGAATCTATAGAATCTATAGAATCTATAGAATCTGTAGAATCTATAGAATCTGTCGAGTCTGCAAACTCAGCACCTACTGAAATGTCGGATGAACTGGCCGCTCAACTTTTAGCGGATATGAACTCAGAATCTCAACCAGCTCCGTTGGAGATCGTGGAAGGACGCTTTGAGGATATCGGTAAAAATGATGGAGACATAAAAAGTGAAGTCCAGGCCCCAATTCAATCCGAACCTCAAGTCAAAGCAAGTCAACCCACGGGAAATCCCGCTGCCAATGCTACTCCAAACGCTAACAATGAAGCAGATGAATCCATTCGCGTAAAACTCACGCGTATCGATCAAATCAATAACGTCATTGGCGAATTAGTGATTTTGCAAACCGTGATCTCGCAAAGACGTCATATCTATATCCAAGATGAGTTATCCAATAAATCTATTGGCATGATGAATAAACTGTTTAAAGAAGCGCAAAGCTTAGCGATGTCGTTTCGCATGCTACCATTGAAAAGTACGTTTCAAAAAATGAGTCGTATCGTGCGCGATACTACCAAAATTTTGGGCAAAGATGTACAGCTCCATTTACGAGGAGAAGAGACGGAAGTGGATAAAACCGTTTTAGAAAAAATTGGTGATCCTCTTGTTCATATTGTGCGAAATGCTGTCGATCATGGCATTGAATCACCAGAAGAAAGAAAAAAAGTGGGTAAAGCTCCGCAAGGGCAAGTGGAACTCATGGCCTTTCATGAAGGAAGTAATCTGGTCATTCAAGTGACTGATGATGGTAAAGGCATTGATCCGGCGATAATTAGAAAAAAGGCGATTGAAAGAAAAGTCATTTCCGCCCAAAACAGTTTAACCGATCAAGATTTAATCAATTTAGTTTTTCATCCCGGATTTTCCACCAAGGACCAAGTGACCGAAGTCTCCGGACGGGGAGTCGGCATGGATGTGGTGAAAACCAACATTGAAGGCCTGGGGGGCGAAGTCAAAATGGCGAGTAAAAAAGGAGAAGGTTCTTCCCTTAAAATTACTTTGCCACTGACCTTGGCGATCATCGAGGGGATTGTGATCACGATGGAAAATGAAAAGTTTGTCATCCCCTTAGCGCAAATCCATGAGATCACTCAAATTAAAAAAACCGAAATTGAAACATTTTCCGGTGTCTCAAAACTATTCAAATTACGCGGCGATGTTTTACCACTTTTTTATATCAACCAAAAAATTGGAAAAAAGAATTTGGAAAGAGATTTTGAAACCATCTTAGTGGTTAAAGAACATAATTTTAAACTCGGAGTGGTGGTGGATGATATCTTAACTCAGCAACAAATTGTTATAAAAAAACTGGGCCTAGATATAAAAAATGCCAAAGGCATGATGGGCTCAGCGATTATGTCGGATGGTAAACCAGCACTCATTTTAGATTTGTTAGAAATTTTTAAAGATGATTTAAAAAAGAGCCAGGGGTTTAAAAAAATTAAAGAACAAGGTCATCAAGCAGCTTAAATAAAAGTGAGGTTTATATGGAAAGTCAAAAAAGACGATCGTCCGATCAAACAGAGCGATACTTACAGTTTGATTTAGGGAAAGAGTGTTATTCGATTAAGTTACTCAATGTCAAAGAAGTAATTCCCGTGCCTGAAACCACACCGCTTCCCAATAGCCCGGCTTATTATTTCGGTATTATGAACTTACGAGGTCAAATCATCTCCATTGTGGATTTAAGAAAAAAATTAAATATCAAACCCAAAGAAAAAGATCGTGAAGAAGCGGTGATCATTGTGGATTTTAAAGGTGTGGCGATTGGCGTGGTGGTGGATGCCATCAATCGAGTTCTTAATTTATCGATAAAAGATATTACCGAAGTGCCAGAGGTGAACTCTCAGGTCAACGCACAGTACATTCAAGGTGTTTTTAAAACCAATGAAAAACTGACGGTCTTACTAGACTTAGAAAAAGTGCTCAATATTCAAGAAATTTTAAAATATAATACGAAAGCAGCTTAAGACAGGAGCATAAAATGAAAAAATGGAGTTTGAAAACAAGGTTGTTAATTTTTTTCTTGGCGGTTGGACTTACCCCCTTAACAGTTAAGTCGATATTAGGATATCAGAGTGAAAAAAAGTCGATAATAAATGGTGCAGAAAACAAGTTATTGGCAGTGAGAGATACTAAAGGGGCAGCGATTAGTCGTTATTTTGAAAATATCAAAAATCAACTTCTGGTTTTAACAAAAGACAAAATGATAGTCGATGCCATGGAAGATTTTTCGCGCTCTTTTGGAAAAGTCGCAGAAGACAATAAATTAGGGAAAAAAGATATTGTGACGATGAAAGAGAGTATTAAAACCTTTTACGAAAATGAATTTGGTAAAAAATATCTGAACGAAAATCAAAAATCTTTTGATATTGAAAATACTATCAATCAACTAAGCGAT
>JBIKWR010000025.1:0-23825 GCA_044356225.1 Bacteriovoracaceae bacterium | reverse complement strand
CGCTTTTATTATTTGCTGAATATCGCCGACCGCCAAAGGATCGACACCCGCAAAAGGTTCATCGAGTAAAACAAACTTTGGTTCTAAGGCCAATGTGCGAGCAATTTCAACTCTTCTTCTTTCACCACCACTCAATTGACTGCCTTTTGAGTCCTGTATATGGTTAAGTCCAAAATCCGAAAGTAAACTCTGAGTTAAACTTTGTTTTTTTAATCGAGTTATATTTCTACACTCAAGCACGGCATAAATATTTTCTCGAACAGAAAGATCGCGAAACACAGATGCCTCTTGAGGTAAGTACCCAATTCCCCTTCTCGCTCTTTCATGGATAGGACGTAAAGTAATATCTTCTCCTTCTAACTGAATTGATCCTTGATCCGCTTTTATCAGGCCCACCATCATATAAAAAGAAGTCGTTTTCCCTGCACCGTTTGGTCCAAGAAGTCCCACAATTTCGCCCCTTTCCACTCGCAAATTAACATCATTAACCACTTTTCTGCCGCCGTAACTTTTGCACAATCCTTCACCAATAAAACTTTCATCCATGTGATTAAATCCTTTTAGTCTTTTTATCTTTTACTTAATTTTAAAATTAGATTTAGCATCATCCACTTCAATAAATTCAGTATTTTCTTTCAGCATAATTTTATTACCAGTGATAACATCATTTCCTTGAAAAACTTTTGGACTTCCGGTCAATTCAATTTTTCGCTCGCGCATAAATCCTTCGAGTTTTTCTGCATAAGCAGTACGGACCAACTTCTGATCACCGTTAAGCATGATAAACTCCTTCAAAACTACATCGTCAAAAAGAGTGTAATACTTGAGTTTTTTATTATAGTTTTCTAAGTAAATCTCTCCGTTTAAGGATGTTGCGTTTAATAAATCCTTTTTTATTGAGACTTCCCCTACTAAACTAATAAATTCTTCTTGAAGATCAGCAAACAAACTTTGTGACTGAAAATAGACGGGAGGTTCATAGGAGCGCCTCCTAACGATCTTGCCATTAACTTTTCCTTTATAAGTAGATGTTTTTCTAATTGGTTTGGCCTCAACACTTTCTGAGCGAATGATCACTTCGTCTCCACTTTCTTTAAGCAGGCTCTTGGAATAAACCGCACCTGAGCCAATAAATAAATCTTTTAGCATTAAATACTCTACTTGATCGGCTTCAATTAAACCTTCATTCGTAAAAATTGAGACTTTGCCTTTTAGCTTAACTAAATTTTCCTGTTGATTTAAATACCCTGATTCACCCCGATAAAAAACGGGCTCTAACTCTTCGGTAAAAACCTCTCCTATCGGCTGCCTAAAATTAAACAAATTTCGATTTTGATCAATTTCCATCAATTCACTTTTTAAATGCAAAGCGGGATTTCCATTTTTTTGTAAAAAATAATCTAGATCTTCAAACGTACTAAGCATTTCACGCTTAACTTTGCGCACAGGCGCTAAGCTTGAATCTTCTTGATTGATATCAGATAGAATTGAAGCAATTAAGACCAATAAACAAATAAAAACAAAAAATAATAATGAGAACCAATGTTTAATCGCCATTTTTTCCTCTGTCTTATTATCCTCCGGAGCAAGGCATTTTCCAACTCAAATTCCCATTCTTCATAATCTATAGCGGTGCTGGTTGAGATTTCTAGTTAAAGCTTCGTCACTGTTGGATAACGAGTTTATAAACCACTAGAAAATAAGAACCATCAACTGATTTAAATAGTCGAATCTTTTTTTTATAAAGAATTCAATCCTTTTAGTCGATTATGGATATGCCGGTACTGGTTGATCCTGTAGTAAATATTTTATTTCATCACAACCAGAGTACTGACAATTATGGGAGTCGCGTTTTGAAACCTGCTGGCGCAAATTTCCACGTGCTCTTCGTGCCAAGGGGCCAGATTTGGTTTCTTTAACTAGCATTTCACCAAAACTTTTAATCGCACAATACAACGCCAAGCTTAGAACATCTTCAGCTTGAGTTTTCTGCATCAATTGCTTCAGTCGATTAATCTTATCAATCGTTAGATCAGATCATGTGACCGATAAGCGCTGAGTATTTTCTGATGTTCTCTGGAGCGACTCCAATTTTGTGATGGAACGACCTGTAAATTCAGATAAAATTTTTTCAACTTAAGCGATAGTTTTATTTTTAATGAGAATAAGTGGCTGACGTTTTTCATCGACACTCGCGTCTTTCATATGCATCTCCAGTTGTGTAACAGTTGATAAATTAACTTCACCAGATTTAATTATGTGCGCTAGTTCATTCATAAAAAGAAGCTGCAGCTTCTTTTTACTCCACGCTAACTCACCATTCACGACAAAAAATTTTCTATAAAATATTTTATAAAAAAATGCTTACTTCGCTTCAAAGTTAAAAAAAGAAAATTTGCCTTAACGCCCGCTCAGTTTGGCCCTGTGGTTTGGCCACTAGCGGGATCACCAGAACGAATTTGCGTTTTGAAACTTGTATTGGCAAATGGGTGTTAATCTCATGATTAATCCATCGACTTCGCGTGATCGAATACTGGCGCAATCAAGATGGCCTTGGTTTGGTTATGTTTGCCCTTTAAAAATATTGTGCCTTTTTCGTTCGGAAACACTGCTGACATATAACAATTTCCCTGCTCCTAGGAAAGCCCTTGCATGGCGTTATCCGTAATGTCACGATCTCTTTAAACATTAAAAATTAAAACTGTTGAAGTCTTTAAATAGACTTATTCCCGGAGTACAGCATGCCAGCTCAAGGTGTAGTAAAAATTCATCGTCCTCATTTATTTTTTACTCTTTTTTTATTCATCTTTACTTGGTTGATGATTAGTCCGGTGGCCCAAGCGAAAAAAATCGTGCCAAGGAAAAAAATTGAGATCATATCTAAACAATCTAAGGCCTCAACTTCTGAACCCCTTCAATCACTTTTTTTCTGTACTCCAACTTCTGGGCAAGGCTTAAGATCATCACAAAGTGTTGATCTTCTTCCAGATATTGAAACTCGTTATAATGACAAGCTCGTGCTTCATTTACATAGCGTTTATAAATCGTCGATATCAAACCATTCTTCTGAGCAACAAGTTTTAGGACTTAATGTATCAGAAACCGGACTTGATTTAGAATTGAGTAAACAAACTGGCAATCAAGGCATCGAAAAAATGTCATTTAATCTAGAAGATCAAGGTAAAACCGCCATGGTTTTTTTTCACCATGGCGAAAAAAGTCTCTATCAATGTCGCAATCAACAAGCTGCAGAAATTGTTAAAAACCATGCTCCGCTTTTTAGTAAAAATTCATCCAAAGTGGCACCAAAACCATTGCCTGGTCCGCTCCGCTTTGCTCTGCCCAGTCAAATAAATGAATCTCGTAAGGAATTATTATTTGTTCATCTTCCCGAAAATTTGGAAAAAAGATCTCAAGAATTGTTGGCCGCTCCATCATTTTCTAGTGAAGGGAATGGTTACGAGTTAACGGCCAGTGATTTAAATTCTCGTTTTATTTCACCCATGCAAGGTGTTTCTTCGGTTCTGGACTTGGCAATTGGTAAAACTTCTAAGGGAGACTTGGTTCATGTGTTCAATAACTGGGCATCTCCTTTTGATCTGACTCCCGACTATTATGAATACCTCTCTTTTAAAGCAGGAATGTATGGTCTTGATGAAAAATATTTTTCAAAAGAATTTTATCAAACAGGAAAAAAACTAAAAAATGAAATTAAAAAAGACTTTTTAAAATTCTCTCTTCAGTTAGGATTTTTAGATCCGAATGAATGGGGCAAATATAAAAAAATCGCCAGGATGCTAAACGAATCGAACTATCAACAAGGAGAAAGTTTGCGATTGCAGTATGATCTTCACGAGCAAACTCATCGTGAAAGTTTACAAAAAGGACAAGATATAGATGAGCGTCGTTTTTTACGAACCACTTCTTCTTACCTCATCGATGTTTTTGATACGCCACCTGAAAGAGCATGGTTAGTTCAATATTATTTGAAAATATTATGTGATCATAGCGACAGTGATTTTTCCCAAAAAACATTACGGTCCTTGCTGAATGGAAAAAGGTCGATTTATAGTCCAGGCCCGGAATTTGAAGTGGTTTCGCCTGTCAATCAATCAAATGATTCAATCTCAAATAATACCAATAAAAATATTTATCTCCTAACCATTATTGAATTTTGGTCCAATCTTTCGGCGGAGAATCAAGAAAACCTAGAAGAAAATATTTTTACTAAGGTAACCAATTTTCCTTGGGATATATTTAATGAATTAAAACAGTCTAGGCCTTTACAAGAAGAGCAAATTCAAAATCAATTGACGATTAAAAGACAAGGAGAGAATGACATTTTAAAAATGTTAGATATCGATCCGATGTCGATCTATAGCTTTAACGATGAAAATGTCGTTCTCTTGGCCAAGTCGATGGGAGTTCCTTTTGTTATCGATTTAATGAATAAGGCGACAAAACAACGATTTTTAAGGCCCGCTTTAGAAAATGCGATTAGCGAATTTTTACAATTAATTGAAGAGCAAGACATTCATTTTGTAGATCAGTGGAATGAAAAACTACAAAAAATGGAGTTAAAGGCTGAAGTCTCTGATAAGAAAAGTAGTTTTTCACAACTTCAGGCAAAATGGTTAAAAAATATTGTTTATGATCAAATAGTTTTTAAAGAGTTTCCATTTGATGCTCAACGATTGTGGGATGACTTATTAGAAGACTCGCGTAAGTTTCATGAAAAAGAAGTAAAAAATTCTGCCCTCAAAAGTTGGAAACGCTCGGATGACAAACTTTTAGCGATTCATCCTAACCTCGGTGTTGTTCCTTGGCTTATCTCCGCCGGTTTTAGAAAAACCTTAGGGCCATTGATGGTGGAGCCGGCGCAAAATGTTGGTTCAATGATCAATCAATTAAGTGACAAATATATTACCAGTAAATGGGCAAGATTAGGATTTGCCATGTCCATCGGTGCTGTAAGTGCAGGAGCGGGACTTGGTGCACCCTGGTTCGCTCAAGGTTTAAACGGCGCGACCGCTTTAAAGTTAGGATTAGGGTTAGGTTTTTATGAGGCCTATAATGCCACAGGAATGGCGGAAAAAGTGGCGCGATGGTCTCATCAGTTTAGCGATACGAGTGCCGGATTCATGGGACTGGCCACTAATACTCTATTGGTCGGAACTCCTTTGCTGCTCACCCGGAAAGTTAGTCCTGAAACTTTAAAATTTTTAGCTCCAAGATGGCTGGCGATGAATACTGCTCTTGGTGCCATGAGCACTCTTGATCATTTTGCCGACTATCTTTTAGAGCATGAAAATGGTGATTTTGTAAGTTTTGTGACTACCATGCCTGGCTCTATCTTTGGCCATTTTGGTCGCACCAGTATCAGTTCGGCCCCTTACATGTTGGGATTGATGTTTGTCGGGGGACGCTATAAAGCGATTGCGCTAGGTTCTGAGTTAGCGGATTTCCATGAAGGAATTTTTGCGGCGATGGAAGAATTTAAACAGACTAATAACCATCATGCTTTTTATGCACGCTCAGGTGCTGTTATTCTCGATCTAGGAGAACTTGGTCCCCATCAAATCGCGCAGTCGTTTATAAAATTTAAGCGTGCATTAATGCAAATGAATCTAGAATCGAATCCATTACTGGATGAAATGATTGGCAACGGCAGTCAAAAAGATTTTGATCAGACGGTGCTACCTCTTTTGTTTGCCCATATTCGTAAAGATATTGATCATACAAGTTCGGTTTCGGTCTACGAACAGAGGCTAAAAGATTTAGGTGTCAACCAAGAGGTGATAGATCAGCTTAAAGAGATGGTGAGTGAAGAAGTTGATATAAAGAAACAAGAAAGGGTTAATAGGGTTAATCAAGAAATAAATGAAAATAAAATAAATGCTATGACAGCTTATGAAACATTTCAATCAGCAATTACGGATAGGAATTCCCTACAACCAAGGCCAACAAAAAAAATGTCGGCCTCAAATTCAGAAATCATTAAAGCATTAAAATTGGCAAAAACTAATAATTGGATTATAGAAATTCGTCATGATCAATCAAGTATAGGGAAGCATTATCAACTAGATTTAAACATCTCTCCTGTTCTTGCAAATAAAAGGTTTACTCCTGCATTTTTTAACTGGTTTATTTCTGAATTGACTGGAATTGAGATACAACTTACATCCCATGAGTTGGGTACACTTTCTACGGCCATACAATATAGTAAAAAAATTGGATCATCTAATTACGGTAAAACAGTGGTTCGTTTAATGTTAGAAGAAGCTGGATTTAATAGCGAAGTGGCCTCCTTACTTTTAGAGTCCCCTTTATTTCCTAAACCTCAAACAGAACTTAATCTTGTTGGTGCTCCAAAGAGTATCTCAGGAACACAAGATCTAGATCATAAAGGCATTGATTCCCATAAGCGAGATTATGCTATCGCAGCAGCTTTGTTTATTCCATCATCAGAAAAATTTGATTATTATAAATTATTCAGAAAAGCCTATGCATCTGGTATTTTACCAACATCAATAAAAATTTTAAGAATCCAGCGTTTTTTACATCAACTATCAACAAGTGACACAGAAGATTATTCAAACTTTGATTTAACAGAACAGCAATTGCAAGGACTAATAACGGTCATTGGAATGGAAGGTAATATAACCTCAATGAATCTTGCAACGTCAAAGTCCAAGAAACAAGTCTTAGTAGAAAGTGGATTTCCTCAATTTATTGCAGACTTACTTGTAAAAAATGGATTTGTTGATCACGGTATTTCCTCATGGATGAAAATTTTTGCTAATCCATTTACTCGCACCAAAGACAATATACCTTTATTAAAGGCCATTAAGGTTACAGTTTCTTCTACTCAAGGTAAGAAATATTATATTTTTAACAGTATCTCTGATTGGATGGGCTTTATTAGTCGGCAAACATATTTAGAATGGGATCTAGATCATTCTAAATTAGAGAGTTTTGATCTTCCAAATCATGTAAAGACGACACTGATTTATGATACTACAAACTCAGATGTGGCCGAACAAATGGAGAATTTAAGAACTTTAATTGGCTTAAACGATATGCTTGGTTTAGTCGAAATAAAAGGTAATAAAGAAATTGATTATAGCTATCGAGATCGTTATGAAGTTGCGAGTTCAAATGATGCATTTAGCTCAGTTTCAAAATCTGATGACCTTGAATTAGATCTCCAAATGTTTGGAACGGATCCATTCAGACACATGGAAAAAATATTGATGATGATTCACTTTATGCAAGGGACATTTCCCTCTGAAACAGTTTCACTAAATACCATCTTGCTAGAAAAGACTCATGATTTAAAAGCAATGTTCCCTGGAATTCAGTTAGTTAAAAATATCAACTTAGAAACATTAGACATTCCCTTGATTCGCTGGGAACTATTTCCAGGATTAACTCAACATCAATCAGAAATTGAAGCTGCAAGGCAAAGGTATTTAGCTAAATTAAGGGTTATATTAATTGATTACGCTCATTTGTATGATAAAACTCAACTCGGCGATTTCTATCTTCTGGCAGTTCGACAGTTTATGGATGAGACAGGCATTAAAAGTAAACTGTTTCAGCTATTTGATCTTTCTTTAAATAACATTCATTTTTTTTCATTTGAAGATGAGAAATGATTAGAGATAATTGCTTAACCAATATCGTAAGTTAGTTATGAAAGTTAGCTTCAAAAAAAGGTTTAGAGATTTTGATCACAATCAAGACTCTAAGCCTGATCTTAAACTCAAATCAAAGTCTCTGATCCATATTTTCCTTGTTTCTATAAAAAAATCTTAATCAATTTCTTAATCAAAAAAAATCATCGCTGACTAATACGAGCAATTTTATTCAATAAACCAATCTTTCGCGAATATTCAAACTCTCTCAATAACCTCGATGAAACAAATATTCTATAATACTCGTAGTGAAGAATGGTCATTTATTCCAGAAATGTTATAATGATTTATCATGGAAAAAAATATTGTTTTTGTCTTAGATGTCGCCAAGGCTTTGCACCATTATGGTACCAGTTCTTATCGTTTAGAAAGTGCCATGCATGCACTTTGTAAATCGCTAGCACTTGATGCACAGTTTTTTGTAACGCCAACTATGATTATGGCCACAGTTAAATCAGTGGAAAATTCCTATGTCGAAATGCTGCGAGTTGAGCCAGGTCATGAAAACTTGGATAAACTCTGCTCTGTGGATGAACTGCTCAATAATTTAATTGCTAAAAATGTATCCATCGAACAAGCACAAAATCAATTAACCCAAATTGTCAGTAAGCCAGATCTTTATGGTGGGATTGTCACACCGCTTGGTTTTGCCATCATTTCACTTTCTCTAAATTTAATTTTCGGTGGAACAAATTATGAACTATTATTTTCATTTTTATTGGGTTTTGTTGTCGGAGCAATATTTGAAAGATTTAATTATTCCAAAAGCCTGAATAATTTAACCGAATTAGTGGCCGCACTTTTCAGTTCATTATTTTGCTTTTTTTTATATTCATTTTTTCCACAAATAAATCCTTATCGCATGCTTATTTCCGTGATGATTGTTTTAATGCCAGGGTTAATGCTCACCATGGCGATTGCCGAGTTAGCAATGAAGCACTTGGCGTCCGGAACTGCCAAATTGATGGATGCCTTAGTGACTTTGCTTAAACTACTTTTTGGATTTTTATTGGGATTTACATTGATTCAAAAAGTCCTTCCTTTTCATTTTACTCTATCGATGTTGCGCGGACAGGATCCGCCATTTATCTTAGTCTTTTTAAGTGTATTGATTGCTGCATTCGGCATGGTCATTTGTTTTAAGGCGAGAATGAAGGATTACATGTGGATCACACTTGCTAGTGTGATCAGCCTCTTGGCCGCCAAAACCGGAATCGTCTATTTAGGAGTAGCGGTTGGTCCATTTTTTGGCGCCTTAGTCACCAGCTCGGCAAGTAATTTGTATGCCAGAATAAATAATCGCCCATCTAGTTTAATGACTCTCCCGGGAATTATTTTTTTAGTTCCTGGTAGTCTAAGCTTTCAAAGTTTGAGTTTTTTTGCTGATCAAGAAACACTGCTAGGGATTCAACTTGGCATACAAATCTTATTTCAAGCTATTGGCATTGTCACCGGTCTATTTGTTGGAAACTTATTAGTAAATCCTAGACGCTATATCTAGCCGGTCATTTCATTTAATGGTAAAAAAATCGCATGCTAGTTGGAGAATTAAATAAAATTGTTGCCTCAGGCGTCAAGTTAACACCGATGATGGCGCAATATGTGGAAATAAAAAAAAATTTTCCTGAAACGATTTTACTTTTTCGCATGGGTGATTTTTATGAAGTTTTTTTTGATGATGCCAAAGATGTTTCTAAACTTTTAAACATTACTTTGACTAGCAGAGGAAAATTAGGAGAGCATCCTATTCTCATGGCCGGCATTCCTCATCACGCTGCCAATACCTATATTGATAAAATTACCCAAGCTGGACTTAAAGCAGCGATTTGTGAGCAAATTGAAGATCCTACGATGGCCAAGGGGATTGTTAAAAGAGCAGTCACTCAAATAGTTGGCCCGGCCATCCCTTTTGATCTTAATAAAACCGAAGAAAAAAGTGGATATTATCTGGCCAGTGCCCATTTTTTTAATCATCAATACCATGTGATCTTTCTCGATTTTACTAATGGTAATTTTTTTGGACATGTCTTATCTAGTCAAGCTGATTTAATCGATAAGCTCAAGCTACATCATCCGAAAGAAATGCTGGCGTACCTTGGCCAATGGGATGATCAAGGACTTATAAAAAATTGTCTTCAAGAGCTTCAGACACTGACTACTTTTATCGATCAAGATTATTTTGAAGTAAAAAAGAATAAAGAGTTCAAAAAATATATAGAAAAGTTAATTCCCAACTTTGAACGCGACGAGATTATAAAGTTACATCCAGAGCTCCTCTGTCCAATGGCGGCACTGGCCTTTTATTTAGTTTCAACGCAATCGATTGAAAAACTTTTTCATATCAAACCCTTTCGATTTATTGGACATGAAAAACGGCTCAATATTTCTCAAAATACCCTCATGGGATTAGAAATTCTTCCCAAACACCACACTTATCGTGGTCAATCCCAAGATTCACTCTTAGGTTTTTTTGATCGCACTCTTTCTACTATGGGTTATCGATCCTTGAGAAATATTTTCCTGCATCCATTAATCGATAAAAAGAAAATACTCGAACGACAAAAAATCATTGCAGGATTTTTAGGAAAGATCGATCAACTTGAACTTATTCGTGAAGAATTAAAAAAAGTTCGAGATATTGAAAGAATTTTAGCGAAGGTTTCAACAGGAAAAGTATCCGCTCAGGATTTACTCAATCTTGCTCAGACCATTGAAGTGTATTTTATTTTAGTAAATCAGTTTGAAAAAATTCAAGAGTTACAAGAGTTAAAAGATATCGCTGAAATTAAATTGATCTATCCGCAACCATCTTTACGTAATATTTTTAAACTCATTCAAGATGAGATACTCAACACTCTCAATGATGAACTGGGAGCGCATTTAGATAAAGGCAATCTGATAAAAAACGGTGCCGATAAGACGCGTGACCGTCTTTACAAGCTAAGCCAAAATGCGCATGAAGAACTTCTCAAATTGGAAGAAAAGTATAAGGCCCAGGCCAAAATCTCGAAGTTAAAAATTAAGTATAATAATCTTAATGGATATTTCATTGAGGTTTCAAAAAGTCATGCTGATAAATTACCGTCGAATTTCAAAAGGCAGCAAACTTTAGTTAATACTGAACGATTCATGACCGATGAATTGAGCTCTTTTGAAAAAGAAGTCCTCCATGCCAAGGAAAAATTACTACAATTAGAAAAAGAGATTTTTAAAAATTTAATTGTTAATGTATCCCTTAAATCTTTTGAATTTATTCAACTGGCAGAAACCTTAGGACATATTGATGCTTTACAGGCGATGGCCTGGGTTACGTTTAATGAAAATTTTTCTTGCCCTCAGGTTGAAGAGCATAAAAAAATTCTTGACGTAAAACTAGGCTGGCATCCTCTGATCAAAAATAGCTTAAAAGATCGATTTGTCGGTCACAACTTGAAATTAAATCAAGACGAGTATTTTGCATTAATTACTGGCCCGAACATGGCCGGAAAAACCACGGTGATGAGAGAAATGGCGATCATTCAATTTCTTACCCAAATTGGCAGTTTTGTTCCGGCCAAACAAGCGACCGTTGGTCTTTGTGATTTTATTTTCAGTCGTTTAGGGGCCTCGGATGATATTTTAAAAGGACAATCGACATTTATGGTCGAGATGGCGGAAACAGCAGAAATACTCCGCCATGCTACAGATAAATCTCTGATCGTTTTAGATGAAGTGGGAAGAGGAACATCGACGTTTGATGGCCTTGCGATTGCCTGGTCGTTGGTCGAATATTTTGTAAACGAAATCAAAGCGCTAACGTTATTTTCTACTCACTATCATGAGCTGATTGATCTAGTGGAGCAATTGCCTGGAGCTAAAAATTTTACGGTAAAAACCAGTTTAGAAAATGGAACCGTGGTTTTTCATTATCAGTTAATCGAACAAGGTGCTAACCAATCCTTTGGTCTTCATGTGGCCAAGATGGCGGGGCTCCCAACATCAGTCCTAAGCAGAGGTCGACAAATGCTGGCGATACTTGACCAAAAAGATCGAAAAAGTTTACTAGAAAACGAGCAAGTAAGATCGACTCAACCAAGTTTGTTTGAGTTTAAAGAGGAAATCGAACCAAGTTTTAATATTACAAACAAGCTTAAATCTATCGACCTCAACAATACTACCCCCTTACAAGCTTTTCAGCAGTTAAAAGATTTACAGGATTTTCTTCACTAACCGATAAGAAGAAAATGGAGCCTAACTTAGAAAGCAAGCCAACCATCAAAGTTCAAAAACCTTGGACTAAAAATCAAATTCTCTTTTTGAGAATCAAAGCTTTTTTTATCGATCTTTTTTTGATTGGAGTAACCAAAGCGCTCCTAAGCACGATGTATTTTTCATTTCTTAATAAATTTTTTTATCATTGGCCCATACCACTTCGATATCAAGTTACATCTCGTTTTCATGAAATTGATCTTATTCTTTTGTTAGTTATTTCATCTGGATATTTCTTTTTTAGTTATTATCTTTTGTCGGGGACAACACCCGGTAAATTATTTTTCAAGCTTTATGTTGTACCTAATTCATTTTTACAAAATCCTAAAAAAGAAAACTTAGAATTAACTTTTTCTCAGTGTTTAAGTCGATCATTGAGTTACGTTTTAATCATGGGACCATCAAAATTTTTAGGATTTTTTATTTGTTTTTTTTCCAAAGATTGCCGTGGATTTCAAGATTATTTTTCACAATCACAAACGCTCCCATTAAACGTGATTCATACCTTAATCGCGGAAAAAGAGGCCTTTGAACTAACTCTCCAACAACCACTTCTCATCGCTAGCGCCAATGACCATTCACAAAATGATGCTGCTTAATTCAGCACTCAAGCTCCTAATTTTATTACATTTTACGATCAAACGATCGATCATTTAATCCCTCTTATTCAGTATGTAAAAACTTGCCAAAACCTTGTTCGTAACAACACATCATGCTACCAGTTTTAAAAATACCAACCTTCACCACCAGAAATTAAAGGAAAGTATGTTTTTTAATTTGTACTTAATCCTTGCGAGAAGTAAATCCATTTATTGGTCGAGTATTATCGCGATGAGTTTTTTGATCATTTCTTGTACCGAATATCAAGAAAATCAAAATGACTTCCAAGAAAATTCTCAAATGGCATTAGATTTTGCAATGAATACAGCGATTGAAAAATCTTCTCAAGATGAAAATAGTCATGAACCTCAATTAGATAAAAATGGATCCTTCGCAATCGAATCAGAAATAACTGATCAACAAAATTCCCTATCCGATCTTTCAAATGATTTTACTGATGGATCAAAAACGGATGCTCACGCCACTGATGTACATAAGTTAAGTGTAAATCAATTAAATCAGATTTTTATTCTCAAGGCCCAGATTTCAAAAACCAGTAGGAATGAAATGCATACCTTAATCGAAGCCGGAGCAAATATTAATTTCCAAAATCCAAATGGTGATACTGCGATTATTTTGGCAACTCTGGCCAAGAATCAAGAAGTGGTAAAATATCTCATTGAAGCCAAAGCCGATTTGTTACAAGTCAACGAACAAGGAGAAACAGTTTTTTCATTACTTGAAAAAAGGGGTGATGAGTATAATGAAGTTAGAAAAATCATCAACCAAAAAATTTGGGCCAACTCAAAATTTCGTCTCAATTTAGGTTATTTAACTATGCCAAAAATTAAATTAGTAAATCAATACAACACTCAACATTTTGAAGTTTTTCTCCGATCAAATAATCCTTTTATTCAGAAATATTATGCGGAGTTGACAATCATTAAAGGTCACGGACAAATAAAACTAGATGAAAATTCAAAAATATGCCAACTCGAAGAGTTTCAAACTGGAACTCCGCTTATGCAATGTTCACTCGAGTACTCTTATATACCGAATGAAAAAAACCTAGAAATGATTTTTCAAGTTAATATTTTTACAGAAGATGGAACATTGGTAATTTCTCAAATATCCAGTTCCATTTTTCCCCAACATTGAAAAACTTCATCACATACTGAATCGACTCGATTTAACATCTTATTTTAACCAAGTGAAATGCAATTCATCCGTTTGCGCTTTGCTTGGAGTTGATGGACAAGAAGACATTAAATCAGAAGCGGTTGCGGTCTTAGGAAATGCGATCACATCTCTAATATTATCTGTTTTTGCCAACATCATAATCATTCGATCAAAACCAAAGGCACATCCTGCATGAGGAGGAACACCATATTGCAAGGCCTCTAGAAAAAATCCAAACTGTTTTTTAGTCTCTTCTTCCGACATACCAAGAACTTCAAACATCTTTTTTTGCACATGGTTTTGAAAAATTCTGACAGATCCACCGGCCAATTCATATCCATTGCAAACTAAATCATAAGCATCAGCTCGACAATCTATCAAGTCTTGATGACTGCCTGATAAAAATTTATCCATATCTTGTGGATGTGGACTAGTGAAAGGATGGTGTCTGGCGACAAATCGTTTTTCATCAGGAACATACTCTAAAAGTGGAAAATCGATAATCCATTTAAAATTAATTTCATCTTTGATCAATTTAAGTTTATGTCCTAAATGTCGGCGAACAGCATCCGCCATGGAGTGGGCCAAGTCGGGATTCTTATCGGCACAGAACAGCCATAAACCATTTTCATCACCGTCATTTTGGGGATTTTTTGATTTTAATTTTTTATAAATTTCATCCGTAACAAATTTGGCCAAGCTTCCAGTTCGTCCTTCGTGATCACATTTTAAAAATGCCACCCCTTTTCCACCAAAAGGTTTAACCACATCTACCAATAAATCGATATCTTTACGCGCCAAAGAACCCAAACTCTGGGGAACAAAAATGGCCTTAACCAATCCATTTTCAGCAACGATTTGTTCAAACAACTGAAAGCCACTTCCTTTAAAACATGAACCCACATTCATATGCTTTAAATCAAATCGAAAATCAGGTTTATCACTTCCGTATTCTTCGACCGCTTGTTGATAGGTCATGGATTCTAACTGATAATTTTCAGGAAGTTTAAAGATCTGCTTAATCATCTCAGTCACAAGATTCTTGATATAAGTTTGAGTTGCAAAACTCACTTCAATATCAATTTGAGAAAACTCTGGTTGGCGATCAGCTCGCAAATCTTCATCTCGAAAACATTTTACAATTTGAAAATACTTATCAGTTCCTCCAATCATTAATAACTGTTTTAATGTTTGAGGTGATTGTGGAAGAGCATAAACATGGCCAGGATGAACTCTCGATGGCACCACATAATCCCTAGCACCCTCTGGAGTTGATTTATAGAGGATTGGAGTTTCAACTTCTACAAAGTTTAGTTGGTGTAAAATTTTTCGAACAACTTGAGCAGTGTTGGATCTTAATTTTAAAATATTTTGAAGCCTTGGAGAGCGTAAATCAAGATATCGATATTTTAATCTTAAATCTTCTCCTGCTTCAATTTTACCTGTAGGCAAAAATGGTAACTTATCTTTATCTGATTCCGACAAAATTTGAAAATGGTTTACCAAAATCTCAACTTCACCAGTTTCCATTTCTTTATTGAAGGCCTCTTTCGGACGCTCTTGCACCACCCCTTTCGCTAGGATAGTGGATTCTAGTGCCACATTAGTCGACCCTTGGTACTGAGAAAAGTTTAACTGAGTAAGACCGTATTTATCTCGAACATCTTTAAAATGCAGTCCTCCCAAATCTCGAGATTTATTTACCCATCCACAAAGAGTCACTGTTTGCCCTACGTGTGAGCGATTAAGTTCACCACAAGAATGTGTTTTTAAAAGTCCGGCGATAACCATAAGATTGCCCTGCCAAAAAAAAATGATACATAGCGATACTGAATGAGATTTCCAGTGGATCTTCGCCACATGCACGCAATCTTGATTCTCAAAAGTATTCGATTTGCCTTTAGGCAAACCTCATCTTTTTGTAAATCAATCTCGCGCACCTGAGGCAATGCTTTCACTGGAAATCTCAACCAGCACCGCTATAGAATAGTCATTAACAACTAGTGCTGTTAGTATTTTCCCATGAACTATTTATCTCTAAAGTACTAACTTATTCGCTCAAGTATTAGGTCTGCTTTTTGGCAAATCGAATACTTTTGAGAATCAAGATAATGTGCATGAGACGAAGATCCATGAGGAAATTCAAGCATGGCCATTATAGCATAACAATTGAAAAAGCCCAGTATTATGGTGCTGCATCGGAGCATATCTGAGAGTAATCATATGAATAATCAGATCTTTTCCTTACTCTTATTCATTTTTTTGATGACCATCAATCATGGTTGCTTCAAAAGTGAAATGGATCCCTATCCTCATTTATCGAAGATAAAATTGGTGACTCCTTATGATGACGAAGTTGTCATTCATCTAGCGATCACTCCAGAAGATATGACTCAGGGACTCAGTGGAAAACCAGAAAAAGATTTTCCAGAAAATCATGGCATGCTCTTTCTCTATTCCCATGAGGGTCCTAGAAGATTTTGGATGCCCGATACTCATTTTGATCTTGATATTTATTTTCTCGATCGCAACTTAACAGTCTTAGACGTAGAGAAAAATGTCCCACATCATAAAGGTCGAGGAGGGCCACTTCCGATTTACCAAACTCAAGTTTATCTAGCTATGCATGTATTGGAATTTAAGTCGAGTTCACCAATCTCAAAAAAAATTAAAAAAGGTGATACCTTTAAATGGCATGAATCTAATTCGAAGTCTCTTTCGCAAATATTACCAAGTATTCATCCTGTTCAATAAACCCAAGATGATCTCTGACCAGCTTTTTCTGATAACTACGATCAGTTTTGATGGTTGAAATTTCTTTATTAATCGCCAAATTCTCTACTTCTAATTTTAATATATCATTTTGCTGATCATTTAAAATTTTGGCCATTTGATAATAATCAATCACGCCGTTGTCGGAAAAAAATAGTCTCGTTAACAAAAATAAGTTAAACATCCAGCCCAAAATTACTAAAAATTTTTTTTTGGCCAAAAATTGTAAAAATTTAAATTTTTTGATCTTACTAGCACTCGGCTTATTAACACTCCTTATTCGGTGGTCAAAAATGGGGATATCTTCAATCTTTTTAAACTGCTGGCGAGTCGCTTGATGGGCTTCCTTTTTATCAACTTTAATTGTGTTGAAAGAATCGTCTGACTGCTTTAGAACTTTGGCACGATTACGTTCAATCGCTTTTCTTAGTTGATCACTTCCAATCGTTCTTGTTTCATTTTGAAATTGAGGATTATTCATATAATTATTTTAACTTAAACTCAGTTTTTTTTCAGCATGACTTGATTGACAATAAAGGTCGGATTTCTACTCCAACCTTTTTAACGATTGCAGATGAAAACTAATTTGCGACTCAACCTCTTTCCAAAATCTTCTTAAAACTGCCACTTCGGCTAAATAATAATACAAGGTTCTCTCCATTTGCCCTTCTAATAATTGATACATTTGAGCAGGAGCTTCTCCATGCAAAAAGATATTCTTAAAAACTTCAAAATGGGCATGATTGGCGACACTGCAGCCAACTTCCAATACTGATTCTGTACAGGCAAATTCATTGAGTGGAAACAAATCCCCGAGTGAGGAAGCGGCCTTGGCAATTCGTTTCGCCGCCAATCGACAATCACCCAATGGGCCAAGCCTAATTAATCGATCATTGATCGACAGTCCTCGAGATTTAAAATAAATTCGAAAAAAACGTGGTCCTTCTTCCATCCACCAACTAAAACCTGGATCACTTAAATTACAGAGTCGATCTTCATAAATGGGAAATCGTTGATTAATCAACTGCTCACAAACCACTTCTGCTAACTCTTTATATTCTGTTGGGTAATATTGGACGGTATAACTATTTTCATCGGCATTATCAGGTAATTTAAGTGCTTTGATTATCTCTTCGTTTCCATTCGCCAATTCTTGACATGACTTAGACATGTTTTCACAAGCATAACCTCTGATACAAAAAGTACTTACTCCAAAATCAATTCGGTAAAGTAAGCCGGGCATTTCTGGAACAGAGCTTGATTCCTCTATGAATTCGTCATTTTTAAAAAAATGGTGATCAAAATCATTCGTCAGATTTTCACCACTTAAAGTGGCATCTTCTTCTTGATCATTTTGATTTTTATTAAAAGGTAACTCTTGCTGAAAAGGATTTCGACCTCTGAATTTTTCTTTTAGTTCAAGCGTTTGCTTGACCAAAAATTCCATTTCATCGTTTGGTCGAATTTGCATGATTCCTTCCTTGAATCCAGTATTGTCTTTATTCTATTGTAGGAACCATCAACCGATATGACAACTTTTACCAAAACAAGATGAGTAGCTGTAAAAAAACGATTACGACCAAAGGAGAAAAATCCACAGGTTGATTCGGTGGAAGATACTTTCTCACTGGTTGGCAGCTGAAGTCCGCTAGTTTTTTGATCTTACTCGTCCATGGCCAATTTTTTGATTGAGGAACGTAGGACAAAACGGTATCTGTGATTAAAATAATGACATAAATCCAAATCGCAAACCTGATCATATTTTTCTCCCTCAATAGTGGTTAACTCAGCTTTTATTTTGAAAGCTCTTATCGCCTGCGCGGTGACTAACCAAGGTTACACAAGCGCCATAAAAAAATGCCGACAAAACATAATAGATCCAAATAACAATAACCAGCAACGCATAGAAATCCCCGTAACTGGAGGCTACCGTTGATTTAAATATTTTTAGGTACTGAAAAAAAGCAAACTTCCCGATGATGATCAAAGTTGAAAAGATCAATGCTCCCCAAAAACAATTTCGATAAGACAATGAGTATGAAAAAAGCCAATGATATAAAAAAACAAAATAAAGAAAAAATATTGAACCGTGAACGATATTTGATTTTGCTAATAAAATAATTTTAATACTGACTGTTTGAGAGTAATAAATAAAAAACTTTAAAACGGGTGCGGCCTCAACGAGTTGATCAAAAAATGGATTGTGGTGAATCAAGTAAATGAGATTTGTTAATACTGGTATAAAAAAACTCAATATAAAAATAAACATCATCGTAATTATTAAACCTAAAAAAGCTTTTAATTTAGAGAGAGCTTTAAATTTTTGTGGCTCATCTTTTAAAATTTCTATTGAAGTCATAAGTGATTGAAAAAAACCTAAACTAAAAATTAATAACATGAAGAGATTAAAAAAACTTAGTGTTTGATCTTTTCTTAAATTGAATTGGACAATGGCATTTAGTTTTTCCATTATCCAAGGCGAAATTTCCGGGAAATTCTCTTTGATAAAGATGATCACTTGACTGCTAGCTTGATCATTATTGTTAATAGTCATTCCAATTAATGCCGTTAAGATCATGAGAAAAGGAATCGAACTTAATATTCCATAAAATGTTGCCGAACTCGCCAGCACGGCACCATGCCTTCGATAATATAATTTGAAACCTTGAAAAACATGGTGATAAAATTCTTGTAAAAATTGCCCAATGATTTTTTTCATTATCCCTTAAATTAGTATTATGGTTGCTGATTGACTTGGGCCAACTTTTTCATCACTGCTAATAACAAAGTCCAAAATTTTTCGACACTCGGAATGTGCACTCTTTCTGTTGGGGAATGGGCCCCCTTGATGGTGGGACCAAATGAAACAATGTCGACATCGGGCATTTTGTCTTTAATTATTCCGCACTCTAAGCCCGCATGGATCGCCGCTACATTAGGAGTTTCACCGTACAATATTTCATACTGTGATTTGACTAGATTCACTACGGGAGAATCAAAAATAGGTTTCCAACTTGGATATCCTGTATCTATGTTAAGATGATAGTTAAAATGTTCTGCTAACGAATGATACTTATCTAAAAGAAAATTCGACTGGGGACGATCTAGAAAACGTGTTGAACTCAAGGTATAAAGTTTTTCATTTACAAATAAACTAATCGCTAAGTTATTACTGACTGAGACTAATAATTCCGTCGAACGCCAATCAAACAAATGAGCACCGTTGGGGAATAGATGATGAAAAGATAAAAAATGCTTAAAGTCTTTTTTACTCATTACTTTCTTTTTATTCAAAGTTTCAATTTTTTTAATCTTAATTTTTAAATTTTGATCAGCCTTAGGGAGTATCGCCTTCCATATTTTTTCAATTTCTAAAATTTTATTTTCAATTTTTTCTATTTGAGAATCTGGTGCCGTAAATAGAGCTAAAGCATCTCGAGGAATGATGTTATGGGCCTTGCCTCCACGCATTTCCATCAGTTCAATGCCCAAAGGTTCAAGCTCTGTTAAAGCTTGAATCATCAATTTAATAGCGTTGCCATGTTGAAGATGAATTTCTATTCCGGAATGTCCACCACAAAGTCCTGTAATTTCAAACTGCAAACATGTTGAATGATTTGTTTCTACTAAAACAATATCTTTAGTAAATTCTTGTTCAAATCCACCAGCACAGCCGACATACAAAATTCCCCAATCTTCCGTATCTAAATTTATCATGGTTTCTGAAACCAAACCTAATTCCTCAATCGATAAATTGAGAGCACCACCTAATCCCGTTTCCTCATCGACAGTAAATAAGATTTCTAGCTTGGGATGAATCACTTTTTCATCTAATATTAGCGCTAATGCGGCAGCACATCCTAAACCATTATCTGCCCCCAAAGTAGTATCTTGGGCCAATAACCAATCATCTTGAATTTTTAGTTGAAGGCCATCGGTCTCAAAATTTATTTTTTTCCCGGGAAGAGCATCACAAACCATATCCAAATGGTTCTGAATGAGCACTGATGGAGCTGATTCATAACCTTTTGAAGCCGGTACAAATAAAGCCAAATTTCCTTGTTGATCTAGCCTATAAGGAATTTTGTTTTTTTGTGCCAAAGTTATAATGTACTTTCTTATCTGGTCTTCTTTTTTTGAGGGCCTAGGATGTAAAGTAAACTGATAAAATTGGTCCCAAAGTATTTGCGGACGAGTTGGGTATAAATCTGGTTTCATAGATAGAATGTATCACAAAAGTATTTATGAGTATATTTTGCTTTTATTTCTGATCAATGTCCAAATAATTAAACTTACCAAAGTCGCCAATGAACCAATATAGATTTCATCTAAACTAGATTGACTCCAATGACGCCAATAAGTGGTAGCGATGGCCCCAATAATTCCTGAATAAAAAAACTGACGATCTGAAATTTTACCAGGAAACAAATGACCACACATGATAGGAACTAACAGACAAGCCGCTGAATAACTTCCCAACGTTTTCCAAACGCTTTTAATATCCCCTGAAAACATTGAAGCTAAGATTATAGAAATGATGGCGGCCAACAAGTTCGATAAATGATTGAACAGTACTTTATTTTTCCACTTTTTAGGTAATAAATCATAAGAGAAAGTAGTTCCGGCAATAAAAATGAATGAATCTAATGTAGATAAAATAGTTGCGGCAACTCCTGCCAGAAAAAAACCTCTCACACCATCGGGTAAAATTTGTAAAGCATAAATTAAATAAGCTTGCGCTGAATCGGCCTCGGGAATAACCGCTCTGGCATACATTCCTCCCGCGGTTGTACAAATATCAAAACAAAACCAAATGACTGTAGAAATGAGAATTCCATTACGTGCAGTTTTGGTTGTTTGAGCGGCAAAAATGCGTTGATAAAAGTTAGGATCTACTAATGTACTGAGTGCAATGAGCCCCCAACTTAAGGTGGTTAAAATTCCATGCCCCCCAAGAATACTAAAATGTTGAGAAGGCAAATTCGCTTTTAAAAAACCGATACCTCCAAAGATATCGACGGAATAAATGAGCACTAATAAAACGGCTAAACACATGACAATAAATTGAACCACATCAGATAAAACCACCGCCCTAAATCCACCAAACCAACTATAGATAACAACAAAAAGAACACCGATGGTTGACATAACTATCAGTGATCCACCAAAAAGTGCTTGCAATAATAACCCTATGGAAATGGTATAGGCGACGGGGATAACATTAATAAAGTTAAAGAGGGCACTAAGTTTTTCAGACTTTGGACCAAACATTTGTCCTACTAAGTCAGGCAAAGTAACTGCTTGATATTTTCTCACTTTATCAACTAATACCAAAGCAAAGAGAAGATATGTTCCGTACCAAAAAACGCCTTGAGTGATGAAATTATAAATTCCATATTCAAAACTAATTTGTGTCACACCAAAAATTCCACCGTACCAAGTAGCGACGAGAGTTGCGACAAAGAGAGGCAAGGTTAACTGCCGTCCAAACAATAAATAATCTAAAAAACTTTCTTTAGTCTTAAGCTCAGCTCGTCGTTTGAGTACCTCACCATAAACGATCGCCGCCAATGTGATTAAGAGAATGGCAAAAAAAACCATCCAATCGAAGGGACTCAAAATACTTCTAATGTCTAAAGTGGGGTTTAAAACTGGAACAGTTTTGGACATAACGACTCCCTTCGCGAGCATGATCTCACAGGTTCAATGGGTATAATCTCAGCCAAAAAAAATTTGGCACCCCAGTTGTGTGATGGAGTCTATAAAATCCTTAATAATATGGTCAAGTTGTTTTCTGAGAAGAATCAGATGATAGGTCTTTTATTCACACTCTTCAAAAATCTCAAGGGTTTTAACTTTATCGATAATTATGGGGTCAGATGTAAATGACGCCACTTTTTTCTCTTTAGAGGGTGACATTGTTTGAGCTTCATAAAAATCAACATTAATAAACTCTTGATAAGTATCGATTTGAACTAAGCCTTTCTGTCGACCTTTAATCATTTGCTCACCTTCGACAATCCGGTCTTCAGAAGCTATTGAGCGAGTTTTTTGTTTAAACCAACACTCTAGAAATCTTTCTTCTTTTTTGCTGGATAACAACTTTTGTTCTCGCAAAAAATTCATATCATATCTCTGACCTGTTTCCTTAGATGTTAAATAGAGTGAGTCAGCTTTTTGAAAAGGTTTTAAACTGGCGCGCATTTGAACTGGCCAAAAATCACTATCGCTCGATCTTTTTACCACGATTTTTCTTTTTCCTAAAATTTGCAACTGAATAACCTCTCCATCGACAAACTGCTGGCGCCCACCTTTATCGGTGATGATCCTTAAGCCAGTTAAATTTTTTTGATGAATGGTAATTTTGCCATTGAGCTTTGTGTTTAAACTAAAGCAACCAGAGACTACAAATAAAAGTAGCATGCAGAACTTTAAGCGAGTAAACATAGGTATTTTCTCCGTAAAAACTTATCGGTAAAACAGAAAAATAACCTGAGCAAAAACATCGGGAACCTTTGAGGAGTTTACCAGTGAAAATAGCATCAATCATGGTGCGAGGATTGAGTTGTAAAGTTAGAGCTTTAGCAATTGCATGCAAATTTTTTGTGGCACCATCACAGAGACCTGAGGGCAAATAATTATTGCTAGACACTTAGTAAGATATTGAAATCTCTCACATTAAAAAAAATACTTGATTCTCTTAATCAAATAGATCTTTAAAAATAATAAATTCAGATAAAATAACCCTATGACCTTAGAAGTGTAGCGCTTATTAAGGTTAAAGGACCTATTAAGAACCTTGGGGAGAGGGTTTTTAGTAGGTCTTTTTTTTTGAGACTTTTCTCATCTTAAATTTCTTTATTTTTTATTTAAGACAAATGTGATGGGTACTAAAAAAGTTTGATCTGGATCAACTACCCAAGTTTTTAAGACTGCAAGCGCAGCTTCATCTAATAATGAATATGTACTCGAACTGTAAACAAAAGCATCTTTTATTTTACCATCTTTTCCGGAAGAAACTTTAATGATCACTCGCCCTTCAGCACCTAATTTTTTGGCATTTTCTGGATACATGGGATGAGGACTATAGTGTGGAAATTTAATTTTTGTTTCATTTTTTATCTGTGAAGCCATCGCCGTTTGAGTCACTTTTTTCGAAAGAGACGGTGATTTCGAAGCTTTCGATTTTGGGTTTTTGATAATTGAACTTTGTTGAGTATAAACTTGATCCACTAAATAATGAGGTGGCAAAGAGATTGTAGGCTGATGAGTATTTTTTTTAACCAGCAGCAAAAGTAGTAAATGCCCAAAAAATGAACAAACGATCAT
>JBIKWR010000166.1:0-7068 GCA_044356225.1 Bacteriovoracaceae bacterium | reverse complement strand
TTGGTCCCTATTGCTTCCAGAGCTGCTTTTAAAGCATATCGGCCAAGACTAAAATACCGGCAATGATTATCAGAAAGAAAAAAATCCTGATTTTCCTTTTCACTTTTTGGATAATGTCCGTAGACGTTTTCGATGCTTCTCATTAATGTAACAAATTATATACCGGTGCTGGTTGAGAATTCCAGTGAAAGCTTTGTCTCAGGTACGCGAGATTGATTTTCAAAAATATGAGGTTTGCCTAGAGGCAAATCGAAGATTTTTGGGAATCAAGATTGCATGCATGAGGCGAAGATCCACTGGAAAACTCATCCAGTGCCGGTATATATGTTTAAAGGGAAATCGAACAGCTCAGGAGCAAAGCAGCGTGAATAGGCAGCAACCATTAGTCAGTGTTTTGATGAATTGCTTCAATAGTGAAAAGTACTTAAAAGAGGCAATCGACTCTGTATTTGCACAAACATATGAAAATTTTGAAATCATTTTCTGGGATAATGCTTCTACAGATCAAAGTGCCGCTATCGCAAAAAAGTATGACCAGCGGCTCAAATATTTTCGAGGTGAGACCACGGTTCCTCTCTATGCAGCTCGTAATTTGGCCTTAAAAGAAGTGAAGGGGGAGTTTGTCGGTTTTTTAGATTGTGATGATCTGTGGTTACCGACAAAATTACAAAAACAAATTCCTCTGTTTGATCAAAGTGACGTTGGTTTGGTTTTTTCCGATACGATTTTTTTTAACGATCAAAAAGATTTAAAAAGATTTTATGAAGACCACAATTGGGCGGTTGGCGATTGTTTTAATGAGTTGTTTATTAATTATTTCCTTTCACTTGAAACAGTTTTAGTGAGGAAAACTGCACTTAATTCTCTATCTTATTATTTTGATGATCGATTTAATATGATTGGCGATTGCGATTTATTTAGGCGCTTGGCCTATCGTTGGAAATTAGCGATGGTCAATGAACCTTTGGCCAAATGGCGAGTTCACAAAAATTCTTTAAGTTGGAGAGCTCCAGAAAAATTTGCTGAAGAAACAGCAGAAGTTCTCAAAGTATATGATGAAATTTTCCCCGATTTTAAAACTAAATATTCATTTGCTCGAAAAAAACTACACGAAGAAGTTCATGTGGGATTGGCGAAAAGCAACATTCTTTCGGGACAACCCCAAGAAGCTAGAAAACATTCACAACATATTTTACATACCAGCAAAGGAAAAATTCTTTATGCAGCAAGTTTTTTGCCAAAAATTCTGGCAAAAAACTTGTACCAACTTTATTTGAAAAACAATTTTTAATAAATATCGAAGGGAAAAAGTTCTTCAGCAATCAATTCATTTTTACATTCGGCCATTTGTTTTTCATCCCAGCTTGCCCACGGAGCACGAGGTTGTCCAACGTCTAGACCCCGCATTTTTAATAAATCGTAACAAGCAGCAGCTCGTAGACTATAACGCCCTTGAATTTCACGTGCTTTCATGACTTTTAACTGCAAAATACCAGCTTTATGAAAATCACCTTTGATGACGGCTTCATAAAGTGCATGACAAAGTTCCGGAAAGGCATTCGAAGTTCCCACTACACAAGCTTGGCATCCCATCATGGTACCAGTCATCAAAATAGCACCGGATCCAGGCATCAAGTTAAATGAGACTCGCTTTTTCTTGATGATATTGAGCATATCTCCAAGTGCGATGACATCGCCAGTATGCTTCACACCTCGAACTCCTACATCAATCAGTTTTTCAAAAACTGCGGAAGTGAGAGTGTAGCCAGTAGTTTTAGGGTTATTGTAAAAGTGGACAGGAATTTTGACTTCATTCACTAATGTCTCGTAGTGTTTTAAATAAGCTTTGTCACTATACCCAACTCCTGAGTAATAAAAAGGGACTACTGAAGCGACAGCATCAGCGCCGATAGATTCAGCATGTTTCGCTAATTGGACGGCGACTTTCGTGGATGTTGATCCTATTTGCACGATGGTTTTTAAGCCTAGACGCTGACTTGTTTCTACTCCTACCTTAGCAACTTCTTTACGTTCACTTTGATCTAGCATGGGAAAGCTGCCATAAGAGCCGACTAAAAATAAATTTTTAATTCCTTTTTGCGCTAAGTATTCAATGTAACGAACATAATTATCCCGATGAAAATTTCCATCTTGATCAAAAGTGGTGATGATGGGAGTTACTAAACCTTTAAAATCGTTCCACATAATTTATCCTTTGTTTTCTAATAAGTATTTTACAAATTGAAATTGGTATTCGTGATCAATATCAATTGATCGTTCCAATGGCATTTCAAATGCAAGAGGAAAATCTCCTATTAAGTTATGCTGCTTTTTTATCATATTAACAGTAGAAAAAAGTACTGCGCCATTAAATTTATAATATGTTTGATGATTTTGTGACCTTGTAGTTATTTGATATTTTTCGGGAAAAGCAGGGGAAAGTTTTCCAGAAAGATCTTTGCTCAAAGCCAAATGAATTGGCGTTTCAAAGGTTCCTACAGATACAACATTACAAAGTCCTTTATTTTTTAAAAAAATTTGGTAAGCATTTTGTAAATCACTGGGTAATCGTAAAGGATTTGTCGCTAAAAGCACTCCGATGGGTAGCTCTTCGTTCAAACCTAACTCATTTGTCATTTGTTTAAGCACATCGATGATAAGGACTTCATCACTCCCTAAAATCTTTGGTCGTAAAAACGGAGATGCGCCTTCTTGAGTGGCGATATTCAAAATTTCCGCATCATCTGAATTGACATAGATTTTGGAGAACAATTCGCTTTTTTGGCATTGATCAATGGCGTGACCAACTAAACTTTTGCCATTGATTAAACGGGAGTTTTTTTTCAGGACTCGTTTAGAGCCTCCTCTTGCGGGGATTATAGCAATTGGCTTTAGCACAAAATTCTTCCTTAACGAAAGTGATCACTCTACGATAGATGCAAGTTGTGTGACAACAAAAGAGGTTTAGTTTGGCTTATCAGGCGTTTATTTTTGATTTTGATGGAGTCATTGTTGATTCTACCAATGTTAAACGCGACTGTTTTTTGCAGTTTTATAGGCGTTGGCCAGAGCATTTTAACCATATGCAAAAATATACTGAAAGTGCAAAGGGTACTTCACGTTATGATCAATTTAAAGAACTCTTAAAAAAACAAAATATAGCCGAACCTTTGTGGGAAAAAAAATTGGCCGAATATTCTTTAGAATTTTCGTTGTTAACTAAAAAATTTGTCGCCGAAGCTGCTTTAGTTGATGGGATTTTAGAGTTTTTAAGTTTTTTAAATCGAAAAAAAATTCCTGTTGCAGTGGTTTCAAATACGCCTCATGAAGAGTTAATTTATCTAATAAAACTTAAAAATCTTGAAACATATTTTGAATTTATATTTGGTGCAACTAAAGAAAAAAGAAAAGTGGAAAATCTGAATACTATTTTATCTCACAAAAATTTTCCTTTAAAACAATCTGTCCTGATAGGCGATACCGTAGAAGACTTTAAAGCAGCTCAAAAAGTGGGTATTAGTCTTTTAGGTATACGACACTCAGGTTCCACTTTGCCTGAAAGTGTGAAGTCATTTTCACATCATTTTGAATTGATGGAATTTCTCTTTCATGAATAATATTAAACAAAGCCTTTTAATAATTGACTTTGAACAAGATCAAAATAATCTAGAAAATTCTGATTTCATAATTTTATATTGTTGGCGTCACAACCATTCGTCTTCTCAAGATCATGAAGACACACATTATTTACCTGATTTAATTGATGAAAACTTTGAATATTTAAAAAACAAGTTCTTGGAATTTGTCTATCAATTTCCACTACAAAAAATAGCAGGAAAACCCCTTAAAGATCATCTCTCATCGCTAGGTATAAATTGGTGGTGGACAACGTTATTGGCAGAAAAAAACATTCAGAAGTTTAGTAGTAGAACCCACTATCAAATTTTTCAATTATTACAAATTCGGGAACTCATTGAGATTAAGAAAATAAAAAAAGTTATCTACCGGGGTGAACAAACACCATTATGCCAATCGCTAAAAAGTCTGTGTTTGAAACTCAATTTAGAATTTGATTCGACTATTATTCATAAAGTACCAAATCGTTCTTTAAAGAAACTAGTTAAAAAGTTTCCAGTAGTTTCCTTTTATATCGTCTTTATAAAGGAAGTAATAAAAAGTTTATATATAAGTTTTTATCTACCAAAACCAAAAAAAAGATTTGCAGATCAAGACACATTTTTTATACCCTTTAGGCACTTCAATCGAGAAAAAGCAGAAAAGGGTGAATTGTACTCTCAGTATTTATTAGATATTCCCACTTTAAAAAAGGGCCATCATTACAATTTTTTATTTCAATATGTCATTTGGGAAGAGTTAAGTTTTTTTCAAGCGGTAAAATATCTTAAAAAATTGATTGCCCACAATCCTCATTCAACCATAGAACTAATGGAGCAATTTTCTAATATTAGATTATTGTTAAAAGTTTTTTTTATCGGTCCTAAGTTAATCAAGAGACATTCAAAATATTTAAAAAAAGAACTTTTTTTGTATCAAGAATTTGATTTTTCTTCCATCTTATTATCTGAATGGCGCCAATCTCTCATCGGCGATGTTTGGGTGGCAAATTTTTGGATGATGACGAGATTAAAATCATTTTTTGAGACATCTCAATCAAAAAAGAAATTTTTTTATCTTTGTGAAATGCAGGGCCTTGAATCCATCATCAATCAACTTAATAAAAAAAATAAAACCTACGGAATTATTCATGCAACGATTAAAAAATCCTTATTAAAGTTTTATCACTCACCAAAAAACTTTAGTCATGATTCGATCCATCCTTATCCCCTACCTGAAAAAATTTGTGTTAACGGAGTGCATGCTAAGAGTGAATTGATCAAACAAGGAATTCCAGAAAAAAAATTGATCGATATTGAAGCGCATCGGTTTAATTATTTACTGAATTTAAACAAATTACAAAAACCACAAAACCGATTGTTAATCATTTGTTCAATGCTTTCTGCTGAAATCACAGAAATGATGGAACTCTTAAAAAATGCCCAAGATGCTCTTAACCAATTTGATGAAATAATTATTAAGCCCCATCCCCTAAACAAAAATATTCCGATGAATTTTAGTTCCGAAGTCCTAAAAAAAATGAAGATTTTAAATGCACCTCTTGAAAAAATTTTACCGCAAATATCTATTTGTCTAGTCGCCAATAGTAGTTCGGCTTTACTAGAGCCACTGTATCTAGGTCTACCAACAATCATTGCTTCGCCGCGTTCATTTTTTGATCTCGCCTCCGTCGACGAATGTCGAAATTTATTAAGAGTCAAAAATGTCCATGAGCTAAATTTGGCCTTAAATGGCCACTGGGAATCCACTAAACAAGTTGAAAAAAACTTAGATCAATACTTTTATCTCGACAAAAACTATACGAATTGGGGCAAATTGCTTTAGGATGGGCAATCAAAATGACGAAGTTATTAGACTGTACATTAAGAGATGGTGGTTATTACAACCATTGGGATTTTGCTCCAGAGTTAGTGGATCGATACCTTTTAGCGATGGAAGCTAGTGGTGTCGACATTGTTGAACTCGGCTTTCGCACACCACCTAAAAGTGCAATTGATGATCAAGGCGATAAGGCCGAGTTTTTAGGGCCATTTGCTTTTACCACTGATGATTATCTAGCAAAACTCGATTTATCCCCCAAAATTCAGTGGGCAGTGATGGTCAATACTCGCGATTATTTATTACATCCATCAACGTCAGTTATCGCAATTAAAAAATATTTTTCTCCAAAGAAAAATTCTCCTGTCTCGCTCGTTAGAATGGCGACGCATTTTAGTGATGTGGTGGCCGCCAAAGAGGTCGCCTTAACTTTAAAAGAATTAGGTTATCAAGTGGGATTAAATCTCATGCAAATGGGAGTTCAATCTCTAGAGACGATTGAAAAAACTATCCAAACAATTGCCACTTGGAAAATTATTGATGTTCTCTATTTTGCTGACTCTTTGGGTAATATGACATCTGCCGATGTGGTTCGTTATGTGGAAATCCTAAAAAGATATTTTGATGGACCCATTGGAATTCATGCTCATAACAATATGGGTTTGGCGCAATCCAATTCCCAGACCGCCTTAGACAATAGTGTCGAGTATATTGATTCAACGGTTTTAGGAATGGGGCGAGGAGCAGGTAACGCAAAAACAGAATATTTATTGATGGATTTAGCTGCACAAAACAAAAAATATAATGTGGAACCTTTGTTACCTATTGTGCTGGGAGATTTTCAGGTATTAAAAAGTGAATTTCAGTGGGGAGAATCTTTACCCTATTACTTAGCGGCCAAACATTCTATTCATCCCACCTTTATTCAAAATTTATTACAAAATAAAAATTTTAAAATTCATCATGTTATTTCAGCGATTCAATCATTGAGTGGTGAAGAATCCTTGAAATATAGTAATCAACAATTAATGAGTTCTATTTCGCCTCAGTATAAGGGCATAGAGGGAACTTGGAATCCCAGTGACGAGCATCATGCAGAAATATTGTTAATCGCAAGCGGTGCTAAATTAAAAAATTATCAACGAGATGTTCATTATTTTATCAAAAAAAACAAACCTTATGTTATCAGCTTAAATATTAATTCCGAAATAAATCCCGAATTTATTGACACTTATGCCGTATGTAATCCAATCCAGTTTTTTATGGAATCAAATCGATACAAATCATTATCAAAACCGATCATTATGCCCTTAGAAGCAGCACCGCAATCCGTGCTTAAACAACTTGATAAATTAGATATAAAAAATTACGGCATGAAAATTGAGGAAGACAAATTAAACGTTGAAGCAAAAAGATGCACACTTCCTTATCCCATGGTGATGGCCTACGTTTTGTGTTTATCAAAAGCGATGAAGGCCCATAAAATATATCTGGCAGGATTTGATGGTTATCCTGAAGGAGATGCACGTAGAGCTCGTGTGGAAAAAATTCTTAATCTGTTTTCACAGCTAGCACCTTCGATTGAGATTGTTGCCATAACCCCTTCAGTTTATA
>JBIKWR010000094.1:0-11711 GCA_044356225.1 Bacteriovoracaceae bacterium | reverse complement strand
GTCGTTGGCGCTGTTTCATCGACCGGTTTGGCCTCATTCGCACTGGGCGCAGTCGAAACTGGGATAACCTCTGTTGGTAAACTAGGAGAACGATCAATCGAGGTCGTCGTATCTGGTCTCATGGTCGCAGCTTGGCCAGTTGAGACATCGTCTGATTCTAAGTTTTTTATATCAGCGGAGGTCAATTCTTTTTCTAATGCCGCTTGGTCTTCAGAGGAGAATTCTTCCGTTTCAATCTCAATATTGGTTGCAGTTTCACTCGCCACTACTGGTTTTTCCACCATTTCTTCACTGATCAATTGATCGAGCTCATTTTTCCACGCCTTGTCTTCCTCAGCATCAGTGAGGAGTGAGTCTTTAATAAAATTCATTTCCGCTTCAAGGGCCTGAAGGTCGCTGACACTTTCGGACTGGACACCATCGGTTGATGCCAAAACGTTAAATCCAAAAAAAAGCATGATCGACACAAGAGAGATTGCCAACGCGGGCCGGTTTAACATAAATCTGTTCCTTTAATGAGTGAATTCACCTCTGGTGATGTTTATGGCCAAAGGCATAGTTAAAAATATGATGACACAAGATCCCTCGGATTTGCAATTGGCCTCCTATGATTATCATCTTCCACATGAACTTATTGCACAGCGGCCACTAGACATTCGCGATCGATCTCGTTTGTTGATTTATAACGCAAAAAATCAAGAAGTGATACATGACTATTTTCATCAAATTGCGAAATATTTACCGAGTAAAAGCTCGCTGGTGATCAATTGCTCCAAGGTCTTTGCTTGTCGCCTATTAGGAAACAAACAATCAGGAGGGCATGCCGAACTGTTTTTGTTAGAAAAAAAACATCCTACTCGTTGTCTGATTAAAACCAGTGGCAAAAAAAAGAGAGGAGATTTGTTTGTTTTTGAACAAGGTCTCAAAGCGCAAATCCTTCATTGTTTGGATCATGGACAATTTGTAGTGCAATTTTTCCATGCTGATTTATCCTCTGAAAAAATGGAAAAAATTTTAAATGCTCAGTTAAAAATTCCACTGCCATCCTACATTCGCGATGGCATCGCCGACTCTCGTGATGATCAAGATTATCAAACCGTCTTTGCTCAAGAAGAAGGTTCCGTCGCGGCACCGACTGCTGGCCGTCATTTTACTCCTGATTTGATGGATCAGTTAAAAAAACAAGGGCATGATTTTTGTGAGCTTAATTTGCACGTCGGTGCCGGGACTTTTACCCCAGTTAAAACTCCCCACATCGTCGATCATCAGATGCATGCGGAGAGTTTTTCAGTGGATGCCAACAATCTCAAAAAAGTTAAAAAACAATGGGGCCAATTGATTGCCGTAGGAACGACATCGTTGCGGGTTTTAGAAACACTTCATTTATTATGGCAAAATGATTTGTCCTTAAAGAAGTCAGATGGGGAATCAGGCATAGCAGGTGAAACCACCATTTTTTTACATCCTGGTCAACAGATCGTCAGCTCTCAAGGACTGATCACCAATTTTCATTTACCCGCTTCAACCTTGATCATGTTGGTGAGTGCTTTCATCGGTCGCAAAAAAACGTTGGAATTATACCAATTGGCGGTCGAGAAAAAATACCGTTTTTATTCCTATGGTGACGCCATGCTGATATTAAAATAAATCAATCCTATTGCTTTGAGGTCAAAAATGTTTTTTCAAGTTAAGGCGCAAGATGGAAAAGCGCGAGCAGGTGTCATCAAGACCTCGCACGGAGAAATCCAAACTCCCATTTTTATGCCAGTGGGGACTCGCGGCACAGTCAAGGCGATGACTCAAGATCAGTTAGAAGAAATTGGCGCGCAAATTATTCTAGGTAACACCTATCACCTTTTTTTGCGACCTGGACATGAGTTAATTGAGAAAGTCGCCGGCGGATTACACCAGTTTATGAGTTGGGATAAACCACTTTTAACCGACTCTGGCGGCTTTCAAGTTTTTTCACTCGCCGATTTGACCTTAAAATCGGAGCAAGGAGTAGAGTTTCAAAGTCATATCGATGGCAGCAAACATTTGTTGACTCCAGAAAAATCCATGGAAATCCAACGCGCCTTGGGCAGTGATATTGTGATGGCCTTTGATGAATGTCCCGCACTTCCTGCCACAGATCAATCTTTGCGTGCTTCGATGGAATTGACGGTCCGCTGGGCCAAACGTTGCTTAACGGTTCCTTTAAGGCCTCACCAAGCACTCTTTGGAATTATTCAAGGAGGACTCAATCTCGATTTGCGACGAGAGTGTTTAGAGCAATTAGTCGAGATGAATTTTGCCGGACTGGCGATTGGCGGCCTTTCGGTGGGTGAATCAAATGAAGAGATGGCCAACCTCTGTCATCACTTTGTTGAATTGATGCCGCAGCATAAACCGCGGTATCTGATGGGTGTTGGTAAACCTCTGGATGTCTTAGAGGCCATTCGCAGTGGAGTTGATATGTTCGATTGTGTGCTGCCAACCCGCAATGCTAGAAATGGCCAATTTTTAACTCATAAAGGTCCACTGAATATTAAAAAAGCCGCTTTCTTAATGGACTCTGGCCCCCCGGATCCCGATTGTTCCTGTCGAGTTTGCCAGCGCTACTCGCGGGCCTATATTCGGCATTTGTTTAATGTGGGGGAGTATTTGGCAGGACAGTTAATTTCTTATCATAATCTCCACTTTTATTTGCGCATGGTGGAGCGCGCGCGCGCTGCGATTGTCGCCCAGGAGTTTGCCGCTTTTTATCAAAAATTTAAATCGGATTATCAGTCTAATGCTTATTTATAAAGTGGCCGCAAGTCATTGACTGGCCTATAAAAGATCAGTATAACTTGACGCAAAAAGGAGTTTATTATGTTATTTTCTGAAGCTTTCGCCCAAGCCGCCACCGAAACTGCCGCCCAACCTTCCATGTTACAAAGTTTATTGCCCTTTGTTTTAGTTTTTTTTGTTTTCTATTTTTTGATCATCCGTCCGCAAAAAAAGAAAATGGTCGAAGAACAAAGTTTTAATAGCACTTTGGATAAAGGGGTAGAAGTTTATACCAAGTTTGGTTTGCTAGGCACCATCACTGGACTGACCGACAAGATTGTCACTTTAGAAGTGGCGGAAGGAACTAAAGTAAAAGTTTTAAGATCCCAAATTGCTGGTTTGGCACAAAAACTTTTTGAACAACCTGCAGCTTCTGCTAAAAACAAACTCGTCGCTGCTAAAAAATAAAGATTTTTTTTTATCGGCCCAAGGCATCCGTAAATTTTCTTGGGCCGGAATTAAGGCAGCACTTTAAGAGCTCTGAATCGGGAGATTAATTCTATGTTTGGATTAGGGTTTGGAGAAATTTTAGTTATTCTGGTGATCGCCTTAATTTTTATTGGTCCCAAAAAATTGCCCGAGATGGCGAAAAATTTAGGCAAAGGTATCCGCGAGTTTCAACGTGCTAAAGACGGCCTTTTTCATGATTTAAAAAAAGATTTAGATACCGATTTAAAACAAGCTCATCAAGACCACACCCATTCAATTTCGACGGATGCAGATTTGGCCGCTAAAGAAAATCCTGCGCCAAAAATTCCTCTCGCCTCAGACAGTTTAGAAGCAGAATTCAAACCCCACGATGACGCAGATTCAAAAAAACCATCTTAAATAATTTTTAATCAGTGAACTCTTTTAACTAATCTTAATTTAGCTTGGCATAATTTTCATCCAAGTTTAAAATGCGATTAGTCACAAACTTTAAATCTTACTAATTGCTGGTTTATATAGAGTCTTTAGTGATTCGGTAATGACCTGCCAAAATTATGCAGATTTAAATCAAATACAAAAATTACGAGGCCAATTTTATGGGTAGTAAATGGTGGTTTAGGTTTATTGTTTTTTCCTGCCTAGCGGTCTGGGCAATAATGATGGTTACTCCTTCGGTGATGAAACTGAATAAAGATTCTTCTTTTCCAGTTAAGTCACGGATTAATTTAGGACTTGATTTGCAGGGTGGCCTCTACATGGTTTTAGGCATCGATTTTTTAAAAGTCTATCGCGGGGAAGTCACCAGCTTAGTGAAAAAAGCGCAAGAGTATTTGGTGGAAGAAGGAATTGTCGCCGAGATGGGAGAGTTAGTTTTAGATAATGCCGAAGATCCTCTGCGACAGTTGATTATTAACGACTCAAATAATTTAGAGAAGGCCAAAGAGAAAGTGCGCGAGTATTACAACTCTCTGTATGTTCGTTTAGTGAAAGAAGAAAATAATGTTTTAACCTATGGCATGCACCATTTAAGACGAAGCGAAATCGAAAAAGAATCAGTCACCAAATCAATCGAAGTTATTCGCAACCGGATCGATGAATTTGGAGTGACCGAGCCAGAAATTGTTTCTCAAGGAACCGATCGAATTGTGGTCCAATTGCCCGGAGTAAAAGAGATTGAAAGAGCGAAAGCGCTGATTGGCAAAACCGCTAAGTTAGAATTTAAAATGGTCAATGAAGACATCCCCTCTGGAACCATCGAAGCATGGGTTAAAGAGGCGGAAGAAAAATTAATGATTAAATACGAAAAGGGAAAAGAGTTTTCACCCTATATTCAAGCAATCAATCAATACAGTTTAGATAAACGCCCAAAAGGCACAGAGTTAGCTTTTGAAAAACAAACCAATAACCAAGGCGAAGTCATTCAAATGACTCCTTATCTCGTCGAAGCTGAGGCCAATCTCAGTGGCGATGATTTGCAAGACGCTTCGGTGCAAGTGAATCAACAAGAAAATCGGCCCTATGTTGCCCTTTCCTTTAAAAGCCGAGGGGCGAAAGTTTTTGAAGAGCTCACAGCTAAAAATGTTGGTAAACGCATGGCCATAACATTAGATGGTAATGTGGTGATGGCCCCGAGTATCCGAGAAACGATCGCTGGTGGTCGCGCTTCTATTGAAATGGGTCAAGGACATTTTACCGAATCCATGAAAGAAGCGAGTGATTTAGCACTAGTGTTGCGCGCTGGTGCTTTGCCAGTGGAATTGGAATTTCAAGAACAGCGAGTCGTTGGTCCACAGTTAGGAGAAGATTCAATTAAGTCGGCGCAATTGGCCTCATTGATTGGGATTGGTTTAGTTTTTCTCTTTGTCCTGGTGTATTACAAAATGGCGGGCTTTTTGGCGCTGATCTGTCTTTGTTTTAACGTTCTTTTTTCGGTGGCCTGTTTAGTGGGTCTAGAGGCCACGCTCACGCTTCCAGGGATTGCCGGAATTGCTTTAACCATCGGTATGGCGGTGGATGGCAGTATTATTATTTATGAAAGAATTAGAGAAGAAATTCGCAGTGGAATTAGCAATGTTCAAGCCGTAGAAAACGGTTTTTCCAATGCTCTATGGACGATTCTCGATGCCAACATTACTACCGCTTTGGCGGGTTTGTGTTTGCTGAATTTTGGTACCGGTCCGGTGCGCGGTTTTGCCGTCACCTTATTGATCGGCATTGTTGCGACTGTTTACACTTGTTATGTACTAGGTCAGTTATTGTTTCAATTCTATATGGCCCGAGTGAAAGGTCAGAAAATTAGCATTTAAGCTATTGGAGAAGATCATTATGATGAATTTTATTGATCCAGATAAAAAGTTTAATTTTACCAAACAATTTAAAATAGCGTCGGCCGTTTCTTTGACCTTAGTTCTGTTGAGTTTGGGCCTGGTTTTCAAGGGTCTAAACTATGGCGTGGATTTTAAAGGTGGCGCCGAGATCATGGTGGGTTTGCCTGCCGGGCAGTCGATGGAAATTTTACGAAACTCGCTAGGGCAAAATGGATTTTCCGATGTGCTCGTGCAATCCATTGGGAATTTAGAAGGCAATGAATATCTTTTAAAGTTTGGATCGAATGATGAAAATTTGAATCAAAAAAGTGAAGCAGTTAAAAATCTTTTAAACACCGAGTTTCCCGGTGCAAGAATCGACAAGGAAGACATGGTTGGACCAAAAGCGGGATCGCAGTTAAGAGTTTCAGGTTTTCAAGCGATGTTATGGGCGCTGATTGCCATTATGATCTATGTTGGATTACGTTTTGATTTTAAGTATGCTCCTGGGGCGATCCTCGCACTTATTCACGATGTGGTGATTGTGCTCGGGGTTTTTGGTCTTTTTCAAATTGAATTTACTTTGCAAATCGTAGCGGCGCTTTTAGCGGTGATTGGATATTCAGTTAACGATACCGTTATTATTTACGATCGCGTGCGCGAATATGAAGAAAGCGGGGTCAAAAGACCTTTGGAAGAAACCATCAATTTAGCGATATCCAGTACATTATCACGAACAATTTTAACTGCTGGAACGACACTCTTTGTTTCCATTGCAATGTTTTTGTTTGGTGGTGACTCCATTCGCGATTTTTTCCTGGCGGTTAGTTTAGGGGTCATAGTGGGAACTTATTCCTCAATTTTTGTTGCTGCACCAATTGTCTTAGTGCTGCAAAAGTTTCGTAAAAAAAATGTCTAGCAATGCTTAAAATGACATGAGCATTCATTTTTTTTTATTATCAAGTTATCTTTCACTCTTCATGGCGGTTCATGCTGATGTGATCATTAAGCCGAATCATCAAAACGCTAGTGAAAATTCCCCCGTTAATCAAGATAGACCCGCTCAGTATGAATCGGAAATAGTGCGGGAGAATCGCCAACGAAATGAAAATACCAACAAAAGCAAACAACAAATAACGGATCAATATATTTTGGAAGCTTTTAATCGCGCAGGTGAATTTGAGTATCAAGATCTAACGAGTTTACAAGGGTTACCGGCGAATGAAATCGTTACAAAATTGTTTAAGAGTGGAAAACTGCCAGCGTTTATTAAAAGAGTTCACTTAGATTTGGCCACTCGGCCAAAGGCGCAAATTCGCCAAAATATTCTTCAAAATTTAGGCCAAGAAAATATCTTTAATGAACTTAAAAAACATCCGGAAATTCTCGATAAAACCATTGGTTTTTTGCAAGATAGATATTCAGTCGCGAGTTTTATTAGTTTTTTATACGATCGTTCTGCCCATTTACAATTTTTTGGGTTTTTGATTCTCAGTTTTATTGTTTCCTGGGTGATTGGGGGAACGTTTATCAAAGCGGGGCATACATTTTTTTTGCGATTAGTGAGACGTTTTTTTCTGTTAGGAATTTTTCTCGCCATTCGTTTGGGATTTTTTGTTTTTATCTATTTTGATCACTTAAAAGGGCCCTATCATTTTTTGATTAGCCCTTAGGAATACAACCAAATCTTTTATCCGCTGGTAAGATCGTATTGCGAAATCCAAAAGTTGATGGTGCCGCAAAAAGGTCTTCTGGCTTTCGAATAGTAAAAAGCGCTTGATCGGCTTGTTTAGTCGTAGGATTACAGGAGCTGGTTTCACAAGGTGGCCAATAAAAATGAATTGTTTGTGTTTTTGAAGAGGCGCTGTCGGCCTCGATCGCCAAACCATCCTCATCAAAGTAAAACCAAATTTGATTAAGATCACTTTCTCGAATCAGCATAAATGAATCGGGTGCGGGTATCGGGTTGCCGCCACTATCGATAAAAGGTAATTGCTCGCGTTTGGCGACAAAAATGGCTTCGGTATCGATCGCCCCAATTTCTTCGCCGATAATTTCAAAGACTCCCCCCAGATTATCGTAAGTACTTTGAGTGGGACAGAAAACATTGTTGGGATTATTGGAATCCACGAAAGCCTGCATATAGTAGCCCATAGAGGTCACACTCGAACCAAACTCGGCACTATTGGAAATTTGCGGAAAGCTAGGCCAATTAAATTCTTCAAAAATGATCAGGTTATTGGGTGTCGAAATTCCAAAACGACTTTGTAATTCTGTTTTAATATAGTCATTGATGTCGAGATTTGTGTTGCTATCTAAATCAAAAAATCGCGCATCATTGCCATTCCAAAAATGCAGATGGTGAGTGATGGTTTCTAATCTGGGATAATTTGATTTGTCGAGCGAACCTAAAGTAAACCAATCATGACAATAGAGGTTAGGGGGAAGGTTCCCGGGAGGGACCGAGGGAGGAGAGTTGTTGTTGGGATAAGTGAAATACTGCCTTACCATAAAATCATATGTGCGATTTTCGCCATCATAAGTTCCAGCGGTGTTAAAACAAGTATAGTTATGAACTGGGATGATAGGAATAGGGAGGTTAGGATCTATATCAGCAAAATTTTTACGGACAATTTGAAAAGTAGTGCTTTTGGCCTTAGATGTGGTTTCAATTAACTGGGCAGTGAAGATAACATTTTCTGGTAGCTCTACTAAGTTCACTTTAAAACTATTCGTGTCCGAGAAAAGATTGACCGCTAACTGTTGAGATTGCAGTCCACTAGAGACTTTGAGCTTGCAGTTTGGATTGATATTGCCATCATCAATCTGAGCATTACACCAACCATTAAGATTTTGGAGTTCAGGATTGAGTTCAATATCTGGCCCCAATTGAGTATTTACATAAAGTGCTGGTTCATTATCATTTTTATCTTTACAAAAATTAGCGCAGTTACCAAAACTTTTTGCTTTTTTATTTTGGCAAATACAAAAATCATTTTGAATAAAAACTTGGTTATCTGGTCTGACTACGGGAGAAGGAGGTGTGTCGTTGTTACCATCATTTAAGTTTGTAGGTACTGTTGCGATTTGCCCACGTCTGGAGTCACCGCTGACATCAAACAATGTGCTGTTGCAGCCGACGGTGAGCAAAAGAATCACCAATAATCGCCATAAAGTTGTTTGAAGTCGAATCCTCATGCCATCTTAATCGGCATTTTTTTCCACTTTCTTAATCTTAAAGCGACGTGGGAATGCACCCAATTCGTTTATCCGCCGGATTTACTTGGTTACTGTTCACCGTACCAAAAAGCGCGGTGAGGGTTTCGATGGTAAACATCAATTGCTGATTCGTTGGTGTCAGCGGACTGCAGTTGTTGCCCGCACAAGGTGGATAATAAAAACGAATCGTATGATGATTCAGTTCTAATTCATTGGTCACTTTGACTTTTTGACCACTGGGTAAAAAATAAAATGCTAACGGCATAAGCTCTGATTTACCAATGAGCATAAAGGCGTCCGGAGCAGGAGTGATCACTCCACTGGGGTTCATCAGAGTTTGAGTTTCTCTTTTCGCCGCATAAAAGGGTTCAGTGTCTTGATTAATCACTTCACCTAAAATTTTTAACACGATGTCTTGAGTGGTGGGATTGCCACCATTCGCCGTTTTGAGTGCAAATTGTTGATAGTCAGTTTGCGTGGGACAAAAAACTAGATTAGTGACGGAGTTCACCCATGATTGCATATAGTAACCAATGCTTGGTGCCTGTTGATCCAGTGGTGACGTTGGCCAATTAAATTCAGCAAAAGTATTAAAACCATTGGCGGGAATTGAAAATTCTTGTGCTAATTTTTCCACCACATAATCATGAATATCGAGATTTTGATTGCTGTTTAAATCATAAAAAAGCACTGAAGTTCCGTTCCATAATTTGACTTGGTTGGTGCGAACATTTTTTCTGGGAAATTGCGCCTTATCCCAATTTCCAAATTGATGGATGTTATGACAATAAGTTGGTGGAGTATGGGTAAAGGGAGGAGTGCTTTCAAAGGGCACACTGGGGGGAATAATTTGAGGAGCAGAGTATTGGGGAAAATAATAAAATTGGTTTACTTGAGCTAAGACGATAGGAGGTTCAGTGGTGGTCTGGGCAGTATTAATGCATTCGTAATAGTGCACTCCTACTACCGGAAGTACTTCTGCGGGTGGTAAGGGTTGATTAAAAGCTTGTCTGGTGAGGCCAATGCTCGATGAGGTTGCCCCACTGCTATTTTCCACCAAACGTAAAATATAAGCTTGTCCATAGTTAAGGCCCGCGACATTCGCCATGATGCTATTGCTGGTAGATGAAATTTGCGGGAAGGCACTGGTTTGTTCAAAGCCAAAAGCATCAATAATTTTGAGTGAACAACTAGGGTTCACTAAACCATCGTCGATGGGTAAAAAGCACCAATCAAAAAGATTGCTTAAAACTCCGCTTTCCGTAATTGCTGGGCCGAGTGTTAGATTATCTAAATAAAGAGTGGGGTTAGTGGTGACCGGTCTACTGGCACAGACTCCCGGGCAATTGGGATGAGTACTATCCGCTTTTCCATTGAGGCAAACACATCCATCGGTGGGTAGAAAAATGGCGTTGGAAGGTCGATTGGTCAAAGTGGAATTTCCTTCAGGGGTAGCACCATCGTTAAGGGCAGAGTTGGACAAAGGAGGGATTGTTTGAGCGACCCTTTGACCATTGTTCATCAGGGCCTCACAGCCGGTTAAAAGTGACGTCAGCATGAGCATGTGCATGAGCTTTCGCATAACAAGAGATAAGGGTGTGGTTGATTGTTTCATCGTATCGATCCATTTTAAGGTGTTGTGGGTGCTGGTTCCTAATGGTGATGGGAATTAATGTAAAATAGCGAGCTTAGCTCTTTAGTCACCGATAATTAAAAGTGGCATTTTTTGAGAACGATTCTGGGCAGGGGGGTGTCCATAATTTTTGGTCGGATCAAAGCGGTCAAAAGCCTGAGGTTTTTGCTCTAGCAAAAACAGTTTTTATTAGGAAAATTTTGTTTATTCATTTTTTATCTTTTGCAGTTTTAGTTTAGTGCTAAGATTAATTTAAGCAGATGAATTTTTAGGAGAATCAAAATGACAAAAGCCGATTTGATTGCCGCCATTGAAAAGCAAGCAGGGGTTTCCCATAAACAGGCAGAGACCATTGTGAATATTTGTTTTGATAGCATGATTAAATCTCTCTATAACGACGAACGCATAGAGATTAGAGGGTTTGGGTCTTTTGCCAATCGTAACTACAAGGCCTATGAAGGCAGAAATCCTAAAACCGGAAAAATTGTCAAAGTCTCACCCAAAAAAGTTCCCTTTTTTAAAGTGGGCAAAGAGCTTAGAGAAATGGTGGATGCGGGTAAAGATAAATACGTTATTCGCGAAGCCTAAGACTCATTTCTGGTCATCAATTTTTTATTACCGAGATTTGAATTCTATTTATCCATTTGATTGTATTCTCATGGAACTTGCAATTGACTAAATCTTTTTTGCTAGGCAGTATTAGGGCGAATTGATCCAAATATGGTGACGTGCCCGAGTTGGCCCAAGGGAGCAGTTTGCAAAACTGTGATTCGCCGGTTCGAATCCGGCCGTCACCTCCATTTTGAAGATGATTTTCTTAAAACCTTAAAATTCATGCTCCTGTTTTTCGATGTTGATGAGCAGCCACTTTTTTTTCGTATCCATTTTTTTAATTTGGTATTCACGTTTAAGCGCCAGGCTTCGGCTGGAGACATTTTCTAAGTAACAAATTCGCAGAGGGATTTCTAGGCGAAAAAATTTCGCCTGTTTTTTTTGATCAAATAAATGTTGATAAAAACGCTCGTGAGCATTCTTGGCAATCCCCGTGTAGAGTTTCCCTGCTTCAGTTTCAATAATGTACACTTGCCAGGTCATAATGAGGTATCAGGGTTTATATAGCGGCACTGGAAATCTCAACCAGCACCGCTATATACATGGTCAACTGAGTAAAAATTGGTTATACCAGTATTCCATGAATTTTATAAAAAAACTAAAATCATTATTATTGTTTTCATCACTGCTGCTAAACCCATTGGTTATGGCGCAAAGTAATACCCTCAAAACTGAAAATTTATTAATGAACCAAGTTCATG
>JBIKWR010000086.1:0-12420 GCA_044356225.1 Bacteriovoracaceae bacterium | reverse complement strand
CAATCGATTTTAAGACCTAATAAAGAAAGGTCAAAAAAATCCCCGGCCATCTATCTTCTTGAAACTTTGAGTCGACCTTTTCAAAGTAAAAAGCCGTCACAAAATCCTGAAAAAAATATTTGATCCACCTGTTTGTGGTTGAATAATTTTTTTTATTATTCATGATGAAGTCATGAGTATTCAAATAACACTATTCATTTTTCTCGCTGGTTTATTGGCTTTCAACTTTGAGGCAGAGGCCCAACTATCACTAGAAAAAATCACAAAATTACAAAGCCTTCCGTTGCGAACAGTCGGCGTCAATTGTTTAGGATCTGTCCTTTATTTATCACCTTACTCAGAAATCCATTCAACCTTGAGGACTCCCAGATACATCAATGGATCAGAATTTGAGTATTACGTGAATCCCAATCGCTGTGAAGTAGTTCCTAGTTCGCAAGACGTCTTGGCAGGTGATATTGGAGTTATCTATAACGGCCATCCCCGACCGGAAGGCACTCATATCATCCATGCTTTCACCTTTGTTAAAAATGACCTTAGTTTTGATGGTCCAATGATGGTGTTTACTAAAAATGGAGCTGCGGCCCAAGCTGTCTTTCAAATACAATCATTCGAAAAAATGTTGAGGACTGATTATGATCAAACGAAAAAGGAACGAGGATATTTTGTTAGTCCAAACTGTCGTTTCCAATCACCACTTCCTGCAAATAGTAGACTCAAAAATTGTATTCAGTGGCTTAGTGTGTATCGTTGTCCAAGATTAGAAAAAGAGATTTCTGAAGGGGACAGGCTTATGCCTATTCAAGTCATGGAGCAAGAACTTGATCAGTGGGCCCATTCATTATTTTTTAAAGAAAATTCTGATCTAGAAGAAATGGAAATAACTCAAAATGAAAAGATCGAGCTCCAAGGGATAATTAAAAAAATCCAAGACCAAACAAATTTAATATTCCAATCTCTAGAATTGTCAGTGGAGAGTTCAGAAAAACAGTATTTGCATCAGCTTCAATTAAAAATAAATTCTTTTGAAATGCTCATCAAGATTTGGAACATTAAAAAATCTGATCAAGTCTCTCCTTTATTTTCTGATCCACAAAAACTCAAAGATGCCTTTGATCAAATGGATTAAACTTTTTCTTTTTTACGGGGAGCTTTTGATAACGACTTTCGAGCTTTAATCCATTGAGGATAAATGTCATCCATCCTTTGATCCCTCTAGTAAAAAAACCTAGAGTCATTTGATCAAAAAGTTTTTCTTTTTCTGGCGAGTAGGGAAACCAATTGACTTCACTTTTGGGCCCATTCCCATCGATCATGACCGATTGAATATTGGTAAAATTTCTCAGACCAATAACTCCCTTTATACGACCAGAACCACTTTGTTTGATCCCGCCAAAAGGGAGGGCGGGGTTGGCCTCGGTAAGCATGACATTGTTGATAGAAATCGCCCCAACATTGAGATGCTTGGCGACTCTTTTGGCCTGGGTTAGATCATTTGACCAGACACTTGCCGAGAGACCATAAACAGAATCATTTGCGATTTCGATTAACTGGGATTCATGACGAAAGGGCATCATCACCATGATCGGGCCAAAGGTTTCTTCCTGCCAAATTTTCAAATGAGAATGAGGGATCTCGATTAAAATGGGAGGAATGGAGGGAGAGTGAAAATCCCAAGCTTCGCCAGTCAAAACAATTGCACCGGCAGCGATCGCTTCTTTTAACTGGTCGGCGACAATCGTCACTTGCTTTTGGGTGGTCATTGATCCGTAATCAATCCCACTTAACTTAGGATTTTTTAAGTAATGAATCAAAGTCTCTTTAAATTCTTGGTAAAGATCTTCATGCACCAATAATCGCTCAACAGACGTACAGCTTTGACCAGAAGTGGTTAATCCACCCCATATGGCGCCTAAGACCGCCCTTTCCAGATGAACTGAAGGAAAGACAATCATGGCATCTTTACCTCCTAATTCCAATTCCACTGGAGTTAAGTCTTGAGCGGCTTGGGCGGCAATTTTTTTTCCAGTGGCCACCGATCCAGTAAAAAAGATTTTTTGTGGTTTTTGAGCGATTAATTGTTGGGCAGTCTGACCATCGCCATAAACGATTTGTATCCAGCTGGGTTCAAACCCAGAACTCAACAATAATTGTTCAAGTAAACCTTTGAGTGGAGTCACTTCACTTGGTTTATAAATCACCGAATTGCCGGCCAAAAATGCGGACGCCAATGGGATGATCGCTTGATAGAATGGATAATTCCATGGCGATATCACTAAAACGGTTCCTAAGGGTCGATACTCAATAAATGATTTTTTACCCAAAAGGGTGATCGGGGTTTTCACTTTTTCAGTTTGCAGAATTTTTTCACCATGAGAAATTAAATAATGAAGATGATCCAAAGTTCCAAATACTTCTGCGATATAGGCATCACTGGAACTTTTTTTACATTCTCGTTGTAAATGCTCCACGATGGTGAATCGCTGAATGAGAATGTTTCTTTTAAGATGTTTTAGGAGATGGATTCTTTCTTTTAAAGACATTTTGGCAATGGTTTTTTCATTTGATTTTGCCAATAAAAAAACTTTTTCTGCCATCGCCAATGGTTTATGAGTTTGTGCCGATAGATTGAGAGTATCAGCTAAGTTAGGATGTAAATCTTGGGAAAAAAAGGGCGAGATAAATTGTTGCGCGGTTTGAATTTCTTTTTCCGTTAGTGGTCGCCAAACAGAAAGTTCGAAAGCAAAATCTTTTTTTAAGATAATAGATTTTTCGTCATTATAAAAAAGTGAATAACCCAACCCTTTTAATCCTAAATCGATCTGACGAAAAGGGGCACCTAGAAAACCCGGTATTTTGGTGAACAGAGCGAGCACTTCAAACCACCAGCGAATAAAAAAATGTGGGAGAAAACGGAGAATGCTCAATAGCCAAAGCAGCCCATCTCGATCGCCCTGGGGTAATGAAGCGAGAAAGCGATCAGGCGAAATCCAGTTCTCCTGATTTTTTTCGTGAGGGACGAGCACATTTAATAATTTTTTTAAACCCTGTAATTGCCCCAGTGATAAATATCTAGAGCACATGGAAGTTTTCCTTAAATAGTTCCGCGGCCTTTTGGCTTAAGGCCATGATGGAAAAAGATGGATTGATTCCAGGAGCATTGGGAAAAATGCTACTATCACTACAAAATATTCGTTGGTAATGATGATGCTGAAAATTTTGGTTGATGACATTAAAATTGGGATTTTCACCAATACTTAAACCACCCATTAAGTGTAGTCCAATCGGTAACTGGCCATGAATGATTTGCTCCGCTTGAGATTTCTCAAAAACACTTTCTACCACCATGAGCCCTAATTTTTTTCGTTTTTTATCTTCACTATTTAACTCTTTGTGAATTTTTATTTTGCCCTTACCTAAATGAAGAATCGATCCAGGTTGAGTGTCGCGAATGGCCACTTCAATACACGCCATTTGAGTTATTTTTTTCATTAACCTTAAGTGTCGTTTGCCTATTTGTGGCAACAGCATCGCCAGGGCGATGGGGGGAGCAAAAACATTTTCTAATTTAAAACCATTTTGTCGAAACAACGGATCACTTGATTGATAAACTTGAAATGGACCTTTTTCAGCATGAATCGGACGATCATAGACTGCTAAAGTCATATACTGAGGGTGGCAGTAAAAACCTTGACCCAGGCCTTCCGAGACCATTTGCGATGAAAAAAGCAAACGAGCGTTGCCCACTGATCCTGCCGCTAAAACACCGGCCTTAGCGGTAAAACTTTGTTTAAAACCTTGGGCATCAGTTCCGGAAACCATCACGTACTGAGGATGATGCTGAATATTTTCTACCTGAAACTGGGAAAAAAGTTGGCAACCTTGTTGGATGGCGCGATTTAAAAAATTCATCATCATACTTTGTTTACTATTTTTTGGACAACCACCCAAACAAGCTAAACAATCATCACCGGCCAAATAATCACAATTCGATTGAGCGCGGGTGAGTACTTTAAACTGATGACCTTGTTTTTCTAATCCTTCAGCAAAGATCTTGGCATTTTCATTGGCGCAGGTGGTGGGGATTTTTTGAGTGATTAACTGTTGTTCGATTTTTTGATAATAAGACTCCATATCTTGGGAATTAAAATAGGAAATTTTTGATGCTTGTTTAAAGTCATTCCAAGCAATCGCATCAAAACGCTCGATTAAGGCCTGATTGACCATCGAACCTCCACCCACCACTTTAGGACGTAAAAATCCCAAAGAAGCACTGGTGTTTAACTCCATTCCTCCCGACCAGTACATGTCATAACTGGCCTGACTTTCAAAACGGGGGAGGGTGAGGGGTGAAAAGAGTTTTCCTGCTTCCAGCAGTAAACAGCGGATGCCACTTTGACTTAAAGTTTGCGCCCAAACTGACCCCGAGACACCAGAACCAATAATCACCACATCAAAATCTATTTTCATGGAGATCGATCATACCGGGCAAATCTTGCGATGGAAAAACATTCCATTCCTCTGACAAACTTAATAAAAATGTTTTGGGTATATACCGCCACTGGAAATCTCAACCAGCACCGCTATATTAAAGAATCTTCGAAAAAAAGGCGCAAGGATAAAAACTCTTTAAGTGAGATAAAGATCCTAGGAGAAGACGAGAAGAAGGACAAAAAAGGGGAACTTCTCAACAAGGGGGGGGGTATGTTTTCGTCTTCCACCCAGGATTGCTTTATTAAATTTAGTATAAAAGATTTTTAGTGAAAAAATTCTAACATTTTTGACCAGAAAACAGTTTTTGATTTGATAACAGATTTTTTGTCTTAAAAATTGAGACTCCTAACTAAACAAAGATGTTTGAATCAGCTCTTGTAATTCACGCGTGTTTTCTAAATGAATTTTAAGCCCAAGACCAATCGGACTTCCATTGCGTCTCCAGCGAATTTCCGCCAAGGCCTTAATCGCTGGTCTTTTTTCATGAGGGGGATGAATGATGATGGGAAAAAAACGCGAGATATCTTCTTTAATGACAGCACTTTCTAAACTCAAAAGCATTCCCGAGCTAGAGACATTTTCAGACATTCCTAAGTATGTTCCATTACTTTTAAAAACTTTAAGGCCTAAATTAAAACGTTCTTCGCGATTTTCCATTCCGATCCCTTCGACTGATAACAATCATAAAAATTTCATTGGTTGGTGCCATTTGCCCTGTCCACTGACTAAGAAAGCAAAGCGCAGACCAAAACTTAAAGTGTGAGATTTTTTCTTCATCTTTATTTTAACAGTAGTTTGGCCTTACACCAAGTGTAAGAAGCAAACTCTTTGTAATTATTACCTTTTAAAAAATTATCAATCTGGCACCACTCGATGGCAGTTTGGGATTGTTCTCATTATCAGTTGACCCGAAGCTGGCCCGTTCGATTTGAAATTATCATGGCAATAAAGCTGAATTTTGGTATCATCAATTCCATGTCTGAAAATACACCATCCACCAATTTTATTTTAAATATTATCAATGATGATTTGGCCTCGGGGAAACATCAAAAGATCGTCACTCGATTTCCACCGGAGCCTAACGGTTATTTACATATTGGCCACTGCAAGGCCTTTTGTTTAAATTTTGGGATTGCTAAGACATATGAAAAGGCGCGATGCCATTTGCGTTTTGATGATACCAACCCAGAAAAAGAAGACGACCATTACGTTCAAGCGATTAAAAAAGATATTGAGTGGATGGGGTTTTCGTGGGGAAAACATCTTTATCATGCCTCTGATTATTTTGATCAGCTTTTTGAATATGCGGTAGATTTAATCAAGGCGCAGAAAGCTTATGTGTGTGAGCTGACCTTTGAACAAATGCGCGAGTATCGCGGTAGTTTAACGGAACCTGGAAAAGAAAGTCCTTATCGCCAGCGATCAGTGGAGGAAAACCTCAAATTATTTACCGCCATGAGAGATGGGCAAATTGCCGAAGGGAAGATGGTCTTACGGGCCAAAATTGACATGAATTCTCCCAACGTCAATATGCGCGATCCGGTGATTTATCGAATTAAAAAAGTTCCTCATCAAAGAACTGGTGATAAATGGGTCATCTATCCCATGTACGATTATACTCACTGTATTAGCGATGCTTTAGAAGGCATCACTCATTCATTGTGTTCATTAGAGTTTGAGGATCATCGGCCGCTTTATGATTGGATACTGGATCAGTTAAACGTTCCCTGTCACCCCAGACAAATTGAGTTTGCTAGGTTGTCGCTCAATTTTACAGTGATGAGTAAACGCAAACTTTTACAGTTAGTGGAAGAGAAGCTGGTGAGCGGTTGGGATGATCCACGCATGCCCACCATTTCGGGGATGAGAAGACGAGGTTACCCTGCCAGTGCTATTCGCCAATTTACTGAACGCATTGGGATTGGCAAAAAAAATACCGTGATCTCCTTTAGCATTTTAGAAGATTGTGTCCGCGATGAACTTAACCGCAGCGCTTTTCGCTTGTTTGGGGTGGTTGAACCTTTGTTAGTGACCATCACCAATTACGAAAAGCAAAACGAATTTTTTTCATGTGCTAATCACCCTCAAGATGAGTCTCAAGGTAAACGGCAAGTGCCATTTTCAAAACAAATTTATATTGAAAAAACGGACTTTATGGAAATTCCGCCCAAAAAATATCATCGGTTGTATCCAGGCAGCGAAGTCCGCCTTCGTTATGGTTATGTGATAAAATGCCAAGAGGTGATAAAAAATCCAGCGGGAGAAGTGATCGAACTTAAATGCACTCATGATCCTGAATCTCTCGGGGGTAAAACTTCTGATGGCCGCGCGGTGAAGGGGATCATCCATTGGGTGAGTGCTCAGCATGCTCTCGATGCGCAAGTGCGGGTTTATGATCGATTGTTTAAACACCCTAATCCCGACGGGACCGATTTTCTTCAGCATATTAATCCCGATTCCATGACCATTCAAAACGCTAAAGTCGAGCCGATCGTCGCGGAGTTTTTATCTTCGCAACCTGAAACCGCCTTCCAGTTTGAGCGAGTCGGTTATTTTGTTCATGATCAAAGTTCCACCAGAAATAAAATGATACTCAATCGTACCGTGACCTTGCGCGATGGTTGGGCGAAAATTGAGCAAGATCATTCGGAAGTTAAGTCCTAATTTAATTTTTTTCTCGATTTTAAAGGGAAGTCCTTACTTTTTTTATGAAAAAAAATATTTATATTGTACTTTTTATGATTTTTGTTACGGTGGGCGCCTTTTTAAATGCTGCCACTTTAAACTCCGATCAAATGCCAGATTTTTTTCTGCCTCAATTGAAAGTGATTTTTCAATATGCCGATACGATTCTTTATTTATGTTTGGGACTCGTCATTTTTGGGATTCTGAAACAGAAGCGTTATTTAAAAAAGTGGCCATTGTTGATTGGTCTATTGATAGGGACAGATTGTGGTTTAAAAACTTATGTCAGTTTGAAAAAAATCTCGTTTGATAATGAATTCAATCTGCAACTCACTCAACCTGGTTTACCTTTTGATCTACGATGGATTAATCCCTATTGGCCGCAGTCTGATTTGTCTGTTTCACCTCTCCATGGCAATAAGTGGCTGTATGAACGATTGGCATTGTTAGTTGGAGTTTCTAGTGAGCGATCAAGAGTAGAAACATGGCAAACGGAAACTAGCAAAACGCCTATCACTTATGATGCTGAAAATCCTCCACCACATCTTCAGTCTGGAAGTTATGAAAAGCATTTTTTTTCTTGTGAACTCAAACCAGCGGATGTGAGTTTTCAAGTCCTATTGCGAGAAAATTTTCCTCCTCCTGAAAACGATTATCCGGTTAAAGATGCACTTTTTTCTCTAGGGAAAATCATCCGCGGCCCCTGTGTCAATGGAGAGCTCTTTAGGTATGAGTTCGATACCTCTGGCCCAGACAAATCAAGTGGCGATTATCCTGTTTATTTAATCGATAAAAAAATGCAATCGTTAAAACCATCTATGCCAGATCCTTTGCAGCGAAGGTTTAGTTATTTTATTGTGCTGAATGAAAAACTTATTCTGCTATCGGAAAATTTTGGTGATGAAGAAAAAAACGTTTTCGATGTTTTAAAAACTTGGCGATATGATCCAAATGTCCAAATGGAGCAACAGACCTTATCCATTTTGAAAAATGCACAAAATCAATTGGATAAAAACCGCTATTTAAATTTTAATCATTTGCCTGAGTATCAGAATTTAGAGTTTTTGATTGATCATCAAAGCGAAGTTTTATCTTTTCTTGAATTAGCGGAGCAAAATTATCCTTTTAAAGTGTTACGACCTCTTGGATACTTGTCTTCTTTACCTAAAGGGGCGAGCAGTCAAGCTCCTTATGTTTTTAAATTTAATTTACTCCATCCCTTAAACGATGGTCTATGGGTCATTTATGAAACGGATCTTGAGCAAGCAGTTAAAGACTATAACTTTGTGGGGTTTAATGAAGACATGGAAAATCCATTTCTTTTAAAGACCAGAGACCAAGAATTGTTAGTTGATCAGCAATCAGTTTATCTCGACCATCTTTTTAAAATCTATCAAGACTATATTCTTGAGTATAACAGCGTTGTCACGAAACATAACCAACATGCAGACATAAAACTCCCACCAAAAACGGCGATGAAGATTGTTGATTTTAAGAATGACCTTCCAGTGATCATTAAAAAAGATCAACTCGGTCGTCATCAAATCTATTTTAAGGCCTATGAGGGGTATCCTTATTTTGCCGAACCATTAATTTATGTTTATACCGATACACCCACTCCATTTAAGATTTCATTGCCCCCTCAAGTGGAAAATTTACGGACCATACCTTTGATCAACGAAACCATGAATGCTTCATCAACGTTTGAAAGATCTTGGCAATTTATCGCTCATCCCATCGGAAAAATAACCTTTAAGGCCGACCCTAAAATTTATCCATCACTTTTTTGGGAGGCGCACGTGGGGATTGTTTTACCTCCGGCATTTTATTATCAAGTGAATCCCCAAGACTTGAATACTTTTTTATATATGGAGCTTTGGTCAAGAGGCCTTAGAAGAAAAGAGATTTCAGACTTTATCAAATTTTGGTCCAAAGAACTTAGGCAAAAAAAACATTTTTATATCGGGTTTCATCATCAGTCCTATATTGATCAGATCGCACCACTATCGATCAATCCCAATCCTCAACAGCTCTTGCGTATTCATATTGAATCCCGTGATTTTCAAACCCTCGATCGACCGTTCAGACACTGGGGGGTGATTTCCAGAACACCCATTCAACAAGTCAGAATGAGAAACGGCAATCGCGTCGTAGAATGGGGTGGGTTTTTTAGATAATACTTAATGTCCAGATTTGCCGTAATTAGGCAGTACTCGGGCACTAGGGTCAGTGACATTGCAGTTTTCCCATTCGCGATTAGGTAACCAATAGTCTTTAATTAAATGGGATTGCTCGGGATAAAAATCTTCAAATATTTCTCGATACATCAGTGCTTCTTTGGACATGGGCGGGCAATGAGAAAAATTTTTTTTCTTTTTTTCAAATTGCTGATCGCTATATTTTTCTTCGGCCAATTCTTTGAGATAATCCACCATCCGGTGGCCGACGGCATCGGAAAAAGCCGCTTTATCGCGATAAAGTAAATCAGGGGGGAGGTAATTTCCGTCTTCAAAGGCCTTACGTAACAGGTATTTTCCAATCCCCGTGGTATTGATTTTTAATTTCGGGTCGATATGCATTACATAGTGAACAAAGTCGATATCGCCAAAAGGTACTCTGGCCTCTAAACCATGGGCGGAAATGGAGCGATCGGCACGTAACACATCATAAAAATGAATTTCGCGAATCCGTTTTTCGGCTTCTTTTTGAAACGCCTCGGGACTGGGAGCAAAGTCGGTATATTTGTAACCTAAAAGCTCATCGCTGATTTCGCCCGTCAAGAGCACCTTAATTTTAGTTTTCTGCTTCACATACCGACAGACTAAGTACATTCCAATCGAGGCGCGAATAGTCGTTATGTCCCAAGTTTCCAAAGCAAAGATTACATCGGACAAATGGGTTTTGATGTCTTCATCAGTAAAAATTACTTCATGATGGTGACAGCCAATAAAATCTGCTGCTTGTTTAGCATATTTTAAATCGATCGGATTGATATTCATGCCAATGGCAAAGGTGGTAATGGGTTTGTTTAATACTCTGCGGGCGATAGCACAAACCAAAGAAGAATCAAGTCCACCACTGAGCAGAAATCCTACCGGGACGTCGGCATCGAGACGTTTTTCCACTCCTGCAATCAATTTTTCTTTGATGTTTTTTAACACCGCAGCGAGCGGATCGGTCGAGGCCTTAAGTACGTTGGTGATATCAAGATAACTAATAAATTGGCCATTTTCATAATAATGTCCGGGAGGAAAAATTTCCACCTTCTCGCAATATGGGGTTAATGACTTGGCCTCAGATCCGAACATAATTTTCTTGGTCTTTTTAGCAAAACCATAAAACAATGGCCGAATGCCAATGGGATCACGAGCGGCGACAAAAGATTTCTTTTTGGCATCGTAGAGAACAAAGGCAAACTCAGCGTCGAGTGCTAAGGCGGTTTTTTTAGTTCCTAAATCAGCATACAAAGGTAAGATAGGTTCACAATCAGAACTCGAAGAGTAAGCGTATTGATGATATTTTTTTCTGAGGGCACGCCAATTATAGACTTCGCCATTACAAACCAGATAATGCTGCTTTTTTTCATCGATTAAGGGCTGATGACCATTGCTTGATGTATCCATGATCGCCAGACGATGAAAAACAAAAACGCCATGATGACCCAGTCCGATTTCAGAGAGAGAAAATATATTTTTATGATCTGGTCCACGGTGTTTTAAGCGATCAGTATACTTATCAAAAGACGGCAAATCTTGAGCATCGCCGGTGTAGGCAAAAAATCCACACATGGGGCTTTCCTTATTAGATTGAGGGCAGGTAACTAACTAATAATCCCTGACAAATTTACCACAAATCTTAATTTGTGCCAGGAGATATTTGTTAAGGGATTTTATTTTCAGGGTCGGCACCAAACAAACGTTTGTAAGCACGTTTAAAATAGGCCTTGGAGATCGCCTTGAAAATGGTGTCATCGGGGTCCTGCTCAAAATCTGTTTTTTCTATTTCCATCAGGACTTCTTGGGTATTTATAGGGATTGGTGCGAGCTCATCTTCATCTTCACTGGGGGGGGGAGAAAAACTAGTAGGTGAACGTCCTTTTCGATTTGCTCCAAGAATTATAGGACGAGAGGGCGAAGCAGAAGTGCTAAACGTTGATCCAGCGTTTAGCGCCAATAATTCTTTCGATTTATCATCCGTCAAAGTTTTATCTTTGTTACCTTGAACTCCTACTGCATCAGTGGGATTTAGGCCGGTTTGAGATGAGTTTAATGGATTAGATAATGAGTCTTCAGCTCCAAAATACGATGACCTTGACCCTAAATAGGTTTGATAAGCAGCTGTCTGATCTCCGTTTAGATTATTGCTTAACTCCGCATTTTGGAATTTGGTTGAGTCGTTTTGATCGGTTAAGTTGGAAGATGTCGGGTTGGCCACTTCTAGCGCATTGGGATTGAGGCCAAGTGCTGTTTGCCCTTTAAATCCTAAAACACTTTCTAACCCTAATCCTTGAATCAAAGGTGGTTGACCGATCATTTGATCGATTAAAGTTGCCGACGTTGAAAGATTAATCGGAGTTGGCATTAGAGTCAGACCTACAGTTTTTAAAGAATCTGTGATGGGCAAAAAATTAACAGCAGCTGCATCGGGATTTTGAGGGTTTGATTCTTGATAAGAATTGGCCTTGGGAGCATTGCCTAAGGTTATCTCAGTTGTAGATTTATTTTCATTTTCAGTTGCTTTCGTCCCATTTTGTGCCATCAGGGCAGATTGTTTTAAACAATTGGCCATTTTTGTTTCCGCCAATCCTTTTTGTAAATGATAATCGAGTGAAGTTAAAATGGCTTCACTCCATTCTTGCAAAACTTGTTCTTTTGAATTACCAGGAAGAGAGCATACCTTTTTATTTGATCCTGTTGGAGAATCAAGTTGATGAGCATCAGCAAAACGAAAAAAATCACTCTCTAGAAAACGATGTTTTTCCATCATCGCGGGGTGTTGGTCGTTGTCATCCCCAGAGAGTTCAAACTCTGCCCATTTGTCATATTGAACATTTTTAAAAATTCGGTGCCCTATATGATAGGCATTGAACATTTTTGCCATTGTTTTATAATTAAGTTTTTTAACATCTTCAGGAGATGAACCAAATTGTTTTTTATAGTTGGCCATGAATGTTTCTATTTCTGGTTTAAAATTGAGCTGTTCAGCTCCATGAGTAGTTAAAAGTTTTCTCATCCATGGATT
>JBIKWR010000165.1:0-7200 GCA_044356225.1 Bacteriovoracaceae bacterium | reverse complement strand
AATTTTGTCGAGACCGTGACCAAAATTATTCCCATGTATTGGGTGCGTGGTTTTGGTGGATTGTTAGTGCTGATTGGTTTTTTAGTGATGTTATACAATCTTTTTAAAACCGCTCAATCGGCAGAAAAAAATTCCGCCCCGCTAGTTTATAAAGCTTACGCTCTTGCGAAAGATCATAAAAAAGAAAGTGGGCATCGCCACTTAGAAGGGCTGCCAGCGATTTTTACGATTTTAGCAGTTATTGCCGTTTTGGTTGGCTCTGCAATTGAAATTCTACCTTCACTCATGGCCAAAAATTGGATTGAAAAAGATGCACGAGTTAAACCCTATACGCCCTTAGAATTGGCTGGACGAGATATTTATATTTCAGAAGGTTGTTATGTTTGTCATTCGCAAATGATTCGTGAAATGGGTCATGAAGTTTTAAGATATGGCCCAGCTTCTGAAGCCTCAGAGTCGATTTATGATCATCCTTTCCAATGGGGTTCTCGTCGTATTGGTCCCGACTTGGCGAGAGTCGGAGGAAAATATAATCATACTTGGCACTACCGTCACATGCTGCAACCCAGAGAAGTTGTGCCCAGTTCTTTAATGCCAGAATATTCTTGGCTCTTTAAGAAAAAAACGGACTTTGCGATTTTAACTAAAAAAGTCAATGTCATGCGTTCGTTAGGTGTTCCCTACACTGAGGCAGAGGCGCAATCCGCAGGAGCAGATGCTTTGGTTCAGGCGACCCAAATTGTTGCTGAAATGCAATCTGATGGCATTGAAGAGTCCATGAAAAATAAACAAATTATTGCTTTGATTGCTTACTTACAACGCTTAGGAACTGATTTGCTGCAACCATTAGATGAAACAAGCGAGAGTGAACAATGAAACAAGAAGTTTTAAGACATTTTGGCATGACCTATTTAACTATCGGTGCCTTGTTTATTTTTATGACACTTTTTGTGAGTGTAGTCTTTTGGCTTTATCGAAAAAATTCAAAAGTTTTTTATCAAAGTGTTGCTCATTTACCTTTTACCTCAGAGGATGCTTATGACTCAAAAAAATAATCATGACGAAGTAGAGATTAATCAGGAAGAGAAAAAAATTGTCCTTGACCATAACTATGATGGGATCAGAGAATTTGATTATCCTCTTCCTCGTTGGTGGGTATGGAGTTTTATTCTAACCGTGCTGTTTGGTGTACCTTATATAGCTTATTACATTTTTTTAGGCGGCCCTGATCTACGAGCAGAGCTAAATAATGAACTTAAAGTTTTGAATGAAGTCCGCACCCAGTACGCGGTGAAAATGGCGCAATTTGATGAATCTGCTTATGCCGTTTTTGATAATGAGCAAGGCCTGTCACAAGGTTTAGCGGTCTATCAAGAGAATTGTCTCAGCTGCCATGAGGAAAATGGCAAAGGGGATATTGGACCTAATATGACAGATGAGTATTGGTTAAATGCTAAAGGGACTCCAGAGACGATCTATGAAGTGGTTATCAATGGTCGAGTTGAAAAGGGTATGCCTGCTTGGCGAGAGGATTTGACCAAAGAGCAAATTTTGCAAGTCGTTCACTATATTATGTCGATTAAAAATACTAACGTTGAGGGTGGTAAAGCCCCTCAAGGGGAAAAAATTTAGGCATCATTTATGATTGAGACGAATGAACAAACACCAAGAATTCGCTCCCAGCTCCACCTAGAGCGCTTGGCCACCACCGATGAGCACGGTCACCGCGTCTACGTGCATCCAGAGGATGTCAAAGGCAAATGGGCCAGGCGTCGTAAAACGCTTTATTGGTTTTTAATTCTTTTTTATATGATTTTTCCTTGGATACATATCAATGGGAAACAAATCATTCGGCTCGATTTGGCCAATCGTGAGTTTACATTTTGGGGGAATCTATTTTTTGGTCATGATGCCCCGTTGGTGTTTTTTTTACTTTTAGGATTTGTGGTGTTGTTTGCCTTGTTAACCAGTCAATGGGGACGAGTTTGGTGTGGCTGGGCCTGCCCGCAAACAGTCTTTATCGATGCTATTTTTAGAAAAATTGAAGTGCTGGTGGAAGGTAAGGCGCGCGCTCGTAAAGACTTGGATCAATCAGCATGGAGTATAAAAAAAATTATTATTAAAATAATTAAATGGTCTTTATTTTTAATTGTGAGTTTGCATCTCTCTCATACTCTGCTGGGATATTTTGTGGGGACTAGAGAATTATTTTTGATTAGTCTGCATAGTCCATTGGAAAACTTAACACTTTTTTTGACCATGCTTTTTGTCACTGGAGTTATCCTTTTTGATTTTGGATGGTTTCGAGAACAGTTTTGTTTGATCGCTTGTCCCTATGGTCGATTTCAATCTGTTTTTATGGACGAGCATTCTTTAGTTGTTGCTTATGATACTCAAAGAGGAGAGCCACGCCGAGGTACAATTTCTGATTTTAAAAATGATGTTTCCAAAAGTGAAGGCGATTGCATCGACTGTCATCAATGTGTCAGGGTGTGCCCTACGGGAATAGATATTCGGCGTGGATCACAACTTGAATGTATCGCCTGCACGATGTGTATCGATGCCTGTGATGGCATTATGGAAAAATTGCATCGACCCCCAGGTCTGATTCGTTATGATAGTGAAATACAAATGGCGGGAAAAAAACGTAAGTTTTTTAGACCTAGACCCCTCATTTATTCTTCCATACTTCTGATGATTCTTGGGAGTTTTAGTTATTTTTTGAATCAAAGAAACTCCTTAAAAGTTCAATTTATCAGAGGATCTTCATCGCCTTATCAAAAGATAGATCGCGAAGATGGAACGCATGAAATTGTCAATCATTACAAAGTTTCAATTTATTATCAGGGTGAAAAAGATCTCAAGCTATTTTTTGTTCCCACTAAAAGCTTTTTGCCTGAACGTTTGCGGATCGTGACCCAAAAAGTTCCACATCTCATTTCCAAAGGGAATAAACAATCCATCGATCTTTTTTTTCGTTTTCAAAAAGATCTTTTAACCAATGGAAGTGAAGATATAAAAATTAAAATTCTTTCAGGGGAACAGCTGGAAAATGCTCAATTGCTTAAAGAACATGAGGTAAAACTTGTTGGACCTTTTTAAACAATTCCATTTTATTCCACTTGCCGCCTTGCTGGTTGGACTATCTGGTTCACTCCATTGCGTGGGAATGTGTGGCGGGCTGATTGTCGCGACCACCAACAAGAGCAAGCGTTCACTGATTAATTATCATGTGGGCCGACTCATCGGTTATCTCTTTTTAGCATTTCTGGCAGGAAGTTTAGGGCAGTATTTTTATTTGCAAGGAAGTAACCCTTTCATGAAGTATTTGTCATTGGTTCCGGCAATTTTGATTGGAGTAACTTTTATTTTTTGGGGCCTAAGAACCATGAAATCGAAAAAATTTCATCTAGGTCTTCCTTTATTTTTTCATAAAATTCATCAAAATTTACTAAAAAAATTTTTAAAAATTAAATTTATAGATCCTGCTTTTATTTTTGGATTACTGACATTTTTACTTCCTTGTGGGCTTTTGTACGGAGTCGTGATGGTGGCGGTCGCCCTGGGGAGTGTTTGGAGTGCTGGTCTTTGTTTGTTTTTTTTCTGGGCGGGTACCGTGCCGGGATTAGTTTTAGCTCCTCAATACTTTATGCATTTAATGCAAAAATACCTCACGCGCTCTCCGGTTTTTGTGCCTTTATTATTTTTAAGTTTAGGAATTTTAACCATTGTTTATCGCGTAGGTATTTTTTGGAATTCTCAACATGGTCCTTATTGCCATTAATGTTTCCAAAAAATTGGAACTCATAAAAAATACTTCTTTTTCATTATTTAAATGAATCAAATTCAAAGTTATGATTATATAGCGGCACTGGATGAGTTTTATAATAAATTTATAGGAGTGATTTCAAAATGAGAATGATCATTGTATTCATTTTTAATATAGTTTTTTTTGTTTCTCATTCTAATGCTGAATGTGGTTTAGGCATTGCCGGCTCCAGCAAGGTTGGAAATAAACATATTCGCGTAAAGAAAATAACTCAAATCTTAGGTGAAGAATTGATAATAAAAGAATTATCTGATGAGTTTATATGTTTTGGTTCAGAGACCGATCGTGCGATGCGAGTGTCGGGTACATTTGTTATTGAATTTGAAATAGATAGTAATGATCCAGGCATTGTAACTGTACCAGGACTAAAAAATGCGAAAGAAGTTTTAGGATATCTAAATAAAGTTTATCCTGTAAAGGCCATAAAGGAACCAAGTCCTTGTGGAGAATTCAGTCCTAAAAGTAAACTCATCATCTTAGGATTAGGGGATGATTTTCATTATTTAATGCGTGCCCATGGTGATGGACTTATTGATAGTTGTTTAGGAGTAACTAATCCAGGAGGCGAGTGGAGTGTTTCGCGACAAGTGATTTTTAATGCTGCTAAAAATTCCCAGGGAGAAATTCTCATTACGAATTACAATGAGTGATCAAAACGTGAAGGTTCCCCCTCCGGCAAGAATGGGAATCGCACGGTCATTATCAGCTTTAGGATAATAATGAAATCCCACTTGAAAATTTGGCCAGTGATGAGACATCCCAAAACCTAAAAGATCAAAAGTAAAATCATAGGAGACGCCGGCCGCGATTGCGCGCTCTACTTGATAAAGATGACCAATTTCTGTTTGCCAAAATGATCCTTGATTAAGACCAGATTTTTGGATGTTTTTTTCCACTCCTTCCACATCGCGAATCATCAATACGCCTCCATTAAAAAGTGAGAGTTGTGGGGAGAGCGTAAATGCCGTGGCCAATCCCGGGCCATAACTTGTGACTTCTGCCAATCTTTGTCCGCGAACATCTTCTAAGTTATATTTATTCCAAAAACCCGTGGCGGCGATGGCAAAATTTTTATTTTCCCATATCGCCATTTTTACTTGAGCGTTGGGGACATCTTGAAGTATGGCGAACAGATTTGTCCCAACTTGAAAATTATCTAATAAACCAAATTGAAATGAAGACCCATAAACCAGCATGCCTTTGGGTATAGTATAAGGACTGGCCATCATATGGGTGACGCCGTGGGGCCTTGCATGAGATTGAGTGATGGAAAAAGCGATTAAGAAAAGCGTTGTTTGAATTATTTTCATGGCCCTATTTATCAAATCTTTTCACACTTTGTCTTTTAAAGTGGAAATTGGCTTTATCAATTCTTGAAATTGCGCTATTTTGGCAATCATGAAACAAAAAATTGTGGGAAAATTTGGTGGAACTTCCATGAAAGATGCTGAAGCGATGGTGCGTTCGGCGAAAATTTCAAAGGATCATCAACTATGCGTGGTGGTGGTCTCGGCCACCTCTGGAACCACTAATTTGCTAGAAAGCTTAGCGGAAAATGCTTTGGCACAAAATCAAGTGGTTTGTGATCAGATATTAAACGAGCTAAAAAATCGGCATTTAAAAATGGCCCAAGATTTGAAACTTTCGGCGCAATCCTTCAATGAATTACAAAAGATTTTTCTGGAACAAGAGACCCTATGCAAAGGTATGGCCTTACTCAAAGAATGCTCCGCTAAGGCGATGGATTCGCTGTATTCGACTGGCGAGCGACTTTCATCTGTGCTTTTTACTAAAGCTTTACAAAATCATTGGCCAGAACGAAGTGTGCATTTGTTAGATGCTCGCCATGTGATTCGCACCGATGACACTTTTAAAAAGGCGAAACCTGATTTTAATGCGATTGCTCGACTCGCTTTAGAATTTCTCCCCAACTTAGCGCAAAACACTTATGTGACTCAAGGTTTTATCGGTGCCACTGAGCAAGGCCATACTACCACCTTAGGTCGAGGTGGTAGTGATTACTCCGCGGCTTTGTTTGCCGAAGGTATTGACGCTGACATTTTAGAAATTTGGACTGACGTTGCTGGCATTGCCACGACTGATCCGCGGATTTGTCCTGAAGCACAGTTGATAGCAGAAATCAGTTTTCAAGAGGCTTCGGAGCTGGCCACTTTCGGCGCAAAAATTCTTCACCCCACAACCTTAGCTCCTGCCATGAGAAAAGATATCCCAGTGTTTGTGGGCTCTAGTTTTGAACCTGAAAAACCTGGCACCTGGATTCGTCGTGAATCGCAAACGAAGCCTTTAGTTCGTGCCATGGCGATTCGAAACGATCAAGGTTTGTTAACCGTCTCCACTCCTAAAATGCTCAATGCCTATGGATATTTAGGAAAAATATTTGATATCTTTGGTCGCCATAAAGTGAGTGTCGATGCCATCACCACCTCTGAAATTTCCGTCGCCGTCACAGTTCATAAAAATGAATTATCCAATCGCGCCTTACTTGAAGATTTAAAAGAAATAGCCGAAATTGAAATCGAAGATCAGTTGAGTTTAGTTTCACTCATCGGTAACGATATTAATCATACTCCAGGCTTAGCAGTTAAAATTTTTCAGGCCCTTGAAAACATCAATGTGAGAATGATTTGTCATGGGGCCTCCAGGCATAATTTTTGTTTTTTAGTCGCGCAAAAAGATGGCCATCAGACCATATCAAGACTGCATCAACGTTTTATAAAATAAACTAGTTTAAAGGCTTGTCGGAACTCGGTGACATGAAGGTTCTACGGAATTGATCATCTGGTCTGTTGAGTGTTTCCACTTCTACTTCTCGATAAATTAAATAATCTTTTACTGCATAAACTGCTTCTGGCTTTTGATAATCATTATATAAATTCAATAATAAAAACTCTGCTGGCGTCTCTGATTCAGTACCGTTGATCAAGGTGAAGTACTCAAAGCCCTCTTGCATGGCGGTGGTAGCGGCCAAGAATAATAAATCTTGCGATTCTATTTGTAATAAATGATCACCAATAGGAAGGACGGTATAAGAATCAAAATCTTTTTTGATAAATTCATATTTTGCTTTATTTTTTTCTGGTCCCGCACATGAAGCCGAGAGCACCAGCAAAAAAATAGTTATAAAAAAATTATTTTTCACGATGTCTCCTCTGATTAGTTAGCTTTTCGGTGCGAATGGAAAATAGTTGAGTTTTTTATTCGGTCGTAAAAATTAAGACTTAGATGGAAAAAACCTGGTAGTGGAAGTTATACCGGCATCGGTATTACTTCCACTACCAGGTAAAGATAGATTCTTACTTAAAAAGTTTTTTTAACTCGATATTTTTCTTTTCCAGTTTCAAAGGCCCAAA
>JBIKWR010000032.1:0-21470 GCA_044356225.1 Bacteriovoracaceae bacterium | reverse complement strand
TGCAAGAAGAACTTCCAATCTTAGACAAAAAACTCGATCGCTCGCAAGCAGAACTAAGCCTTATCTCTGATTATTGCAATCAAAGGGCCGCAGCAATGACCAGGGTTTTTCCTCTGCTCAAAGAAAGTTTAGAAAACAAAAATCTTTTTATGATCTATCAAGAAATTGATGAACCTCTTATCTTGATACTGGCGAAAATGGAGTATGCCGGAATATCAATTAATCCGGATTATTTTGATGAATTAGAATCTGACTTTGAACAACAGTTACAAAAGTTAATCTTAGAAATTCATCACCAAGCGGGAATTGATAATCATGAAGATTTTATTAACCTTAAGTCACCAAAACAAGTGGGAACACTGTTGTTTGAAACCTTAAATCTACCAGTGATTAAGACAACGAAAACGGGAAAATCTACCGATTCAGAAGTGTTAACCGAACTTGATTCGCAAAATGTCAGTGAAGTTCCAGGTCTTATTTTAAAACATCGAGAACTAGAAAAACTTTTGAGTACTTATGTTAAAGTTTTACCAACCTTAGCCGATCCAAAGACCAATCGGTTGCATACCACTTTTAATCAAAATGTCGCGGCCACAGGCCGGCTTTCTTCCGACAATCCCAATTTGCAAAACATTCCTATTAGAAGTGAAAATGGCCGCTTGATTCGCAAGGGCTTTATTGCCAAGCCTGGTCAGTTACTTTTGTCTGCTGATTACTCGCAAGTTGAATTGCGTATTTTGGCCCATTTTAGCAATGATCCAACGATGATCAAGTCTTTTCAAAACAATATTGATATTCACACTCAAACTGCCGCTGAGATAATGAATAAAAATTTAAATGAAGTCACCTCAAGTGATCGCAGTAAAGCGAAAGCGGTCAATTTTGGATTAATGTATGGCCAATCTTCGTTTGGGTTGGCAGCTTCGTTAAAAATTTCTAGAAAAGAAGCGCGAGACTATATCACCATGTATTTTGAACGATTCTCAAAAGTAAAAGCCTTTTTGGATGAATTGCGAGAGCGCTGTGAAAAAACGGGTTATGCTGAAACACTGATGGGAAGAAAACGTTTTTTACCTGATATCAATTCCCAAAACCGCACCATCAAATCCATGGCCGAAAGAGTGGCGATCAATAGTCCTATTCAAGGAACTGCCGCTGATATGATAAAAATTGCGATGAAAAATATCGACACTCAGTTGTTACAAAAATCACTTAAATCGAAGATGTTGTTGCAAGTTCATGACGAGCTTATTTTTGAAGTTTATGAAAATGAGATCGATATGATGAAAGCAATCGTTCGGGAACAAATGGAAAATGCCGTTGAGCTCAAGGTTCCCTTAAAAGTTGATATAGGGCTTGGCGTTAACTGGTTTGATCTAAAATAACCTAAAAGTAGCTACTTAGCACATGGCCTCTTTAAGACTGTAATCAACTATTTTTTTCATTTAAAAATATCCCAGTATAAACCTTGACATGGGTTGGATGAGTATTAGATTGTCCCGACAAATGTCAGATAATGTTTATTTTTAACCCCGTAGCAAAAAAGGATAGGAGGAATTCAAATGAAATTTAAGCCCTTACAAGATCGCGTTCTGGTTGAACGAACCGAAGAAGAAACTAAAACTCCCGGTGGAATTATTATTCCAGACAACAACAAAGAAAAGCCGTCAAAAGGTCGAATCATCGCCGTCGGAACGGGTTATCGTTTAACTGATGGCTCTGTTCGTGGTTTAGATGTTAAAGCTGGAGACACCATTCTTTTTGGAAAATATTCCGGCTCTGAAGTTAAAGTTGATGGTAAAGAATTTATCATCATGAAAGAAGACGAAATTCTCGGTGTACTTGAAAAATAAATAATCAACTAAAAATAATCTTATTAAGGAGATAGTTATGGCCAAGGAATTGATTTATTCAGAAGAAGCTCGCAGTAAAATTCTTAACGGAGTTAATAAACTCGCTAACGCAGTTAGAGTGACACTTGGACCTAAAGGTCGAAATGTTATTTTACAAAAATCTTTTGGTGCTCCTTTGATCACTAAAGACGGTGTGTCGGTAGCAAAAGAAATCGAGTTAGAAGATAATTTTGAAAATATGGGTGCGCAAATGGTGAAAGAAGTCGCCCAAAAAACGAACGAAGACGCTGGAGACGGGACAACAACGGCGACAGTATTAGCACAATCAATCTATAAAGAAGGTGCAAAACTCGTTACTGCCGGTCACAATCCCATGGATATTAAACGTGGAATTGATTTTGCCGTCGATAAAGTGGTTGAGGCCTTAAAAGGTTTTTCTAAAGAAATCAAAACAGACACTGATGTTGCCAACGTCGGAACTATTTCAGCTAATAACGACACTGAGATCGGAAAATTATTATCTGAAGCGATGTCTAAAGTTGGTAAAGAAGGCGTGATCACTATTGAAGAGTCAAAAACTGCTGAAACCGGATTAACCGTGGTTGAAGGTATGCAATTTGATCGTGGTTATTTGTCTCCTTATTTCGTCACTAACACCGAAAAAATGGAAGTGTCTTTTGATGAGGCCAATCTTTTAATAACAGATGGTAAAGTTTCTAGCATGAAAGAGCTTCTTCCTATTTTGGAAAAAGCCGTTCAAACAGGTCGTCCATTTGTGATTATCGCTGAAGATGTTGAAGGTGAAGCTTTGACAACTCTAGTAGTGAACAAACTTCGTGGCGCTTTACAAGTTGCTGCCGTAAAAGCCCCTGGATTTGGCGACCGCAGAAAAGAAATGTTAAGAGACATTGCTGCTCTAACTGGTGGAACAGTTATTTCTTCTGAACTTGGAATGAGTTTAGAAGCCGCTGAACTTGCCCATTTAGGAAAAGCTAAAAAAATCTCTATTGATAAAGAAAACACCACGATCGTCGATGGTTATGGTGATAAAAAAGAAGTTGCCGGACGTGTGAACTCAATTCGCGCTCAAATCGAAGAAACAACTTCTGATTACGACAAAGAAAAATTACAAGAACGTTTGGCCAAATTGGCCGGCGGTGTAGCAGTGATTAGTGTTGGAGCTCCTACTGAAACTGAAATGAAAGAGAAAAAAGACCGCGTAGAAGATGCTCTCAATGCCACTCGTGCTGCTGTTGAAGAAGGAATTGTTGTTGGTGGTGGAACGGCCTTAGTAAGAGCTGCTCAAACCCTTAAAACCGTAAAATTGGATAATCATGAGCAACAACTAGGTGTGAACGTCGTGCTTAAAGCACTTGAAGCTCCACTTCGTCAGATTGCTGAAAATTCTGGCAAAGAAGGTTCAGTCGTGGTGAATCAAGTTATTTCTAAAAATGAAAATAATTATGGTTACAATGCCCGCGATGACCGTTTCGAAGACTTAGTTAAAGCTGGTATCATCGATCCTACTAAAGTGGTTCGTTCAGCACTTCAAAATGCTGCTTCCATCGCTGGGATGATGCTAACAACTGAAACCATGATTGCAGATCTTCCGAAAAAAGAAGAACACTCACATGGCGCGCCAGGAGGCGGTGGAATGGGTGGAATGCCAATGATGTAATCGTTTAACGATTGGTTTTAAAATAAGGGCCTTCATTGAAGGCCCTTTTTTTTGTCAAAAATTTTAAAGATAACCATCATCAAAAAATTAAAATTAGAGGCGAAACATATTTAATCAATAGTCATCGTCTAATTCTCACTTCCCGTCAGTTTTTCACCACGAGCGATTTTATCGATGGCATGGGCCAAGCGAATACCGGCTTGGACGAGTCGATAATCCACAATGCGCATGTATTGATCGCGCTCTGCATAGCTGATGACTGGAACATTCTTGTCTTGAATAAGCGTGTTTTTATTTTCATAACAAAAAACCGGTAAATCATTGGTGGGAGGAGTAGCACTGGTTTTGGGATAAACCAATGAAGAAAGCACTGAAGATTCATTCGCCCAATCGATGTAACCAGAGCTTTGCCATTGGGATATTTTTTGTTGGTAAGCTTGCTGTAAATCTTTTGGTGAAAGTAGGCTTAATCTTTTTTCTTCTTCTCTATTATTTTCGGCCAGAACAATGGGATTAGGATGGTTAATTTTGATGGCATAATCACTAAAGCTAAGTTCAGAAAAATCAATTAATTCAGAGTCAAAAACTTCGTGGAGATTGCGAATATTTGGCACTGGGGCGGCCAAGGGAGCGGTGATATTTTTTACATCTCGTGGAAAAAATTTAACCCAACAATAATTGCCTCCTCGATCCTCGGCAATTCCAGAATGAAGTGGTTGATGAATATCACCAATATAATGGGCCAATAATCTTAACGCTTGTTTTTTATGAACTGGTGGTGTTTTACCATCGCGGAGTACGGCATCCATCTGCCTCATCGCCCATACTATATCGCCATGAGGACTTTTAGGAGATTGTTGGTAATTTTGGCCTCTTGGAATAGAGACATAATGCCAAAAGGAAATCTTGCTAGCATCGTCGATACCATCGTTAGAGAGAGAACTTCCCCAGCGTTTACCAATCTCTGCACTGATGACTGCATCGCTTCTGATCTCATCCGCCCAGTTGGCAGCATGGGCCAATTTTTCGCTTCCCAAAAGATCATGGACAAATTTTTTTGCTTCGTTGGTTAAATGCTGTTCAGCAATTTCGCCAACCACTCGGTGGCCTGTGGCCCCCCATGGATAAACGGTGGGAATGGTGATGATGAATAGCGCGGTTAAAAAAAGATTAAATATGACAGTTTTCATTAGATTTTCCCCCCAGAAAATAACGATGGCCTGAAATTTATAAAAACCTACCATTCAGGTCGAGATTTGTCTGCCGCCATAATTGTTGGGGCGAAGTCATTTAGGCCATTTTTTCATTGATTAATGATTACTTTTGTCACCGAGATTTCTAGTCGGTTTTATGGATTTTCAGCAGCTTATTAAAGATCACGATTGGTCTTTTTTATGCATGTATAGATTTTGTTCAGGCAATCAAGGATGATTGCTAAGATACAGATCAAAGGATTGATCGCGATAGAACAAGAGAAAAAAAGAGGACCAGGATGGTTCTAAAAAGGAGTCAAGGATGATTCGCAAAAAACATGGATGTTTTAGTCTCACAATTCTGATTTCTTCCTTTTTGGTTTCAACAAATGCATGGTCTTCCCTTTCAATCAAAATGGATTGTCCGCAAAAGTTTCATGGTCTTGTCAGTGAGATAGTGGAACCCGAAGGTCCTCTTCATTCTCTTTCTAAAACAACATTTATTTTTGATGTTGTTAAAAATGTGAGAGGAGAAAAAGAAAAAAGAACAAAAGTTCAAATCCTCAAATACTCAGATTTAAAATTAGAAAAAGGTAAAACCTATGCAGTCGATATGCATGGTCAATATATTTGTAGTGTCACTGAAGTGATCTAAAAAAATTGTTATAAATCATGGATGATTTATAACGCTCATGCCAGGGAAGGTAGAAAATGAAAGTGGCTTTTATCTTAGTGCTTTTGGGAATAAGTCAAAAAGTTTTTCCCTACGCTTTTACCGTGGATTTTGAGCAAGGATTTTATTGGCAGAATTTTCCCGTAAAAATGAAGATGTATGTTCAAAATTCTGCCGATGCTCCACTCTTAAAATCCTTGGTCAAGGCCTCTGAAGAAGAGTGGGAAAGTGCGGTGGGATTTGATATTTGGGATATTGCCGAAAATCCAATTGAGGGAGCACCTAGTGGAAACTCCATTCGCTGGTCATTTAATTTTGGTCCAGAAACAGGCTTTAATCCTTTTCAAACATTAGCTGTTACGACGAGATACACCCAGGGACCTTATGTTCAGCGTTCAGAAATTATTCTCAATGGCGGTCTCGATTATTTACGTAATAACGTCAACGATATATTGAAAAAAACTATTTTACATGAATTAGGTCACGTCATTGGTTTGGATCATTCTACTCAGAACGCCATTATGAAAGCGACGGTTGGAAGCGTTGGCAGTTTGCAAACAGATGATATCCAAGGTGGTAATGCAGTGATTGATGAGACTATTAGTCGTCAGCAAAGTGGTTTTACCAACTCTCAAGGCCAATCAGAAGAAGAAAATGTGTTTAGTAACTTTGCCTCCTGTGGAAGTATTAATATCCATTCTGGTAATGGCGATGACGATAACCATGGATCAGGGCCAGGCAGTGCTTCATTTGTTCTCTCTTTTATCTTGGGCATAATGATGGGATTCATAATGTTGTTCTTAAAGCGATTATTACCTACTTAATCGGCAATTTTTTCCCTCCTTCATCAATAAGTTTGCGTCACTTACATTTTAAAAGCTTCCTTTCGAATAGGAAGTATGGAATTTAGTGAACAACGCCATCCATTTTTACTGCTGACCAAAGATGGAAAATTACCTCCGGAGTTTTTCCATCTCGCCAAAACATTTTCAGACTCGGGATTAACTGTCGTCCCAATAACCATCGACCATTTTAAAAACTTGAAAACTGCTGGACAAATGGTTTCAATGATTTGTTGTGAATATAATTTTGGACAAAAAGATTGGCTGAGAAATAAAGTTTTTTGTCAGCTGGAGTTTTTATTAAAAGGGCAAAAACTTTTTCTTTATCATATTGGATCATTTGGTGCCTATGCGGATTTTACCACTTATCATTTCAATAAAAATTATCAGTTTATTCAGCTGCCTACCAAGACCGAAACTCTTTTAAGTTTTATTACAAAAAATATTGAAAAAAACTCGATCAAAGAAATCTGGCCTGGAGGAAGAAGTCCAAAGTTACCTGGACAACTGACTTAGATGCAAAAAGAATCCTTGTTATTTCTCATTCGTTCAGACGCCAGTTTTTTATTCGAAAAGATAGTGCAACGAAGAGCGGATTACCTCTATGTTTTTTCGCTCAAACGAAGCCGAGAGCAGTATCATGATGTATTTTTTAGTCGTTATAATGGAACAGATTTAAAATCACTGGCCGAAATAAACACAGATACATTAATGGCGATAGAATCTTTTTATCAACTCACGGATCAACTCAAGTGGTACTTACTATACACCAAAGATATGCCTCCACAGGTGGAAGATCGTTTAGATTTTTTTATCACAAAGATTAGAAAAAAATTTGAAACGCTCGAGCTTTATATTCACGCAGAAATGACGGGTAAAGTGGGCCCTCTTGCGACTAAGCAACCAGAATCTGAAACCTATGAAAGTGGAGATTTTGGCGACAATCGCTTAGAAATTGAAAAGATCGATCCTTCTTTGGAATAAAACCTATATTCTTTTTTCTATTATCAAAGGTTTAGGCCATCGTGGGTTTAATTTAACTATCTGTAATTATTCTAAATGCCGAGAAAAATGAAGTTCATTATGGTAATCTCCTAGTCCATGAATAATCAAAAACCCATACTTCTATCATTTTTTTTCTGGGCGCTAATCAGCGGGACTGCTCTTGCAAATAATTCATCTCTTCCTTCCAAACGATTTGAAATACTCTCGGGTCAAAGTGCTAAAACTGAAAAAACCACTAAATTAGATTGGGATAAAAAATACGCTATTAAAAATTATGTTTTTGGTAAAGCACCAGCAGAGTTTTTGGCGGAAAACTATTCTTATATCCCTGAAGGATCAAAAGTTTTAGATGTTGGCATGGGCGAAGGTCGTAATGCTGTTTTTTTAGCACAAAAAGGTTTTGAAGTGACCGGAATAGATATAAGTTCGGTGGCGATAAAAAAGGCGCAGATGTTGGCCGACGAGCTTAATGTTCGTATTAATACGATTGCTGCTTCAATTCATGATTACGATTTTCCCGAACACAGTTTTGATGCCATTATTTGTTATTACTTTGTCGATCGTGCCCTTAATAAAAAAATTCTTAAATGGTTAAAGCCAGGGGGAGTTTTAGTTTATGAGGCGCATACGTTAAATCAAATCAAAGTTCCGGGTGAAGAGCATTACAATCGTAACTGGTTATTAAAACCAGGAGAGTTGCTTTCGATGTTTGAAGGATCGACTATTTTAAAGTACGAAGAGCCACTTAATACTCGAGAGTTTCGCGCCAGTATTATCGTTAAGCGATAAATTTTCTTTCCCATTTTTTTTGCATGACCTCGTTTTTCACCGGACTCCATTTTTCGGGTTATCAGGTTATAATGATTCTTAATGATCATCATTAAGAGTTCTCTACTATTGCTTTTTTTTATTGGCTTAGGATTTATTCCAAATCTCTCTTATGCCCAAGAGGAACATCAGATAGGGCTATTTTCCGGTCGAGTTTCCAAAGTCAATCGATCGGCGGAAATGGTTCGAGTAAGAGTCCAGTTTGATAATATGAAATTTCTAAACAAAAATGATAAAATCGAATTTTGGTTAGACCATAATCCCTCAAGACGATGTGAAGCAGGGATCATGGGAAAAACCAATGATTATTTGTTAGTAAAAATACCTAGTTTTTCATTATGTAATCGTAAAGTACCCTTTATGGCGGGATCTTATATAAAGATTTTTAGCCAAGACCTGATTAACAACATAAAAGTGGCGCAAGATTTAGTTGAGCTGTTACTTAAAAAACGAATGGCGATTGAATCTCAATTAAATAGATCGGAAAAAGAGCTCGATGTTTATGTGGAGCGATCTGAATCGGTCAATAAGAGATATCAAGTTCTTCGCGCTAAACTTGAAAATGAATGGCAAAAAGAATTAACCGATTTAGAAAATGATAAATCGGTGTCATTACGCAACTACAACGACCTCCTCATTCGAAAAGGCGAAGTAGATCATAAATTAGAGCAATACCGAATCAGTGATAAAAATCTGGAACTCGATAGATGGTCCCTCGATCCTTTTCTTTTTACACAAAAGTAGAAATTGAGTTAACATTATTATGTTTTAAACAACTTGAGGTGAGTATGAGAAATATTGTTCTGATTTTGAGTCTTCATGTGTTCTTAAATTTTGTCGCAAGTGCAAAGGAATATGTTAATGTCGATGCTCCTCAAGGCGGAACCCTGCAACTTAATCTGTCAGCCGTTCCGACAACAATAAATCCACTAAGTTCAACAGATCTCTATGCCACGCAAGTACAGGCATTCACCATAGACTCGCTGTTGGAAAGGGATGCAGATACTTATGAATGGACTCCCAGTTTGGCCACGGCTTGGGAAGTTTCCAAAGATGGTTTGAGTTTTACTTTTACCTTAAGAGATGGGGTGCAATGGCATGATGGAAAACCATTGACCGCAGAAGATGTAAAATTTTCTTTTGATGCCATCAAAGATCCCAAAAAATATCAAACTGGTCATCGTTTATCATATTTTGAAAATATTGTGGAAAGTAAAATTATTGAGAAAAATAAAATTGTTTTTACCGCTAAACAAAAATATTTTGGAAACTTAGCTTCAATTGCCACAATGTCCATCATTCCTAAACATCTGTATGAAAATCCCACCAAGGATCAAAGTGCTAAACTCAATCGAACACTAGTGGGTACTGGCCCCTATATTTTAGATTCATTTGATCGCAAAAAATCCTTAATCTTGAAAAAAAATAAAAATTGGTGGGGCCATTCGTTAGTGGAAAAAAAAGGAGAGCATAACTTTGAAACTATCTTGATGCGCTTTATTCAAGAAGACGCCATTGCCTTTGAGAATTTTAAGAAAGGTAAAATTGATTATCTTGGTGCAAGACCCGAGCAATATGTAAAACTGGCAGAGGGAAAAGAGTGGGGAAAAACTTTGATGAAGAAAAAAGTCCAAAACTCTTCAGTCAAAGGTTATGGCTATGTGGCTTGGAATAACAAACATCCTTTATTTATGGATAAGGAAGTGCGCAAGGCCTTGTTGATGCTGATGAATCGGCGGGAGATGATTAAGAAATTTGATTTTGATTTAGCACTACCTGCAACCGGTCCACTTTATCAACAAAGTCCTTATGCTAATTCAGAGGTTAATGCGATTGAGTTTGATCCAAATCAAGCGCGAAAAATTTTAGAAAAAGCGGGATGGAAGGATAGCGATGGTGATTTAGTATTAGATAAAACGGTGGATGGAAAAAAAGTCGATTTTAAATTTACTTTACTTGAGCCGACACAAGATATGGTTAAATACATGACGGTTTATCAGCAAGATCTCAAAAAAGCCGGCATTGATATGAATATCAAAATTATTGAATGGAATGCTTTTATAAAATTATTAGACGAAAGAAATTTTGAGGCGGTTAGACTTGCCTGGGGTGGAGGAGATCTCGATTGGGATCCCAAACAAATATGGCATAGTGATAGCATTGCCAATCGTGGTTCTAATTTTATACAGTATTCTAATCCCAAAGTGGATAAGTTAATCGATGAATCGCGATTGATTATGGACGATAAAGAAAGGCAAAAAGTATTAAAAGAAGTTTATAAACTGATTGCGGAAGATAGTCCTTACGCTTTTATGTTTAATTCTATTTATTCACTTTATTTTCATCAGCATTATTTGAAAGGCAAACGCGATACCCTTAAATACAGTATTGGAACTAGTTATTGGTGGATGGAAAAATAATCATTTTGGATACGGGCATTCTCAAATATATTTTAAGAAGATTTTTGTTGATGATTCCAACTTTGTTTGGAATCACCCTCGTGTGCTTTTTTCTCATCAATATGGCCCCTGGCTCTCCCATCGAGAGAAAAATTCAACAAATGCGTTTTGGTGGAGGTGCCTCTGATGCTGGTGATCAGCGAGACTCGGGTGTTTCTGAAGAAGTGATCGAAGCGCTTAAAGTCCAATATGGTTTTGATAAACCAGTTCATATTCGTTATTTGATTTGGCTTAAAAATTTAAGTCAGCTTGATTTTGGTACATCTTTTACCTATGAAGAGCCGGCGATAGATGTGATCATCAGTAAGTTACCGGTCTCTCTGCAGTTTGGAATTGCCAGCCTTTTATTGTCTTATTTAATTTGTATTCCTTTAGGAATTTTCAAGGCGATGAAAAATGGTAGAAAATCCGACAATATTTCCACTTTAGTTCTCATTATGATGTATGCCACGCCATCTTTTATGTTAGGCCTTTTACTGATTGTCTTTTTTGCCAGCGGAAGTTTTCTAGAAATTTTTCCCATGGGAGGACTGTATTCGGACGAATATCAAACTTTAGGAATTGGTCAAAAAATTCTCGATCGTCTTTACCATTTTATTTTACCTCTCATATGTTATGTGATTGGCTCATTCACCAGTCTAACGATGCTGATGAAAAATTCATTGTTAGAAGAAATCACCAAGGATTATATTCGCACTGCTAGGGCCAAAGGTTTACCTGATAAAATGGTTTATTTAAAACATGCTTTGAGAAATGCTCTGATCCCAATCGTCACAGGGATTGGGGGGTTTCTCATGGTATTTTTTGCAGGGTCATTATTGATTGAAAGAATTTTTCAATTGGATGGCATGGGACAGTTGGGATTCTCCTCTATTTTAGAGCGTGATTACAATGTGATTATGGGTCTTTTATTTATTCAAAGTTTTTTACTGTTATTAGGAAATCTCATTAGCGATATATGTTATGTTTTAGTCGATCCGCGAATCGATTTTTCTTAAGTTTTTGGCCAAGGAATAAATTTTGGAAAAACGTATTCGAAATGAATTAACACTTAAGCGTTGGAGAAGATTTAAGGCCAATCGCCGCGCTTATTATTCCATGTTTGTTATTATATTGATGTTAGTGATCACTTTGGTTGCTCCACTTTTGGCGAATAATCAACCAGTTGTTTTAAAGTATAAAGATCAATTTTATTTTCCTGTGTTTAAAACCTATCAAGCCAAAGAGTTTTCCATCATTGACGATCTCTATGTGAATTATCGTACGTTACCACTGACGGAAAAAGATTGGGCCATTTGGCCTGTTATAAAATGGGATCCATTTGAATCCAATAAAGAAGTGGAGTCTTATCCTAGTGCTCCTTCTAAAAATAATATTTTTGGTACAGATGAATCTGGAAGGGATGTGTTAACGCGAGTTATTTATGGTTTTAAATACAGTATAATTTATGCCCTTTCAGTTTGGTTTTTGAGTTATCTCGTGGGGATCATGATCGGTGGGGCCATGGGGTATTTTGGCGGATGGTTTGATTTAATCGGTCAAAGAGCAGTGGAAATTTTAAGTACTATTCCTTCCTTTTTTTTATTATTGATTTTAATTGCCAATTTTCAACCAAATATCATTTGGTTAATTTTTATTTCCGTTATTTTTGGCTGGATTGGCATTAGTTATTATGTACGAGGGGAATTTTTAAAAAATCGCAAACTTGATTATGTGGAAGCGGCACGCTGTTTAGGCAATGGTCACTTTAGAATTCTTTTTAAACATATTTTGCCTAACAGTCTTTCTCCGGTGATTACCTTTTCTCCCTTTTTTATAGCGGGAAGTATTATTGGCTTGGCCAGTTTAGATTTTTTAGGCTTTGGCCTTCCCGTGCCTACTCCCAGTTGGGGTGAGCTGCTTAATCAAGGTTTTAAACATTCTTCCACCGCTTGGTGGTTAGCGGTCTATCCTTCGATGGCCCTTTATTTAACGGTGTTATTTTTTACCTTTATGGGTGAAGGGGTGCGAGATGCCATGGACCCCCATTTGAAATAATTTTTGGGAGACTCAAATGAATCATCAAACAGCTATCAGGATAGCTGACTTTAAAGAATCAATTTTTGCCACCATGTCTAAAAAAGCCCTTGAAGGGAAGGCGATTAATCTCGCTCAAGGATTTCCTGATTTTGATGGCGCTCAATGGATTCGTGATTTTGCCGCCCAAGCGGTGCAAGAGGGCATGAATCAATATGCTCCGAGTGCTGGTTTGCCATTACTAAGGCAAAATGTTTCACAATATTACCAAGATTTTTATCACCTTAAGTATTCTGCCGATCAAGTGACTATTACCAATGGCGCGACAGAGGCGATTTTTATTTCTCTGCTGGCGACCATTAATCCAGGTGATGAAGTGATTGTATTTGAACCTTTTTATGATTCTTACGTCGCCTCCATTAAAATGGCGGGAGGAGTGGCAGTCCCAGTAACCTTACATGCTCCTGAATTTAATTTTAAAGAAGAAGAATTGAAGAAGGCCTTCACACAAAATACTAAAATGATCATTCTCAATTCTCCCCATAATCCTTCCGGGAAAATTTTTTCGCTTCATGAAATGCAAAAGATTGCCTCTTTGGCCGAACAATTTAATTGTTTAGTTTTATCCGATGAAGTTTATGAGTTTTTGACTTATGACCAAAATAAGCACATCCCTTTTGCAACATTAAAAGGAATGTATGAAAGAACATTGACGATTAGTTCTGCGGGTAAAACCTTTGGGATGACGGGATGGAAAATTGGATGGATTTTGGCGAATGAAAAGTTAACTTGGGCGGTGAGAATGGTTCATCAGTTTAATACTTTCAGTGTCCACCAACCTGCCCAATGGGCCTTTGCTAAGGCCCTCGAAAAATTGGATCACTATTTGCCGGAGTTTCGCGTTCTCTATCAAAATAAACGAGACTTTTTTGTCGCTGGCCTGCAGAAATTAGGATGGAAACCAATTATGCCCAAAGGGTCATATTTTGTTCTTTGTCCCATCGACCATTTAACAGATAAAAATGACGTGGATTTTTGTTTTGAACTCATCGATAAAATCAAAGTTGCCGCCATCCCTCCGTCGGCATTTTATTTGCACTCAAACGACGGTAAAGGCCTTATCCGCTTATGTTTTGCCAAAAACCATTCAACCCTTGAACAGGCGCTTAACCACTTAAAACAGTTGTAGAAAGGCTTAGTTAAGGGATTTTATATTCTTGCTAAAAAATGTCATAATTGACTGAGTGGCGAATTCGTTTAACAATCGCCTCAAAACTAACCATAAAATGGAGTTATCTGTGTCTCAAAATAAAGAAAAATTGGCGCAAAAAATGGAGTTTCCTCCCGCCACTGAACAACCCAATATTTACCCACTAGGGTGGCAACAAAAAACCAAAAAAATGATGGAAATTTGGGAATCTTCCCAACGAGAAACTTGGGATCCGGCCAAATTGTCTTGGGATACTTTTGATGTCTCTCGATACACTTGGGAAGAGCGAGAGTGCATTGCTTACTGGTGGACTTTATTATCGGTTTTTGATGCTTCAGCACCTCCCGTCTTTGCTGCCGCCATGATTAAAACTTATGAACAACATGAAGAAGACGCTGTCAGACGATGCTTTTTTTCGGTCACCAGAGACGAGCAGAACCACGAAATTGTTTGTGGCATGTTTATCACTAAACTTTTAGCTCATCCGGATGCCATGTCCTATGAACCTAAAACGGATATGGGCCGTGCTGCCAAAAAAAATGCTCAATGGCTTTATTATAATGGAGCTCGTTATTGGGATGGATATAAAAGAGCAGTCCCGCGGTATTCATTAGCGGTTCTTTTTAGCTCCTTTTTAATGGGTGAAATTGCCTCTGCCACCATCTTTCATCAAATGGCCACGGGCTCCAGAGAGCTGGTTTGGAAAGAGGCTTTTATGAACATCTGTCGCGATGAAGGTCGGCATATGGCGATTTGTATGACATTGATGGAGCGCGATTATCCAAAATTGGCCGCCGAAGATAAACCTACGATCACCAAACAAATTCGTGCTGGTTATTTATTTTTATCCGCGATCCTTTTTGAACCACCAACCGACTTTTGGGACCTCCCCGATAACTTTATTTCGGTTCAAAGAAAAATCGAAGAAATTTGTCGGAATGCAGGATTTTTTATTCCGGAGTATGAAGCTAAAAAACAAAATTGGCGTGAAGCGATTCTCAATTTAAAAGGCGTGCTCGATAAGTTTGGCATTGAGTTTCCTGCGATCCCAGAAGTAGGGATCACTGGAAAAGAAATTCGCGATGTCGATATGGATGATATCATTCCTGTATTTTAATCTGAGGCCAAACATTAAAATGGGCAACATGAAAAAAATTAAATTACATCCCTCGGGCAAAGAGATTGACTATAATTCTGAAGATACGGTGCTTTCTTGTCTTGAAAAATATGGTTATGCCCTACCTAATAACTGTCGAGCAGGGGCATGTGGGGAATGTAAAATCAAAGTCGTCAGCGGGCAATTTGACCAAGGCCTTATTTTATCTATGGCCCTCTCGGCTAAGGAAAAAACAGCAGGGTATGGACTGATGTGCATGGCGAAGGTGACTTCTGATGTTTTAGAGATTGAGTTTGGTTCAGAAGATGCAAAGCCTAAGCTCTTTCCTCCCAAAGAAAATGCCACTTATATTATTGTTTCCAAAAATTTCATCACTCCGGCCATCGTCAAGATAAAGTTATGGCCATTGGGACAGGGATTAAAATTTTGGCCAGGTCAGTTTGTGACCATTGGTGGTGGTAATACCGGTAAACCACAACGGTCCTATAGCATCGCCAATACCCCTAATCACCGAGGTGAAATCGAGTTAATGATTTCAAAAATTAAAGGTGGAGTTGTGAGTGAATGGATTCATGATCAACTAAAAGAGGGAGATCATTTGGCCTTATCAGGTCCCTATGGAACATTTATTGGTGATCCGACCTTAGAAACACCGGTGCTGTGTTTAGCTGCCGGATCAGGATTAGCTCCGATTCATTCGCTGACATTGGCAGCACTCATGAGAGGTGGTTTTAAATACCCAGTGGATATTTTATTCTCGGCAAAAACGCCAAGAGATCTGATTGAGATTGGAACTTATAAATTTCTCGAGGCCAAATTTCGAAATTTTCGATTCCGTTATACACTAACCAAAGAACAAGATAAGGGTGGATTGCAAGGCAGGATTACCGAAGTCTTACCCAAGCTTTTTCCTGATTTGCAAAAATACAGTGTTTATATTGCAGGGAGTACTGGTTTTGTTGATGATTGCCAGGCCATCGTCAAGCGTTTAGGTTGCCCAGAAAAACATGTTTTTACCGAAGGTTTTCATCCCCAAAAATAATTTAATTACCACTCGCCTGAAGTTTTACTTTTGCTTTCAGCGTTTTTTCGTTTCGTAAGTATGAAACTTCTACAAAATCACCCACTTTAAATTTTCCTAGCGCATGAAAGATATCATCAAAGGAATTGATCTCATGGGATTCGATTTTGATGATGATGTCGCCTATAAAATAACGTCCACGGTTATCTCGGGTCATACCTTGTAATCCAGCTTTGGCGGCACCACTTCCTTCAAGAACACTTTTTAAAGCTATGCCTTTTTTAATTCCAAAAAACTTTGAATAATGGTCTTCAAGAATAACCACGCCCAGAGTTGGTCGAACAATTTTTCCGTATTTAATAATTTCAGGAACAATATTTTTAATTTCGTCGATCGGGACAGCAAAACCCACACCAGCACTAGACCCTGAACTTGAATAAATCATAGTATTCATACCAATGACTCGCCCTTGGCTATCGAGCAAAGGTCCTCCGGAATTTCCCGGATTGATAGAGGCATCGGTTTGAATCATATTGCGAATTTTTACTCCGGCAATCCCTTCAATACTTCTACCAAGTGCTGAAATGCTTCCCGAAGTCATAGTATGATCAAGACCAAAGGGATTGCCTATGGCAATCGCCTTTTGACCGACTAAGATTTCTTTTGAACTTCCGACAATTGCTGGAACAATATTTTTTGGTCGTTTTTTTAATTTTAGAACCGCCACATCTTTGGACGGTTCCACTCCAACCACTTCCGCTTCATATTGTTCATTATCATTTTGAAAACTCACCTGTAGTTTGGATCCTGATTGCACCACGTGAAAATTGGTTATGATATAACCTTCTTCATTCCATACCCAGCCGGTACCAGCTCCGCTAGGGACCTCAAGAGTGTCAAAATCAAAAAAAGAGCGACGGGCCAAGGCAATACTGGAAACGTTGACGACCGAAGGCACGACTTTTTTATAAATATTGATGGAATTTTTTTCATTTTCCAGCAACATTGAATATTCGGTAGGGGAATAACTTTTACTTTGACCGGGGTTCATCGTTTTGGAGTCAAATTCTTGAGCGATGGTCATTTGAATTGTCAAAATTATGGATAAAAGTAAGCAAATAAATTTCATAAAAATCCTCCGTAGGCTTAGATAGCGGCATTAGAAATCTCAACCAGCACCGCTACATAGCGGCACTGGATGAGTTTTCCAGTGGATCTTCGCCTCATGCACGCAATCTTGATTCCCAAAAATCTTCGATTTGCCTCTAGGCAAACCTCTTATTTTTGAAAATCAATCTTGCGCACCTGAGGCAAAGCTTTCACTGGAAATCTCAACCAGCACCGCTATATTACCAGACTCTTTTTTTTTTGGTAGGTTGTGATGACAAAGAAATACTATGGAAATAAAATTTTACAACCGACAAACACGAAGTTTACAAATCGAGAAAGTCTATGGAGAAGGGGCGGTAAACTTTATCTATAATACCGCACTTGGTCGCTTACTTTGGCCGGTGGTTAAAAGCTCTTTAGTCAGTAAGTTGTATGGTTTTTATCAAAATATTTTTTTATCGCGAAAAAAAATCAAACCATTTATTAAAAAATTTCAGATACCCATGGAGCTTTACGAAATTGATCCAATGGAAAAAGAAAAAGATTTATATAAAAATTTTAATCAGTTTTTTATACGACGATTTAAACCGGGTGCAAGGCCTTTTGAATCAAATTTAAAAAAGCTGCCCGCCGTGGCCGAAGCTCGTTATTTAGCTTGGCCAAAAATAAATGATCAACTTCATTATCCGGTAAAAGGAAATTTTTTAAATTTTGATTTAATGCTGGCCAACCCAAAATGGTCGAAAATATTTGATCAAGGCCCGATGATGATCGCCAGGCTTTGTCCGGTGGATTATCATCGTTTTCACTATCCAGATGATGGAAATGTCATCGAGCATTGGAGAGTTCAAGGCGATCTTCATTCCGTCAATCCGCTCGCTTTAAAATATAAAAATGATATTTTTTGCCAAAATGAAAGAGTGGTTTCAATTCTTAAAACCCAAAATTTTGGTCACTTGGCTTATATCGAAGTCGGAGCTACTTGTGTGGGAAAAATTATTCAATCTCATGCTTGGGAAAAGTCCTTTAAGCGCGGTGATGAAAAAGGCTATTTTCTGTTTGGAGGCTCAACGGTCATACTTATTGGTGAAAAAGGAAAGTGGCTTCCCAGCGAGGATCTACTTTCGAATACTCAAAAAGAAATTGAAACATGGGTTCCCATTGGGACTTCAGTTGGAGAATTGCTTTCTTAACTGGGGTTAAAACTAAACTGGCATTTTAGTGGATAATGGTCACTGGGAAAAATTTTATTTTCACTTTTTTTATCAAAAAAAACCTCTTCACAAATAAAAGTCTTATCCAGCAAAATCCAATCTATCCTATCAGCGTAATTGACCTCATCTCCAAAATTATGATGACTGGACTGCTCTGTTTTATTGAGCATTTTCCAAGGATCATAAAGAGTGGGAACACTTTTTAACAGGTATTGATACACATCAAGATCTGGGCCTTCATTAAAATCACCCATGAAAATGACAGGGTGATTTAAACTATTAATGGGAGCAATTTCTTTTAACATAACTTTTAACTGTTCCATCCGAGTGTATGTTTGCGAATGATCTAAGTGAACGTTGGCCAAAAAAAAACTTTGACCTGAACCTTTAAATCGTCCTTTGATCCAGGTGCAAAGACGAGGAAAAGGGCTGTTAAATGAAACGCTTCCTGGAACATGAGGTGTTTCAGACAACCAAATATCACCACTACTCATCACTTCAATTGTTAATGGGTTGATAAAAAGGCAAGGATACATGCGATCATTAATCCATTGTCGATGATGATCAATTAATTGATACTGACCAATCAGGCGATTGAGATCATTCAATTGTGGCATTCTTCCCTCTTGCGTTCCGATAATGTCGGGAAAATAATCCAAAAGAATCTTCGAGAGCAAAAGGCGTCGCCCATTCCAATTATGTTCACCATCAAGAGGGTTATCAAAACGAATGTTAGTCGTTATAATTCGAATAGACATGATTTATTATTGAGTGGTTAGGAGCTTTTTACAAGAAAATTACCTGCTTTTAAGCTTGGATTAAACAGTTCAAAATTTATCTAAAGGAATTTATGTCGACGGAAGAAAATGTTCAAGAAATTGAAGAGTATTTAAAAGACTTAGAAAACTATCTTAATCACCTTGCTATTCGCGATAGAAATTCAATTATCGAGGCGATTCGATCGGAAATTTTAAAAGCTTTGTCGATGGGGCAAAATGAATTGGATACCGTTATCAGGTCACTGGGAAGTGAACTTGACCTTTTAAATCGTCATCTGATCCAAGCCGGTCTTCCCTTGGCGATCCCTTATAAAAAGAAAAATTTTTTTAAAATATTTGTCCTTTCTATGATGACTCTGATTATTTCGGGGATAGTAGTGGTTTTAATTTTAGTTAAAAGCATTACACCCTTATGGAAATTTGACGAAGAGGCAATGACATTGACTTTGTTAGGTGGAAAAATAAAATTGGATCAAACAGATGATACATTTTTTAATTCCACTAGACTGAAAAAGTCAGAAGTCCAAGGTAGTAATATCGATATGTCGGGTGAAATTCCCATGGCGCAATTTCAACGGATCAGAATTATTGGCCAAAATGTTGATCTCGCTTTTCGATCGAATCCTGATTTATCGATTATTTATCAATGTAAAGCCTCTGAAGCTCCTGATAAATTTGTTGAAGAAGATCAAGAAGGTTTAAACTTTAAGTTAGTAGGATCAACTCAGTGTTTATTTCAAATACCAGAAAACCTTAAATTATTGGTTAATTTTAAAAATGGTTTTGTTAATTTAAGAGAGCTCAATAATGATCTAGATGTTACAGGAACAAATGGCAATATAACATTTGATCAAAAAAATAAATCACTCTATTCATTAGATTCCCAGACGCAACAAGGGGTTATAGAAGGGGATACTGATGGATTTGTAAAAAAAGGAAGATTTCAAGCAGTTCTTTATTTGCAATCAGGAGTTATTAAAATTTTAGAATAAGATTTATTTTGAGCCAGCTAATTCGATTTTTAAATATTTAATCAGTTGTAAGATCGCGGGCGTTTGGGTTCTTTCACGAACAAATGCGATACTTATTTTATTGTCTAGAGGTTCTTTCGATCCAGTGAATGCATGAATTTTATAACCCTGTTGGACCAGACTTTCATAGTATTGCTGATTGATAATTCCTACCCCTAAATGATTAAGGATCATTTTGGTGACACCTTGAACATCCATTAACGTTGCTCTGGTGTTAAGATTGATGTTACCTAAATCATAATGATGCTTCAGCCACATTCGCAGTATGGGCTGGTTATCCAAGTAGGCAATGTAATCAAGGCTTTCAAAAAATTTTTTATCTAATCGTTTACCTAAGGTGACTTGTTTTCTCGCTAAGTATTCTTCAGAGGCGACCATCATTAAAGTTTCATGATAGACCGTATCCATCTCAATTAACTTGTCGATGTTGTAGGTATCGACAAAAGCAAAGTCGATATTTCCCTTTAACAAAAAATCATTAATTTCCGAAGCGAATCCATAAAAAATTTTGTAACTTATTTGGGGATATTGAATGGCAAAAGCTGCTAGCTTGGGTAATACCAGTGCATTTCCAAACTCGATGGGAATTCCAATAGTAATCTTGCCTGCCAGCTGTCGCTCTTTTCCTGAAACTTCTTCGAGGGCCTCTTCAATCTGATGAAGCCCTGAAGATATTTTGCTAAATAATTGAGAGGCCTTAGATGTCGGAACTAATTTTTGTTTAATGCGATCAAATAATGGAAATCCAATCAGATCTTCCAAGTGTTTAACATGCTGACTGACTCCTGATTGAGTCATATGTAACTCATCTGCCGCTTTGGTCATGCTTTTGAGGCGGAAAACACACTCAAAAATTCTGATATGATTGAGGTTTAAAGTATCGATAATCATAGGTTCATTTATAAACTAATTAGGTAATTTTGGGCAGAAATTATAAACATTAAGAATTTTATATCAATGAGTTGTTAGCAAGCATTCCTTCCCAAAACACCAAGGTGAGTAAATTTTTCATTGTTTCCTTAAGAGACGTGCCATTTTTTTCACGTCTCTTAAGGAACTTTAGAATCGTTGCAAGAAATTTTTATTTGAGGCCTTAATCCCTTTCAATTAAAACGCCATCATTGAATGACGATCATTTATTTTCACGAAGGAGGGGGCAGTGAACGAACAACGACGAATTCTCGATCATTATTTAAAATTGAAAAAATTTCCTGTTTTAAAAAAAATTGCTGATGACACTAACATCCAACTAACAAGGGTGCATCGATTACTCAAAGGTCATGAAATGAAACTTCACGAGTATTTAAAGTTTAAAGAAATTGTCAGCTGCTTAAGCCATAACATTGAAGATAGGGTGATCGAACAAGCGAAACAAGCTAGTGAATGGCTAGATACCAAAACGCTAGAAGACTTTATGAAAGAGTTAGAACAAAAAATTAAA
>JBIKWR010000249.1:0-2938 GCA_044356225.1 Bacteriovoracaceae bacterium | reverse complement strand
GAGTGAGATGAACGAAACATTACTATTTTCCGAAAGAGCTATTCTTGAATCACTCCATCGCAGTGAAAAAAACATCAATTTATTATGGCAAGACTTACAATTGGATCCAAGATACTTGATGCCACTTTTGCAGTATCTCTTAATTAAAGGTTACATCCTCTATGAAAAAACAATCTACAAACTTAATCCCATAAATCAGCATTTATGGGATCCCAAGCTAATCCCAGCGAATGAATTCAAAAGTGAAATAAAGGATTTGCTTAATTGGGCGATGGATGATTATTTTAGTCGCCAAGAAAACAAAAGCTTTTTAAAATTAAAAAAAGTTTGGATGACCCAAGGTGAGTTAACTATTTTTAACTCATTAATCAAGAATGTGGAAATTTATGTCGATAACCTAATTTCTGATCGCATTAAGTATCCACAAAAATACGAAAATGAGTTGTTGGCGGAAAAAAAGATCATTTATTGGGGTGCTTCTGACTATCGAGATGTGCTAAAGTCTTCTTTGGCATGCGTATAGAAAGTCCTTGGGGACAAGAAACACAATATTTTTATCAATTACAAGACAAAGTGATGTCTGCAGTTGAAGCTGATGGATTAGACACCAATGGATGGTGTCTTCCCTATCATTGTTTAGAAAATCGAGTTTATGAAATTGGGATTGAGTTAAAATACGTCCCACAAAATCCTTCTGAAAAGTTTCGAATTGCAAAGTTTTATCGTCCCGGTAGATGGAATCGAGAACAAATACAAGAAGAGCATGATTTTTTATTAGAACTAGAAGAAAATGAAATTCCAGCGGTTGCACCCCTCAAATTTAAAGATGGGGAAACACTCCATCAAATACCTGGTGGTGAAATATTTTTTTGTTTATTCCCCAAAGTTGGCGGTCGAAATCTTTATGAGTTTAATATTGATCAGCTCGAAAGATTAGGGCGAACCCTGGCCAGAATTCATAGTGTTGGGAAATCGCGACCAGCTAAGCATCGAGTGGAGATTGGGCCTGAATCTTATGGCCAGGCAAATCTCGACTTTATGTTAAAATCAGAACTTTTACCTGCACGCTTTAAAAAGCAGTATGAAGATACCATCGAACTTTGTTTGGCAAAAATTCGTCCTCTCTTTAAGAATTTAAAAAAGCAGCGAGTGCATGGGGATTGCCATCTAGGAAATATTCTTTATCGAGATGAAGTTCCTTTTTTTGTCGATTTTGATGATTTTGTGATGGGCCCTCCGGTCCAAGATTTTTGGTTACTTTTCCCCACTCGTGATGAAGAACAAAAAATTCAATTTGATATTTTCTTAGAGGCTTATGAGACGATCAATTCATTTGATCGAGAAACATTAAAACTGATTGAACCTCTTCGAACATTGCGGATGATTAATTATACGGCTTGGTTAACAAAAAGAATTGAGGATCCAGTCTTTAAACAATCATTTCCGCATTTTGGTGGAGATCAGTATTGGCAAGAACACATCCAGGATTTAGCAGCTCAAATGCCTTTCCTTAATCAACTTTAATTTATTCCCAATTTGGGACACAACTTGAAAAGTTTCCCTCAGCGACAAAAAAATAGTGGTTATCAAACAATGTATTCGTCACATAAGAAGCGCAAGCTTGAATTGTTTTTTCAATTTGGAGTGAGTTTAAAGGATAGGTATCTCCCGTATTATTTCTTTCTAGAATCAACACATCATATTTGGCGGGAATGGCGGAAAATCCTCCGATGTGGAAGAGCTGACTTTCGGGCTTTAATAATTGAGGAATAATTCCTCCACTTGCTCCAATAACAGTAGAAAGGGGGAATGAGTTGGTCCAATCGATGGTCGCCTTAATATTTTGAGTTTTCTCTGAAGAAATAACGCATTTTGAAGGTTGGCCAAGAAATATTATTTTAAAAATTTTGGTATAAGATGAAAGTGATGTTGCTAAAAAAAGTAGACATGTAAGAATCACTAGTTTTTTCTGTTTTAAAAATAAACTAAAATGTTTTGAGAACAAACATAAACTAAATAAGCTAGCACCAAAAAGAGATCCATACTGAAAATTCATCGCATTCATCGTAAAATGTAAAAAAATAAATGGTGCAAGAAAAAATATTAGCGACCATTCGTAATCAAAATCGCGATAAGCTTTTTTCATAATAAAGACTACCGGAATAATAAATGGAGCGATGAGTTTAATGGTTGACCAATAGGAAAAATTGCGGAGAGCGGAATCAATGAAATTTAACGGAGAGTGAAAAAGTACAGAAATAAAATTTTTGCCATAACCTACCGTCGGCCCAAAAAAATAACTTCGTCCAAAAAGTTCAAACCCAATAAAAAGTAATGAAGGCAGCAGTAACATTAAAAATAGTCGATAATCTTTTTTGACCAAATGAAAAAAAGCCAACATTAAAATGCCAAAACAATAAGATTCTTTGAATAAACATAAAAATATTGAACTAAGAATGAGAAGACTGTTTTTATGAAAGGCCAAGCTATAGGCAATCATAGAGATGGGCAATATCGCCCAGACATCTGGGTGGATAGGAAAAAGTAATCCGTTAAGAAATAATTTACAAGTAAGCATCGTCATCAATGTCACGGCGATGGTTAAATGGTCATTCCCTAATTTTTTTAAAACTTTATAAAATAGTATGAGGAATGAAAGAAAAAATAGAAACTCCCAAACGAGTAGTGAGATTCCTGAATAATTAAAAATTCTCGAAAAAATTCCAGTAAAAATCATGATGGGAGAAAAGTGGTCATTAAACAAATGGACATTTCGAATCGTGGTGAATGGATTTAATGACTTCAGCGTTCCTAATTCATAAATCCCTTGGCCATAAATACTAAAGTCGATAGCATTAAAACAATTATGCCAATAGGCCATAAAGTTGTGACTTATGATTCCTATCAAGCAAATTATTATTAAAAAATAAAGTACTCG
>JBIKWR010000024.1:0-24855 GCA_044356225.1 Bacteriovoracaceae bacterium | reverse complement strand
GAAAAGAAGTTATTTTAGTGTAGATTTTGATAAAACCTTTATTGATCTGACAAATAAACGATCAAAAGAACGTAATAAAATTCCATGGAAAAAATTAACTTCAATTACTAAGTCAATATCCAAGGAAAAAGTGCCACGATCCAAACGGTTCAGTTTTTCTCAACCATTTGGGTGCTGGCACTTTTCAGGCTTTTCAGGGCAGAAAACTATCAGGTGAAGAGGACATCTACCGCATTAGACAAAGAAGATATCGTTTAATTTATGAAGTTGAAGGAAATAAACTTCTCATCCACGTCTTAAAAATTGGACATCAAAATGATATTTATAAGTAGGTTTATCTAAAAGAAGTACATGGAACCTTTTGTTTTTTACAGCATTGGACAATCGTTCGTGGTCATTATGAACATATAAAAATCTCAAAAAAAAAATTAAAAAAAAATAATCTTGTAATTTCAAACTGCTGATACTAGATGTTTGCTGAATAAATAAAGACATCTTGCATAATACCTATGCATTTTTTACTTAGGAGAAAAACATGAATAAATTTTTGCTTAAGATTTTCGTTTTTATAATGCTTTCCGTAGCATCTTTCTCGGCCTTTGCTGCTACAACTTCTATAGAGATTACTAAGACCTCAGAAGAAAGTTCAACTGTTTACAGAAACGCATACTTTACCATTGATTCTGATTTATCTAGGAGTAAAAAAATTTCTATTTGTAATAAAGCCCCCTGGGGTTCTGCCGGAGAAGATGCAAAATGTGAAGAAGTTCTTAGTATTCCATTTCCTGCCCCAAATTTAGAGATAAGCAAGTTTGTGGGGGTAGCAGTTCATATTCCTGAATTTCATGTTTACCAATATACTCAAGACGGATATCTAGAACTTAATTATAATGGAACAAAAATCAAATTTAATTTTATTACAAGTTGGCATACTTACCTTTCATCATCTCCTTTAGATCTTGATATCAAGAGACAGCTTGAAGATCTTGAAAATACACTTTTAAAACCAGAATATGGAGGTTTAGGTGTTTCACCTATTCCAAATGACATTTATACAGAGATCTTATATTCAAAGTCTTTAGCATTGTCAGACAAAAGCCGTATTTTGAAAGTAGGAAAAGTTTTAACCGAAGCAGAAGCTTATGCTAAGTACGGAAAAATTAAACGAATAAACTTGTCGTCTGATAAAGATTAAATTGCAGTAGTCACTAAAAGCGTTTACAAGTCATCCCCAGTCAAAATAGATTTTAGTTCAAATATTTTATTTCAACTTCTGGTTCCCATCTTCGAATGGGAGCCTCTTTTTCTTCGTTGAAAAGCCGTTGAAAAGTGCCAGCACCCTAAAGCGTGAAAAGTGCCAGCACCCAAATGGTTGAGAAAAACTGAACCATTTGGATCGTGGCACCTTTTCCCCTGCCTTTTCCCCTTAGCTAAGACCATGTAAACTTCTGCTAAAAACATAATTTCTTAACTTATGAATATGCCTACATCAAGGCATGTTAAAATAAATTAACTAGATAGAATTAGTCTCAAAAAAGAGGAATTATGAACATCAATTTACCCCAGCGCAAATTTTTCGCGAATTTGTTATTGATTGCTCTTTTATTCTCCCTATATAGCTGTCAGGTGGCGACAGAAGACCCAAATGCCATAACTTCGAATCCAGAATCTGACCCTGCCAGTTCGGGAGATAATGGGAATAATAATCAAAATAATAATAATCAAAATAATAATAATCAAAATAATAATAATCAAAATAATAATAATCAAAATAATAATAATCAAAATAATAATAATCAAAATAATAATAATCAAAATAATAATAACCAAAATAATAATAACCAAAATAATAATAACCAAAATAATAACAACCAAAATAATAACAACGCTTCATTAAATTTTCAGTGTAGCGACGGACAAGATAATGACAATGATGGTTTAATCGATCGAGATGATTTAGGCTGTACCGACACTCGAGATCAAAGCGAAGGTGGAGTGGCGAGTGGTCAGATTGAGAATAACTGGACGATTTTAGAAAGAAGTATCGACACGCGGACAGTTTATGTAGCGGCACCTCCCGTGGGCAATGACAACAACGATGGTCTTCATCCTTTACCTCTCGGACAAAACCAAGGGCCAAAGGCGACTCTTGCTGCCGCAGTTCCCTTGTTACGTTCAGGATTTCCAGATTGGTTAAGATTAAGACGAGGAGATACTTTCCAGTTAAACGGTTTTGCCTTACCCAGTGGACGCAGTGATACTGAACGATTAGTGGTCAGTCCCTACGGAACAGGCACAGCCTATCCAAGAATTGTCACTAGCGGAACTGACCCATCTTGGGGCCTTACTCATCAATGGATGGCGAATCCCAATATCTGGACCAATAGATCTTTTATCGCCATCGTCGGTGTCGATTTTACCAACATTCGATTTGCTTCCATCGGTAACACTCATCATCTGCTGTTAGAAGGTTTAAAATTTAGTAACCCTGTCACTGCCATCGATATCCAAGGTAGAAATGGTGTCGCCACTAATATTAAAATTCGCAATAACCTCATCAATCGCACTAAAAATAATGGTTTTTTTATTCAAAACATTCAAAATGTTTTAATTGAAGGAAATATTCTTATTCGTCCCTCTCAAGATACTCCCGGCAATCACGGTATGTATATTACTCGAGAAGGTAATACCGAGGTGGTCACTTCGGAAAATATTGTTTATATGGACAAGACACCCACCCCACCTAACATCACAGTTTATGGAAACGCCATTATGCAACGACCAGCAGGTATGGCCCGATATAATATCGTTACTGGTTTTGGCTGGAGTGGGATTACCGCTGGATCTTGTAATGATTCGAACATAGATGTACCAACTTGCCTAAATGGCCAACCTAGCTTTGAAGTTTATCGCAACTTGCTCCTTCGACCTTCTCAATTCCCGACTCACGGCTGTGGGGTCTTTATTGATTACCGAAATCCTCAAGGGGTGATCACTCTGTCTTCAGCTTGGGTGCATGAAAATTTGGCCGCCAGTTACCCTAACCAAACTTGTTTTGCCAATCCATTTGGGTATTGGTCTGGAATCCCTAGTCAGTATGTGATTGATCCTGTTTCAAACGTACAACTGTCAGATAACGAACCCCACGTTACTTATTTAGCAAACCATCTTAACGCTGGTGAAACATTAAGTGATCAGACCTTCTGGGCCAGAGTTGTGAGCGATTTTAATTTTCGTGAATCTACCTCTGTTTTTAGAGCAAAAACTATCATCGATTACTTAAGAGACTAAAACATCACCTGAATGAGGTCTGCAGGGTCTAGGGTGCACCAAAGATTGTCCACAGTCTCTTCACTATTTTTGAAAGAAAAGAAAGAAAAGTGCCAGCACCCAAATGGTTGAGAAAATGGTTGAGAAAAACTGAACCGTTTGGATCGTGGCACAGGGCAATCGCATCTAAATTTGAGGGCCATCCCCATATAAAACTCTAAGTAAATAATCTCTATCCCAACAACATTTTAATCTTTTTCTATTTATACTATTACTTGAGCTTGAATCTTTTTTTAATAAGTTTAAACAAAACTTTCTGATCAATGAAAAGTTTTCGCTCCCAAATTTTTTTCTAATTGTTGAACGATCTTCATTAAATACCACATCCATTGTCCAGTGAAGTTTATTTTCTATCTCCCAGTGTGTTCTAATGATCTTTCCTAGCTTTTTTGCGTCAGCGTTTAAACTGCTAATATAGTATCTTTCCTCAATAGACTTAATACCTTTATATTCTCTTTCAGATATTGACTTAGTAATTGAAGTTAATTTTTTCCATGGAATTTTATTACGTTCTTTTGATCGTTTATTTGTCAGATCAATAAAGGTTTTATCAAAATCTACACTAAAATAACTTCTTTTCTCATTCCGACCGTGTCCATTTTCACTGACCTCAAAAAAATCAATTTTGTCTTGACTGCGTTCAAAAACCTGTAATCCATTCTTCAACATGACTCTTTGATTTTTTTTAATCGTCACACAATAATCGCCTTTTCCCTCTATAACTTTGTTCAATGTTTGAGCATCACACCCTGCTGCATCCATTGTTATAATACAATCCTCAACATCCATTAGTTCAATTAATTCTCTACAAACTTTCTTTTCTGAATTTTTATCAAAATCAGCTTTTTTCTGTGCCAGTGCAACACCAGCACCAGAAGCCCAAGCATTTATTGTACCTAACAATTTTCTATGACCTTTGTTATTCGGCATATCTTTTGCTGACGCTTTAAAATATTTACCATCAATTGAAATTATTTCGCCTTTTTCAATTTTAAAATTTGCACGAACCCAACTTTGAAAAGCTTTCTGAAATAAGTCAGGATTGATCATGGAAAAAACTCTACTGAAAGTATCGTGCGATGGAATGCCATTTTCTAATTTTAAAAAAGATTTTAACCACTCGATATTAACATTTCCAAAATCTTCAATTTCTACCCATGAATCACATTTTGACAAAACACCCGTAACGGCTATTACAAGGATATCTAGTAAATGATGTTTTTTTGTGCGATCAATACGTGGGTCTTTAACTTCTTTAAAACAATCAATCATACTTAAAACAAACATTAATTTTTCCTTTTATAAATGATTAAACAGGAAAAATTACCAAACAAAACAAAGACGGCCATTGTGCATGGCCGTAAGTTATTAACAAGACTAGGACTATTATTTATTTAGATGCGATTGCCCTGGATCGTGGCACCTTTTCGCTCAAACTATTGAATGTGAACAATAAAAAATATTGAGTTAGGAAATTTGATCGTACTAAATTTATAAAATGAAGTTTAGCTTTGACTCCTTTTAGGCCCTTTCAACTAATGGACTAGGAGATTTTGATTTTTAGATCGCTCAAACATCTATACTGGCACTGGTTGAGTTTTCATCTCGCCGTTTGCAGCTTTCCGCTTCATCGTTCTGGTCGTTCTTAGTGAAGTAATCGTTCTCGTTATACGCAATCCAATCCATGATAACTATGGCCCCAATTTTCGTCGACTCCGCTCTTGAAAAAGAGCAACATTTTTTCACGGTCTGCATTTCTTTTTAGCAAATTTTTTAAAATGAAGATATTGTCAAAAAACTCGTAGTTAATTTTATAATTAAATTAATTCTCTCTATAAGTAGTACGAGTAGATGTTTCCTTTTTACCAAAAATAATAAAGAGGGAAACGACTGTAATGTTATTTTAAAATTACTCGATTTTTTCTCTGTCAACGAGTGAATTTTTAGACAGTTACTACGTATTTTTTGGCTTAAATATTTCTATTACCGCTTACGCAAGTAATAACTTAATTTAAAAAATCATTAACAGGATGGTACAAAATGAAATCTATTGCCATGTTTCTAGTTTCTATGTTCGCTTTCGCATCTTTTGCTCAAGACAAGATCTCAGACTTTAACGGGGCATGGATTGGGCCAGCTAGTGTAATTGAGATTAAAGAAGGAGTAGCAACCTCTTTTTCATATAAAGAGTACGGCATCGGTGCAGAAAATAATGCCTTTGTTCTCAAAGATGTAAATAATGAAATAGTAATGATTAATAGGCAGAGCATCGAAGACGGTTTCACTGTCAAAGTTAAAAAGAGCGAAAGTGGAATCAAAATAACTTTCGAGAAAGAAGGTTCAGTCCTATTTGAAGACGAGATGAAAAAAGCTGATGACAAGACGGTTGAAGAAAAGAAAAAGCAATTTGCATCACTTAAAAGATTGGTTTTTGGTAAATGGACTCTTGAGAATCAGACCCGAATCAATAGTGAAACAAAAGAAGTGCTTGAGTCTATAGATGCAAAAGATCTCCCTGATTATTTTGATCACGAGCATGCTGATGGCACAAAAGATAAAACATATAACCTTAAGCAATTAGATTTATGCCCAAAACATGGATCAGTTATATCTAATACCTTGATTGGAAAATTTACTCTGGACTCTGAGAATTGCGTCCTTGGTCTTCAGCAATGTCAAGGTGACATTAATGACAAAGTATTCGCTCCATTCGAGATAGACAGGGAAAAATCTAATTCAAACCAACTTGTAATAAAAATCCCCATAATCCTAGATGAAGTAGAAATGATAGAAGTTCTGACGTTTAAAAGGAAAAAGGAGTCTAAATTCAGCGAAGACTGCACACAAGAACATTCAAACGATGATTCCTCACGAGATCATAAAAAAGAAACAAATGATAAAGACGAATCAGAAAAACCTTTACCAGAATCAGACGCGAGTAGATATTAAGAAGTATCTTAGTCTCAGTTATAATTCTCTAAACAAAAACTTAATATATTGAGGAGTGCATTTGGGCACTCCTTTCGATTATTCGAATAAACTCGAAAATCGATGCCAGGCACTCGACTATGAGCTGCAGTAGTCTAGATTTGCGGTTACATCCCGCTCCTAGAGGTCAACTTTTTATTGCAAAATTGTTACCTCATTTTCTGACTGCGATTGATATACTTTTTCTTTATAAATCTCAACTCCCTCGATAAAAGTTTCGTAGGGGGTTCTACCCTTGCATCTCTTCCCCTGATTCGTACGATCCTTGTTATACGTTTTCATAAACTCGTCTAAATCCTGTTGTAGGTCACTCAGCGTGCTGTAGAGTTTTTTTCTAAATGCCGTAGCGTAAAATTCCCTCTCAATCGTCTGATTAAGTTTTTCACAAGATCCATTTGTTTGCGGATGACGGGCCTTGGTTCGACTGTAGCTGATGTCATTTAAGTTTAAAAATAGTTGATAGGGATGTGCATCCGCTCGACCACTGTATTCTGGACCTCGGTCAGTTAAGACTCTTAAAATTGATATTCGATGTTCATCAAAAAATGGCAGAACTTTATCGTTTAAAAAATCAGCCGCTTCTATTGAAGTTTTTTTAAGATAAATTTTTGCAAAGCCAATGTTTGAATAAGTATCAATTCCTGTTTGTTGATAGATTCGTCCTATGCCTTTTATTGTCCCAACGTAGTAAGTGTCTTGAGCAAAAAGATAACCACTGTGATGGGTTTCAACTTCACCATGTGACTCCTCTTTAAGTTTTTTTTCTTCTAACGCCTGGACTTGGGATTCAGTCAAAATTCCTTGATGAGTGGCAGACCATTGTTCAAGCCGCTTAAGACGAAGAGGAATAGTATGAAGTTCATGGCGAAGCCAAACCCCTCGAACGCCGCCAGCGCTAATGCTCCAGCCATTTTTTCGATTTAACTCATTTGCGGTACGGACTTGTCCATGCGTTGGTTGGTGGAGTGAATAGTTCAGGATTTTTTCTTCAACATCCAGAGGTAGCCTATTTGAATGTCTAGGAACTCGTTTAGTTTTTTCCCTGAGGCCTTCAACTCCCTCTTCAATTAGGGTTCTTTTAATGTCGTAAATGTGCTTTCTTGAGACGCCTGTTCTTCTCGCTGCTTCTGATACATTCCCAAGCATTTCTGCCAAATCTAGAATGTTTAATTTTCTTTTGATAACATACTCTTGATGAGTCATAACCGTTCTCCTTTTGTTAAATTTTGTTTTGCAAAATAATTTTAACTTAGGAACGGTTAGACTCATTAATAGGCAATTAATTTAGTCTAGATGTAACCGAATTTCTTAACTACAGCAATTCATTTGTTTTTGTTGTTTTAAGCATGTCATCGTTCCCATCATTTAATATTAAAGCTATTTTATCAGATCAAGATATCAGTATTCTGCCCCAACTACTTCTTGCTCTGTCTTGGCAGGAATTTCAAAATATTTACCGGACTTTAGTAATTCAGTTTTACCAACTGGACTATCCTTTGAATTTTAACTGCTATATTAATTCTAAACATATGGTCGATCAGGTGATTACCTTATTAAAAATGAGAGATCATCAATCTTCATTTTTTTCACTTTCTTCGTTTTCATCGGTATCATTTGGCTTGTATCTATCTTGAGTTTCTTCATATTCTTCAGATTCTTCAGATTCATTTTCTCCCAACTTAAGTGAAATTCCAAACAAGCTGGTTGTGGAATGAGTTCTATCGTAGTTTGAATAGATGTTGTAAGTAAAAAATCCTACGATAAGAATTAAACCTAAAGCGATCGCTTCATGATTACTTCTAATGGGGGTTGCATGATCAACTTTCAACTTTTTTCCATGTAACATACTAAGGCCAATTTTATCTCTATGCTTCACAGAATGTAGAATTAGGCCCAAGATGTGTGCGATGGCAACGACGACGAAAGCATTGGCCATCATTTCATGAGCATCTTCGAATAACTCTTTATTCCCACTTTGCATTAAGTAACCTGTTATCCCAAGACCTAGTGCTAGTCCTATCATAAAAAGAGTCGCCCAAGCAGAAGCAGGGTTATGACCAAAATATCGTTTGCCTTTTCTGGCCAATATATCTTTAAAGTATGAAAGAAGAAGTGCTGGTTTTAGCGGGAAGGAATTAAACCTTGCATAATGACTTCCGATAAAACCCCAAACTATCCGAAGCGCCGTGAGGAAAAATAAAATGTAACCTAAAATCATATGTTGTGAATAGAGAGCGGAATCATCGTCGATTAATTTTGCGATACTAAAGGCGGCAACAAACAACGCCGCAAAAAGCCAGTGGAAAATTCGAGTAGGCAAGTCATAAACATTTTCTTTTTTCATATTTTCTCCTTTAGTCTATTACAAACTTAACTTTCTTTAGTGATTTAACAATCGGGCAAATGCCCTATTACTCAAAAAGTAATAAGTCATAGGGCATTTACCCAATTATCTTAAGATGAATTCAGGCCCATAATCGCCAGCATGGGTAATTGCACCCTTGATAACTTGAGGAGTTAACTATGAAAAACATGACGATTTTGGTTTTGACCTTGATGATAAGCACCACAACTTTTGCCAGAAAAACGTGCACCGAAGAACCAAAAAGTAGATGGATGAGCGAAGCCGCATTCAAAAAAAAGGTGACAGAAGAAGGGTATAAAATTCGTAAATTTCAACAACCCGGCTCATGTTATGAAATTTATGGAACCGACAAAGATGGTAAAGAAGTAGAAATTTATTTTAATCCGGTAGATGGAAGCGTTATTAAAAGTAAATAATTAATTTTAAAATCATTATGTAAAATTGGTAAAATTTTTATTTCAAATCTGGTGAAGTTATATAGCGGTGCTGGTTGAGATTTCCAGTGAAAGCTTTGCCACAGGTGCACGAGATTGATTTTCAAAAATAAGAGGTTTGCCCTTAGATACAAAGAAGCAAATCGAATAAATTTGGAAATCAAGATTGCGTGCATGAGGCGAAGATCCACTGGAAAATCCCGTTTATCCAGCGTTAGCAGTCATAGCGAACAAATAATTCTCTATTAAGCTGTATTTTTTTCCCAGCACTATATTTATAAAATAAATCTTGTTAAATCTCTGAAATCAATCGACCAAAGATCATCAAAGATAACCAAGAAAGATAACCAAGGAGCTTAATTGAAAAAAATTATTTTTATTATTGGAGTATTTTCCATATCAATCTCACACTCGCAAGATGTCGCGACACCTGAAGCAAGTCAACCAGCAGCACAAACAGAAACGGTGGTGAACAATGAATCACAGCGAAGTCGATTTATTCCTCGTCTGGCCTTGGAATCATTAGATCTGAAAGAGTATGATGATAACAACAATGTAAATAAATTGAACAGAGACACGATGTATGGCCTAAACCTCGGTGTTGCATATGAATTTAACTTAAGTGATCGAGTAAGCACTTACACCATTCCCAATCTCACTTATGCTCGAATAAATGATGCAACTAAAGATGCAGATAGATTTACATATAGTATGAAAAATTTTGTCTATAAATTAAATCAAACCATAAATTTTAATCTCCCCTATAAAAACTTTATATTCCAGCCTTATTTAGGATTAGGCTTTGGATATGGTTGGCATAAATATACCTATGATTATGATTCCGGTTTGAGTCAATCAAATAAACGCGAAGGAACTTTGTTTGAACAAAATTTTGGAATGCAATTTATTGGTGAAAGTTGGACACCTTTTTTCCAGTATACCACTCGTCAACATAAAGTTTCCAAGTTTACTGCTCCCAATGGAAATGAAATTAAAGTAGATAAAAATAAATATAACAGTGCTGCTGTAACAATTGGCGCTGGCCACCGTTTTTAATTTTATAAATCTTAAAAGGGCATCATTGAACTAATGGTGCCATCATTCTCAAGAATTGAGACTTTGCCAACTTCCTAGATCAATTTAAAGAAAAATATCCATCAAAAGGAAGCTAACGACTATTAAAATCGATAATTTATAAAATCCCTTAGCAGGAATTTCTAACATGGTTGCAAGCGATGATTTACTAAATGAAACCATCACGATTTTTTAACTAAGGAAAAAAAATGCATCAAAAGAATTTATTCATTAAAATTTTGCCACGATTGATTATTGCCTTTTTTTTGATTTTCAACCAAACACTATCTTCCTCGGCGAATGAAAAAGCATTTTTTATTGGCCATAGTCTCGTGGATGGCTCTCTTATCTATTTGTTTAAACACATCACTAACCACTTCGAAGGCCAGAAAATAAATCAGGTTGATAAAATTGTTCGACCCGGATCACCTCTGAGTTATCATTGGGATCATTCAATACCTCCCAATCCACCAAGTTATTATCTCTTGCCGGCCTCAACCGGCGCTTATGATGGGCAGTTTAATAATGCAGATTATATAATCATGACTGAATCATCACCTTTATCAAATGCCATTGAAGTAAACAGACCTACCCATCATGCAGGGATTTTTAACTTATTAGCGTCTTTTGGAGGAGTTAATAATCTAAAATATCAACTCAATAATGTACCATTGCATTTACTAAATCCTAGCAATTTAAAAGTGAAAACTTATTTATATTCAAGTTGGCCCAGCTTCAAAACAGGTGATGGGACCCCTCCCGCTCCTAATGGTTCTTATCCTACGGGTAAATTTCATCCCATGTCATTTCATGAAAGGGTCGCTTGTGAGCACGTTTGGTACCATACTTTCGCCAAGAGAATAAACGACGTTGGTCCTTATCGATTTCCGGGACAAAAAGAAATGAAAGTCATTCCGGTTGCCTATGCCATTTCCAACTTGATAAAAGCGGGAGAACAAAATCAACTTCCTGGTCTGAGCAATAATCCGCAAGCTCCTAACTACTTTATGAAACTATTTTTTAAAGATGATATTCATTTCTCCAACGGCTTTCTGATTGATCCATCTTATCTCATTGATCCCAACCATGCTGGATCCTATTTTATCGCCTTAGTGCTCTATGCCAGTCTATTTAATAAATCTCCAGTTGGGGCACCGACTGTAGGTTTAGCTACCGATCCATGGGGTACTCCCTATAATTTTGGCGCCACATTTCCCGTAGGCGCGCCTGCCCTCTTTACCCATCCAGGGGCCATTCATCTCAACCTCTCTTCACTAGATCAGGCGAATTTGGCAAAAAAAATTCAAGAGATTGCCAGAGATACCGCCTTAAATGGTGGTCCTGCACTAACTCCCTTAGGCCAACTTAGTCAACTTTGTAAAAGTCTGCCAATTGATCAGCTGGATACTTTGCCTGTTTTAATAAATTATCTATCCGAGATCTAGCAATGGATAATGTCTTTTACCTAATAGTTGCCAAGAGAGATGACAACAAATCGCTCTTGGCATTTTTTTTATGAAGTCTCTAGACCAACAAGAAAATCAGCAAAAATCAAAACCAGTTAAAATCAAAAATTAATGTCACATCTAATTCTCAAAAAATAGGACTACTGGCCTATATCCTTGGCAGTTTTATTATAAAAAAAATCGCTGCCTGATCTTAACTCAACCACTTAAGTCATTTCTCTCAGCGAGGCGTACAATCTCTTCATAGATAAGTATCTTAAGTAACCAGGGGCACGTATGCGAATACTTAATCAAGCAAAAGGCTTCACCCTTTTAGAACTAATGACGGTGGTGTTAATCATGGGAGTCTTAACGAGCATTTCCCTTCCGCTCTTTAAAGAGTATCAAGTGAAAGCACGGGCGACAGAAGGAAAGCTTATTTTATCGTCGGTCTATTTAGCGGAAAAAAGTTGGTATGCCCAATTTGATGTCTATAGTTCTTGCCTTACGGTGATGGGAATTGAAAAACCTGCTCAACACTTTTTTAGTTTTGGATTTACCACAAAGAATTCGATTACTTCGAATTCAAACATCAATCAATTGGCGGTGGATAACGGTGCTCCTCAAGCGTGTGGACTCATCACTAATGCTGATACCAATGCCTATTTTTACCAAGGAACAAAAACGGCAGATCCGACCAATGTCCAAGCACCCGATATAGCAACATTAGGTGCTGGTATTTTTGGCGTCACCGATAATGCGCAAAGTTTTATCGCTGTTTCAGCAGGGTATATTGGCTCAGAGCTTTCCTTAACTTATGTTCCTGGCCTCATTTCTTCTTCGATCATGAGTTCAGCTTATGCTAGAAATGATGGAGAGAGAGACGACGAAGGTGATGATGGAAGAGAGAAAAATATTTCTTATCTCATGGCGATATTTGGTATGGATCATTTAAAAAATTTCTATGTTATAAATTCTGCTTCTAAATATCTTAATGTGGCCTCTATAGAGAGTGACAATAATTTAAAAGATTCTGGCCCCAAGTCTGCAGATGGGGATAGTGCAGATCGTGGATCTGCCGCTGCCCTATCTGTTGGTTCAACTCCCCCAAATGAAACTGAAAGTGGTGCACCTTTGGGGTATACACCTCCAATGGGGATGGTAGATTTATCAGACATACCAGCACTCGAAACTGAGGGTGAGACAGCGCATAACGAAGTAAATATTGAAACAGATAGTGGGGAACTAAACTTCAATAGTCCAAGTATTCCAGCAGCACCACCGGGTGGGTCTGTTCCGAGTGCCAATAACCGATAAGGGTGCTTGATGGGATAGCACAGGCAGCAAAAGGCAGCAAATTCTAGTGCCCGCGTTTGGAGAGTCAATGAGCTATTCAGACAATAAATTTTTTGATTTAGATATATTAAAGCGCTAATCCAATGTGTACCACCACTTCTCCTCCCCCAAATTTTTTAGGAAAAGAAGAATCCGGCAAATTAATTTTAGTACCATTCGTCTGATTAATTTTTTTGTATTCAATCGCTCTAAAGGTTAAATCCAAATACAAAATACTTTGTTCAATAGAAATTCCTAACCCAAAACCTTGGCCATCAAGTTTATCGCCAGTGGAAAAGGGGTTATAAAGATCTTGCTCAATTTTTGAAATATCTAACTCGACAAACGGATAGTACTCGGCAAAAATTCGAATTTCAGTGGAAGGAATACGCAGGCCAAAATGACCGCCGGCCAAAAGGCGATCAGCTTTACTTTTGTGCTCTCTTTGATCAACGTACTGATCGCCCAATTTTTCAGTCCGTATCCCATTAATCGTTAACTTGGAAAATGCAGCGGCCGCACCAAAATGTAAGGCCCAAAAATTTAAACCTGCTTTGGCCGACAACTCATATCCGACAATCCCAAAGTCATGAAGGTAGTTTATATTGGGGTTTGCCTCTTCATCGACCTCTTCCCAACTTGAGCCTCCGACTAAGGCGCCAGCACTGCCACTTAGCCAAACCAAGGCATGGGCATTTAAACTCATCAGCATCAACATGAGAACCAAGAATTTAATCATAGTCTCTCTTTCCCGTGGGTAGGTCCAACAAGATTAATTATCAATGATATTGTTACTTTAAGAAACTATGAGGCAAAAAATAGCAGAGAAAAGTCAATTGGAAATCTCAAACAGCACCGCTATAATCAAAATCCACATGAACCAAGAACAATTTAATCAACAATCCCAGTATTTTTTAAATCTCTTATTTGCCGATTTAGAAAAGGCGCAAATTCAGTTGGCCCTGCACTGGTCGATTGATCACCTTTGTTTTCGTTGTGATTCTCATGCTCACTATCTTCTTTATCAACAGCACTTTCAATTATTGGGAAAACTTTTGATCGAAAGTGAAGTTGGTGGTCGCTTAATCTCAACTTATAAACTGCATCGACCAGTGCAGTTTAGGCACTGGCAAATCCCTTTAGTCGAATTACCTGCGCCTAAAACTAATCAAGTGACGGAATTAGGATTTGAACATATCGAAGTGGTTTGTGATCTTTCTTTTGAGCAGCTAGCAAACATGTATGGGCATTTGGTATTGGACAAAAAAGGACTGAATAAAACCCTCAACCCTGACTTAGAAATAGTGTTAGGTGCTCGCAATATTAAATTTCACCACCAGTCTTTGGAACAAGTGATTGCTGGGGAACAAAATAAACCTAATTAACCAACACATTCATTCGAGTCAAAAGAGCGCGAGGATTGCCCGAGAAATAATTTTCCTTTGCAGTTCCGATAAAATTTTCACCTAAAATATCGCGAATTTGACCTTGCAGCGTGATCATCGGTAATCGCCCTTGAACTTTTCCATCTTTGACTAAAAACGCCACATGCGCCGGAGTTGAAAATTCACCATCATCGGTGGTATCTCCTCCACCGATCATTAACACCACAATGGTTTCGCCTAATTTTTCTAACCACTCATTTAAAGAATGTTTGCCGGCAGCATATCCTAAATGAGCGTGGGTTCTAGTGGAACTTTTCAAAGAGCGGTAGGCGTTCCCGGTGGCGATCGTTTGGTACTTATGGGCAGTTCGCAAATCATACAAGGGGCCAGTGAAAACTCCTTCTTTAACGACTTCGCGATTGGGCATGTTTCGTCGTACTCCTTCATCATCAAAAGGGCGATACAGACCTTGGGAAAAATCATCCCCATGATCAATGATGGTCAAATCAGCATGAAAAACTTGTTTTCCTTTTTGACCAGCATAAAGACAGGCCTGGTGATGATAGGCCTCGGCATCGAGGGAAAGATGGAGTTTTGCCAAGAGTTCGCTATTGTCGGCAAAAAAACAAACATTTTTAACTCCATTAGTGATCACAGCTGGTTTATCCCAAGCCGCTAAATATTTTTTTTGACGATCGAGAAAGTTGAGAAAATCCAAATCAGGACTACCCGTAAAATTACATTCATGATCGATAATATTGGGGGAAGATTTAAATTTAAAATAAAAATATCCTTGCACGATACCATGGCGAGAATTTAACTGCTCACCATCATTGGCATTTTGATGAGCAATTTGTAAAAATTGTCGTTCGACTAAAGTTTGATTAAATTTTCCTTGAACAATAAATTGCGGAAACTCATTTTTCACCTTGGTTAAAAGCGCCTTCACTTGATGAGTAAAATGCTCGGAGTCCACCAGTGCACTGGGTTTATAAAAATCGGCACTTTTAATTTTAGGAGGAGGATAGCTTTGAGGCAGAGCGGTCTTTCTTAACTTCTCCGCCTTCGACCATAAATCTTTGGGTGTGTGACTGCCAACTGCTGCCATCAAAACATATTGCTGATCAAAAAAGACGCGCGCGATTTGTTTTTTAATATGTTTCTGACGATAAGAAACAATCTCACTTCCTGCCACATCGATGCTGTTCCAGGTTTCGGTAACGGCATAAAGATCTTTTTGCATTTTTTACCTCGTAAATTTTAGTTAACTGACTTGCATGCCATCGACTAAAATCGAAGGGCCACCATCGGCAACTGACAGCGGCGATTGGTCATTTTTTCCACAGCCACCAAAAGCCGAAGAATGGATTTCAAAATCATTGCTGATCGCCGAAATATTTTTAAGTGTTTCAAAGACACTGCCAGAAATAACCGATATCCGAACTGGTTTAGTGATTTTCCCATCTTCAATCCAATAGGATTTGGTCGGAGCAATGGTAAAAGTACTCATGCCCATGCCATGTTTAAAATCTTTGATATAAAGACCTTTTTTCACACCTCGAATCACTTCCTGGAGTGACTGATCCCCTGCTTCAATATAAGTGTTAGTCATGCGAACCATCGGTGGATACTCAAAATTAAGGGCGCGACCATTGCCCGTATTTTTTTCACCCAAGGCGGCAGCGGTAAAAGCATTGTGTAATCTTCCCGCCAATTTTCCATTTTTAATTAAATAGGTTTTTTCTTTTTCATTGCCTTCATCATCGATGGGACAATAACCTGAAGTAAGAGCCGAATGCCCTTCATCCACGATACTGACCCAAGGAGCGGCGACGTCTTTTCCCATCTCCCATTCTTTTAACATCGCTTCATCACCTAGCATAAAATCTGCTTCGGATTTATGGCCAAAGGATTCATGAGTAAAAACACCGGTAATTTCCGGCGATAATAAAACCGAATATTTTCCTGGAGTAATAGTTTCGGCCGATAAAAAAAATGTCGCTTCTTTAATCGCCTCTGAAAAAATCTTTTGGCTGAACTGGAGTTGATTTTGGGGAGTCATAAACCACACGCTGGCGCGATCATCAAAAATCTGATCCCCTTGTTTTAAGGTAAAACCCAACCGAACACCGGCCTGATTATAGTCTTGTTCAAACTCCACTTGATCCGAGGCCAAAAACCATTTTTGCACATAACGATCAGAATAATTAACCGACCAATTAGTCACCAGCGATTGATTTTTCGGAATCGATAAGAGCTCTTGAGTGAAATGTAGTTTCTCTTCGAGAGATACCAATGAGGCATTATTATTTTTATAAAATAAAAACGAATGTTTTTTCGCTGGCCTTTTGGCCAAGGGACGTCCAGTTCCCGCCATTCCCCTTTGCGCCTGTGCGACTAAGGAGGCGAGTGTTTCGCCTAACTTCTCGATTTGAGTTGAGGAGGCCTCATACCAACAACCCCGATGGTAAACGCGCAAATAGGCCCCCATCGATGGCACTTCTTGACAAGAGAGTAACTCGCCATTTTTATAGCTGATACTGGTTTCAAGAATATTTTCTAAGCGGACATCCCAATAATCCACTGCATGTTTTTGATCATTGATTTTGTTAAAAAAATTTGGCAATGCCATGGGAACCTCAAAATTAATTTATTAGATAATTATTTATAACGGTGCTGAAAAACTCATCCAGTGCCGCTATAATACCTTTAAAAGTGCCTTTTGTCTTGATAAGATAAACTCATGAAAATTGTTCCACTCACTTCTTCTTGCCAAAATATTTTGGATATAAAAGAACATATTTGTTTTGGTATCAGCCCCTATAATTCACTTTTTTCCGAAGAGTACTTAACTGCTTTAATCACTTATGCCCAAAATCATTTTCGTACTTTTCATTTTTTTCTTCCCGATACCCCCACTCTCTTTACTCTTGAGGCCATGGGCTACTCTCCTGCTGAATGCCAAAAAAAATTAAAAAAACAAATTAATTGGTTACGCAATAAAATTCAAAAATCCTTTGAGCGTTTTCAACTTGATTATAAAAACCATTTAATCGACGATCAATTTCTTCAAGCAAATCTGAATTTTAAAACAGAATTGAATCAAACTTATCAAGCTTATGATCAAGATCCACTTTTTCGTCAACTTTGCCTGGAATCATCTCGCTGGGTTTTACAAAACAAATTGCCGACAGAAGATATCACCGAACAAACACTCTACCATGCCGTGAAGTATTTCCTCTACGAAATTCCGATTTTTGCTGCCACCAATAAAATCCTCGATATTGAAACTTCCCTTTTTTGTTATCATCAATCAATTCCCTTTCATCATCAACTTTATAAAAATCAATTGATCTATCCCGTCTCTGATGGCCAAGGTTACGGCCAAATTATTTTACCAGAAACGCATGATAAAAAATAAAGTTCACGCCACTCAACTCCTCTCCCATTTTAAGCAAAAACATACTTGGCTGGATATTATTGGCCTTGTTTTAGTCTGGAGTTTGGCCCTCAAAGTTCCTGCAGAAGTGAACATTATCTTAACGATTCCCTTCGCTACCATTTTAAAAATAAGTGCTCTGGTAGCGACACTCGAACTTATGGCCTTTTTTCTCTTTCATCTTTTTTCGCGAAAAAATAGCTTACTCATCCAATGCTTTTTGGGTGGATTTATCTCCAGCACTCTGGTATTTTTAAAAATTGTCTCAGAGAATAATTCGCATATCAAAATTAACCGTGTGACTCAAATCGCCTTACTTCTGACCATGTTGGCGATGACTATCGAATCCTTAACTATTATTATGTTACTTCATCCCCATGATTTTTGGCCGATCGCGGTGCCATTTTTAACTCAACTCCTTTTGTTGTTGCTGCTGCTTATAATCTTTCATGTGGTTAAGATAAAAAGTTTAAAAAATTCTTTAGCACCAAGTACTATTTCTCTGCCAGAGTATGATCATCCTATCCTTTGGAAAAATGTTGCGAAATTCTCATTGATCATGTTGGTCTTAATCTATGTTATGCGTTTTTTAAATCAGTTTTTAACATTTCCCGCTTTTATAAGCTCGATGATCGTCGCCATGTTTGAAGCTCATGGCGCACTGGTTGCTGCTGATAGTTTGCCTTCTTATCACCATTCCATCTTGGCGATTCTCATCGGTAGTAATTTGAGCAAAATTCTTATTTTACTCAAATTAAAGGATCCTCAACTCAAAAAATTTCTGATTTTCTCCATTTTTGGTATCACCACTTTTTGTCTTGTTGTTTTTATTTTAATCGATCAATTATTTTAATTATTTTCCTCCTTGCCATACATCAATTGGGGAACAGATCATTTTTTCATTACCAGTGTATAGAGACTGAATCATATTTATAATGATTGGAATGAAATCACCCCTCTTGATGTTTTTGGCCATCAGTTTTTATTTAGGACTTTTAGGCCATGGCTTACCACTTGGACATACTTATTATGGTCGCAACTCTTTTGAAGCTTTACTGTCTTTTAATGGAAGAATTGAAATAAAAAAAAATCTCAGCGAAGCTCAAGTTCGCAACGAAATTGATCAACAAATTCAATTTTTATTAGGCCACTTTTCATCTGATTCATTCAAGAGAGATTACCGAGATGGGACTGCCGCCATCGGTCCAAGTTATCAGCTTAGTCAACTTACGAGCAAACACAATCAGATCAAAAATACCGCCATCTGGACTTATCATTTTGCCGGAAAAATTCTTGCTCATCGCGCATTACTTGAAGGGAATGACATTGCTGAAATTGCCATCAAGCTTCCAACGAATTTAAAGGAAATCTACAAACTAACGTTAAAAGAAATTGAAGTTCCTTTAGATGAAACTAAACCATCTGGAAAAAAAATAAAAAAATGGTTTAGTTTATGTACCGATGAACATTACAACTCTGAAGACGACCTTTTTTATTTTTGGGATCCTGATCGACAAAATATTGTTGGTCGAAGATTTTCATACCCTGATTGTCCATTAATTGGTGATTTTATCAATGTCGTAAGAACCAAAGGAATTATCAAAAAGCTAGACAATTCTTGGCAAAAATATCTTGAATACGATCGTCTTTATCAAAAAAATAAACTTAAGATCTCATTGTTTCTTGGTTTTATCGATGATGTTACTAATGTCCAAAAATCCAACCCAAAGGATCTGATCTTTGAAGGTTTGGATTACGTTAAAAAATCTTTGGAAGAAAAGAGTTTTCAAATTTCCAGTCAACATTTGAATACACGTTTTTCGAAAAAAGAAGGATTTTATGGCAAAGGAATTAATTCTTTTTGGCGTTATGAAAAACTTAATGTCAAAAGAGAACCTATTTCATCACAAGATTTTGCATCCACTTTAGATATCGAAGTTAATATTTTGTTAGCGGATACGGCGATCAATTCCAAGGATCGTACTTTTGAACATTTTTACCAACTGGCCTTAAAATATAGCGACATCATTGTTTATGACGGCCACTCTGGATTGGGTGCCAACCTCGATCTTTCATTGCTCAATGCCAAGTCCTTCCTCACCGATAAATATCAAATCATTTATATTAATGGTTGCAGTGGCTATCCCTATTTTAGTGAAATGTATTTTACCGCCAAACCTGGGGGAGCTAAAAACTTAGATTTAATTCTTTCTGGTATTTCAACTTTGACCGATACCACCGGGCCGAACATCATGAGTTTTTTAGACGGATTTCTTAGTGGAAAAACCCTTAATACCAGTTACATTCTAAAATTGATTGAAGATGCCAATTATGATCTCAATGGTTCGTACTTAACTGGTATCCTAGGAGAAGAAAATAACTCTTGGACTAAACCCTAGTTTATTTAATTTTTTTGGCAAAAAATCTTTTTTTGGCCGGATAGGGTTTTCGCTGCTCGATTTGCGCTTTTGCTTTCCCCACCGATAAAATTCTTTTTTGATCATTAAACTGAACATGAAAAGGCTGGTCGCTAAAAACTGGGATTTCTTTTTTAATCAATTTTTCAATTTGTTTGAGAAACGCTCTTTCTTCACTATCACAAAAGGCAATCGCCTTCCCCGATGCTCCGGCCCGAGCGGTTCGCCCAATCCGATGAACATAACTTTCGGGAACATGGGGTAAGTCAAAATTAATGACGTGAGTGATTTGGTCCACATCAATTCCCCTGGCGGCAATATCTGTGGCAATCAAAGCTCGCAGTTTTCCAATCTTAAAGTCATTCAGCGCATTTTGTCTGGCAGTTTGTGATTTATTTCCATGAATCACACCCGTGGGTATGCGAGCGCGGTCTAAATACTGAGCGACTTTATTAGCGCCATGTTTGGTGCGAGTAAAAATTATGACTTTTTTTAATGCATGATCTTTTAACAAAAAAAGTAACAAGTCCCGTTTATCTTCTTTTTTTACAAACATCACTGACTGCTCGATCACCTCCACGGTGGAAGACACCGGAGCAACGGCAATCTGGACGGGTTGATATAAAATCGATTGTGCTAGTTGGTCTATTTCTTTTGGCATGGTCGCAGAAAAAAAGAGATTATGTCTTTTGGGTGGCAGCAGTTTTAAGATCTTTTTGATGTCGACGATAAATCCCATATCTAACATGCGATCGGCTTCATCCAGAACAAAAACTTCTAAATTCGTCAGCACCACTGCTCGTTGATTAATTAAATCCAGTAGTCTGCCAGGAGTCGCCACTAAAACATCCACGCCAGGTGCCATGCCTCGCACTTGTTGCCCTTGCGAAACCCCACCAAAAATCACACAGGTTTTAATCGCCAAAAATTCCCCATAGGTTTTAAAACTATCGTGCACTTGAATCGCCAGCTCGCGCGTGGGAGTTAAAACTAAAATGCGTGGTTGTTTCGGCAGGGCCCTTTTGGGATTGGCCTTGAGATTTTGTAACAACGGCAAAGCAAAGGCGGCAGTTTTTCCCGTTCCCGTTTGGGCGCATCCTAACAAGTCTTTTTTGGCCAACAGCGGAGGAATCGCCTGCAGCTGGATGGGAGTTGGCACCGTATAGCCACTTTTATTCAAGGCCTTAAGCAAAGGATCAATAAGTTTTAATGCTGAAAAATCAGAGATACCGGTTTCCATGTTTTCCTAAATGTTAAGTTTAATATCTGGGTCTTTTGCTTTTAGCTCATTTTTCGGGGTTTCGGTGAATATTTTTGCCATTCTAAGGGCGATGGGAAATAATTATTTATATAGCGGTACTGGTTGAGATTTCCAGTGCCGCTCTATTTACCCGTCCCATTTTATGAAAAGAACGTGAAGGTATAACCAAAGGTTTAAAATGAGTAAAACCCACCACTCCCCCCATCGTGTCGCCATTCTAGGCGCCTCTCCTGATCCCGATCGTTACGCCTTTAAGGCCATGAAAATGCTGGAAGAGCACGGCCAAAGGGTTTTTTTGGTCAACCAGAAATACCCCGAAATAGCAGGCCATAAAACCTTTGCCAGCTTAAAGGAATTAGTCTCAAAAGAAAGGATTGATGTGCTGACACTCTACGTGGGTGCTGCTATTTCGCAAAAAATGGCGGATGACATTGTCGCGATCGCCCCTCAGTTAGTTATTTTTAATCCGGGCACTGAGAATCCTGAGTTAACTACCCAGCTCGATCAACACAACATTCGTTGGATTCATGCTTGTACCTTAGTGCTGCTCTCAACCGACCAGTTTGATAGCGCCGTTGATTCAGCCGGATAACAGAGTCTCAAAAAGAGATACTTTTTGAGACATAAATGTTTCCCTTTATTCAGCTGCCATAGGCCAAAATTTATTTAAACTACTTGGGAACAAGAGGGCAACAAGAGGGGAACAAGATGAAAATTTCATCGATCATTTTTGCCTCATTAATTTTGATCTTTCATTTTACTCTAGAGCATAAGTCGACTGCCTGGGCCTATGGACCGGTGGCATGGCAACAAGTCTGGCAACAAGATTTACCCTCGCTAGATCCATCCTGGGGACGTCCAGAGCTGCTTTCCGTGAGTGCTGATAGTGTTTTTGGAAATATTCAGTGGAGAGATAGTCTAAATGTATCTCCAGATGGCCAAAGTATTACTTATATGAAAACCAAAGGCGATATTTACGCTTGGGCCTTTGGCATAGGTCCATGGCAGCCTCATCCTCCGGCCCCTGATATTTATATCAGTTATTATCCCTTTACTACCGAGCAAAAGATCAACCTCTATTTCATGAGTGAACCACTCTATGGAGAAGGTGGCCCAATGCAAGCCGAGAATGGCGACTGGTACTACAATTCCAATAAAGACAATTGGGAAATGTTCCAATCGGGACTGCAAGGAATCTATAAAAACAATCAACCTCTTCCCATTCAAACTGCCAATGGCATAGATCAAAATCCTCATTACAATACCGCCAAAGACCAATTATGGTTTGATAATGGCGATAAGGATATTTATCTTATCCATGATGCCGAAGCCTCTAACTATCAAAATACTCCACAGCTAGCACCCGCCCCCATCAACTCTCCCATCGCCGCTGACTTGGATATGATGCCGTGGTTGTCACCAAATGGTCATCACTTGTATTTTGCTTCTACCAGATTAGGAACCTTGAGTATTTTTAGTTCACACCTTAATCGTTATGGACGATGGAGTCCGCCCAAATTTGAAGTGGGCAAGGTAAAAATTGGCGTAGGTGAAGTGACTTTAACGGCGGATGGGAAGACCATGTTTTATGAACAAATTGTCAAACATCCAGTTTTTAATTTTCATACGGTCTTATTTTTTCGTGTGCAAAAAAAATAATCGAGCTCATCAGGTTAATAGATAAAACCATAACTCAAGCCAAATGATTGATTTTTTATATCGGTGGGATACTTAGTCGTACTCGATAAATCCGCCCGTTTTTTAGTAGAACTTTTTGATTGAAAATAAGAAAGACCAAAACTATGGCCTTTACTAGAGCGCAGGCCCCCAAAAAATCCCACATCGAGCCTTGATTCATTTGAGAAGTTTTCAAAAGTCAGGTAATAGGGAATCAAGTTAAGCGAATCCACATAAAACCCTTTGATTTTTCTAACATCAACTCCACCATGAAATTTGAGCCATGTTCCTTCGACCAGGAAGCGATCCAGTTCGCCTTCATCGAGAAATTCTTGCTCTACCGACTGTTGGTTATTATTCACCCCATTCCCTTGACCAAGGGTGGGCATTTTCTCTTTTGAATATTCAAATCGCAAAGAGTTTCTTTTAGGATTGCCCAGACTATAACTGATTCCAAAAGTATTTTTATAGACTCGGCCGACGTCTTTATAACTGGAGGTATATCCCGATTGTGTGCTCGATCCATCTCCATAGGTATTGGTCGAATCCAAGTCTCTTCTGAGCTTTATTTTTTCTCGGACAAAACCAATCGATAGACCGGTTTTAAAAATTTTTAATGAAGTGCCCAAACCATCCACTTGATAATCGGCATCAAGTTTTAACTGAGAGTTTTCAGAATACACAAAACTTCCAAAACGAGCTTCAAACTCATATTTGGTTTCAAAATTAGTATTTGAGTATAATTTTTTTACTCCGAGATCAAACAGATCAAATAAGTTTAGTCCGGTTAAAAACTGTAGGGTATGGAGATTAATGGTGTTGTAATTTTCTTCGTTTGATCGACTCTCGCCACTTGAGTAGTTTGTCGTTTTAATTTGTTTCCCTTTTTGAGGAGAATAAAAAGCTTCCATATAAAATATTTGCCAATTCATAATCAAATGCAAATCCATGCGCTTAATCACCGTTTCGGTATTGAGTTTTACATCTTCGTTTAAATGCAGAATCGAATCCTCTTCTTCTCTCGCAAGGCTTAAAGAAAGCCCCTTAAATAAACGTGTTCCTCCCGCAGCGGGATTAACGAGCACTTGTTCGGGGGAATAAGGAGCTGACGCCACTTGGGCATAGACGAGCAAACAATCCATCATTAAAAATGTGAGACAAAGATTAAATATGAATGATTTAATAAGACGCCCTCTTCAGTCTATCTTATCAAATAAATAAAAATAGTACTTGAGAGATCCACGCCGGAAAGCTTCGGTCGATGAAAAGAAATACAGCACTATTTATTGATGACGACAAACCCGATTGCTGACACTCAGCTGAGGCACACACCATTGAGGAATAATTTTACCTTCGTTAAATTTTCTAACCGGATTCAAGCTAGGATTATCTGGAGGCTCTTTCCATGCTTGACCAGTGAAAGGAGCTCCACTCAGTTGGACAGTGTATCCTGCTGAAGTATATGTATTTATTGCTGCCAAATCAGCCACCGTTTTTTCGCTAAATGAATCCATTGATCCAGGTTGAACATTAAAAGGAAACTGAAAAAATGGGCCAGGTACAGGATCAAGCGGATGAGTTATGCCATCATCGGGGATGGTTGCGTTTGCCAACACTGCACCTCTTTGACATCTCTTAAATTGAGGGTTTTGCATCGTTAATTCCTTGGCATAAAAATAACCATTAACCGTTAACAAAAGATTAA
>JBIKWR010000164.1:0-7367 GCA_044356225.1 Bacteriovoracaceae bacterium | reverse complement strand
ATAAAAGTCAGCGCGCGAGTGTTGCGGGTTTAGGTGAGCTGAAAAGCAAAGCGTTTGATCCGTTATTTTCTATCAACCACACGCTAGCGATGTTACGAGCAAACATTAATCGGCTTTTTCGCCGCACGTGGAACACTACGAAAAAACCGGAAATGTTGATGCATCATCTTTGGCTTTATATCGATTTTCATAATCAAAAATTAATTAAAATTTAATCAAATAAAGCAAAATTAATTGATGTCTTCGCGCTTGATTGGCACATCATAAATTCAGAGCTAGTTTTGCATTTTTTTTACACCGAACAAGGGACCAGTTCCAAAAAAATCAATCAACGGAATAAATTTTTCTTCATTTAAATAAAGATTTGAAATGACCGTATAAAAAAGTGGAAAACAGGTAATCGTACATGTTCCGCTATAAATATGCCGATGGCCGCCAACATCATTCCAAGTGTAAAGCGAATTTCCATTTTTGTGTTGATATTGATTTTGTTTTCCATGGCGATTAATGATCGATTGATGAAATATATCATGAAGAAAATAAGACGGAAGAGTCATATAGACATCGAGAATGCGGAAATTGGTTTGGTAAGTGCTAAGCGCAGCAGGTTGTTCATCCGAAACTATTTTATTTTTAATGTTCAAATCTTTAACTTGGAAAAAAAGCGGAAATTCATAACGACTATGTTTGATCGTTAATCGATAAATTTCTACCGGGCCATTTTTTTTTATTAAAACAGGTTCTCCGTAAAGTTTTTTAATTTCTTCGCTGATAGGAAAAGTAGACCCTGGTAAAAAGTCTTTGATTTTATCTAAAGTAAAATTATAATTAGGCGGATCGACTTTTGCTAAAAGCGCTTGAGTGGAATCGTTGGTTAATAATGGAGCAAGGATTATCCACAAAACCAATGTCCATCGATAAGATTGAAGAAAATTTAAAATGAGATTCATAACCATGATTATAGGCGATGACAGAGCTGGAAGAGCCAGGCAATATCATCCTTACAAATGATGAGATAATGTTTTTTACAAAAAAACTTGTTTAATTCGGCTTTTTTTGGTCGAGGTTGACGATATTTACAGGAGCGGGGAAAATAATGTTTATGATGGTGGAAACGAATCTCACAAAAAAACTCACCTCTTTTTGTCTGATATTATTTTTTTCTTTGATTGGAACTGCTTGTTCAAGCATGAATTCAACTCAGCGAACAGAAAATGCCAAAAAGATTGAGCCAATTCATTCAATCGACCAGGTCATCAATGCCAATGCTAGTAGTAACGAGAAAAATAATACTCTAGATTCCGAAGCCCAGGTCAATCAGTCACTAGATTTCATAGCTAAAGCCGCTAATGATCCACATTTAATGGCTTCAGAAAATCAAATTGCCGGAACCGCCAGAATTGCGGAAGGAACACCGGAGAGTCATTCGGCTTATTTTCTCTCAGGAGCTGAACATTTAAATCTTAAAAATTATTATTTTGATTTTCCTGTGGTCTATAATGAATCGGTTAAGAGTTGGATGAATTATTTCCTCAGTAAAGGCAAAAAATATTTTATAAAATATGTGGAAAGATCAGGGAAATATGCTCCTCTTATGGGCAGAATTCTTGAAGATCATGGATTGCCTCGAGATTTAATTTTTTTAGCGATGGCCGAGTCGGGGATGCAAAGTCATGCCAAGTCTTGGGCCAGAGCGATTGGTCCATGGCAATTTATGTACCATACTGGTCGACGATATGGTTTAAAAATAGATTGGTATGTGGATGAACGTAGAGATCCAATAAAATCAACGATTGCAGCTGCAAAATATTTACAAGATCTTTATAAAATTTTTGGCAGCTGGGAATTAGCAGCGGCAGGTTATAATGCGGGTGAAGGAAAAATTGCACGTGCTATAGCTAGCTATAAAACCAAAAATTTCTGGGAGCTGCGCACGCGAAAATATTTAAAAAGCGAAACTAAAAATTATGTACCCAAAATAATGGCCTTAGCGATTATAGGAAAAAACCTTGAAACTTTTGGTTTCAAAGATCTCGATTATCATGATCCCCTAGATTTTGTGGAAGTTGAGGTCGGCTCTAGCACCGATCTGTATAAAGTAGCGAGTGCTACCGGTTTAGATTTTGAAACGATTCATAAACTCAACCCTGAACTTTTACGCTGGGAAACTCCTTCCAAGGATAATTACTTTTTACGTATGCCTGCGAGTATAGAGAAAACCTGGGAGGCTTGTTGTAGCGAAAAAGATCTGATCGCTTCAGATTACCAATCTTATCATCTGAAAAATGCAGGTAATCTCAATAGTGTGGCAACTAAATTTAAAATTCCTGTTAAAGTACTGGCAGAACTCAACCAGTTACCGGAAACGGAAAAACTCAAGGCCGGGGATGAAATTTTACTCCCTTTAAGAAGTAATCATACCAATAAACATTTTCTCTATGCCGATCTTCACGAAAAGCCGCGCAAGACCGTAAGAAAGTGGAGAACTTACATGGGGCGAATTGATCGAGGCGCAAAAAATGGCACAAAAATAAAAAACCCACAAAAATTTTATACCGTTCGAAAGGGCGATACTCTTTGGCAAGTTTCTAAAAAAACAGGAGTCGCTCTCGATACCATCATCAAGTCGAATATCCAGATTGTAAAAAATAGAATGATTCGCGCTGGTGATCGTCTAGTAATTGACTAACACTTCGATTCTTTTTTAATCTATTATTCAAGTAGTTTTTGTTTTAAAAAAATACGAAGGACTTCCATTTGACCATTAAATCACTCAGTTCTTTAAAACGAGAAAAAACGTTTAATAAAAATATTGTTTTCGTGGATCACTTGATTGTGGGATCAGATTATGCGGCTCTCAAATTATGGAAAAAATTATCTGAACCCCATAAAAAAGAACGAGGAGAACAAGGAGAAAAACCTCGTTTGTTGCTGATGGATGAAACTCCTATCTCAACGGAAACTCTTTTTCCACCAACCTTAAATTTAATTCGCAAATCTGAAGATGCAGAGCTATTAAAAAAGTTAAGACCAGAATTAGAACTATCGAATGAGTTTATTCACTCAATATTTTATAAAGACCAAAAATTTAGAAATTTTGATGGCCGTTCTAAACCCATGACCTTATTGGGAGAAGAAAATTTTTTTTCTAATGCCCATCTCGACTTTGATGTAACAATGCTGGCCCAAGATGTTCTTCCTTATATGAATTTGGATCAGGAGAGTGTTGTTCCTTTTAAACAAACAAAGTTTGTATCGATAGCAAAAAATGTCCCTACTGATTTATTACAACCGGTAAATTGGATTATCTCCACTGCCGACAATACCGAAATCCATTGCACATCATTGTATTGGACATCTTCACTCTTAAAATTTGTTCATCTTTATCAAGCTAAATCGGAATTAACAGCAGAGTTGATTGAATATGCTGAAGCGGTTGAACCTACTCCAACATTAGTGGTGGAATTTAAAAGTAAAAAAGAAATTAGTAAAATGAGTGAAACTGTTTTTCTGCCTCAGAGTTTAACTTATGATTGGGGACATTTTATTGGAGAATTTCGTCCTTTTGATGAACTAAAAGGTTGGCAAAGTTTTAAATTTATCGCTTTTTTACATGAAAAAATGATCTCAAATGAAGAAATTGAGAAAAAAATTAAAAACCTTCGATCTATTTTTAAACGCATATTCGAAAAGTATGATCAGCGTTTTGTGGAAGAAAAAATAAAAATTTGCGAAAAAAATTTTCGTCTAAACTTTGACGATATTCCAGAAATATCTTTAGATAAATTTCCTGACAATTTTAATTTCATCAATGCCAGCGCGCCTTTGAGAGATTTTTCACAGCTCGAATCGAACTATGGATATCCTTCGAGATATCCGTCGGGAATAAATCGTTTATTACTCAATATAAAATTTTTTGAACACGATTTGCACTCATAATAACTTTTCAACTTTTCCACAAAAATGAATAATTTCATATTTTTAGTCAGGTCTAAGTTGACAAATTTTTTTAGCCATCCGAAAATGGTAGAGTAATTAATATTGATTATGAGAATTTAGGTATACCAATAACGGATTTGTACCTCTAATTTTTCAAGGAGTAGAACGGTATGAAAAAATCACTGATTGCTATTGCCGGGCTTGCAGTTCTCTCAACTTCAGCCTATGCATCGAAAGCAAGACTTCAGGCTTTAGGCCAAGAGTCAGACGGATCATTTTACATTGATGATCAAAGAAACACTTTTTACAACCCAGCTCATTACAACATGTATAACAATTTTGTTATCACTGAGTGGGGTAATGACGGTTCTGAATTGACTGGTACTCCAGGTTCAGCAACTCGTGCTGAAGGTGGATTTGCTCGTCAAGCTGGAAACTTTGTTTACGGCGTTTACGTAGGTGACGATAAACAAGGTTTAAGAAATACCAATGCACAAGCTGTAAATGGTGCTGGTAACTTGGGTACTGCAACTGATGAGTTCTTAACAGACAACAACCGTGTAACTCTGTCTTTTGCTGGTAACGCTGGTATTAAATGGGGAGCTTCACTTTGGTATTCTAAACAAAGCGAACAACTCAATGACGCTGGTACTGTAAGAGAATTAGAAGGCGACACTATGGGCTTAAGAGCTGGTGCTGCTGGAAATAATTGGCAAGGTTATGCTGTACTCGATTTGAAAGATGAAGCAACCGGTACTGCTGACGCAACTCCTGCTCCAGTTGATCAAATTCGTGACACATATGAAGCGGACACCGGAATTTTAGTCGGTGGTACTTATACTATGGGTGCATGGGTATTCAATGGTGAATATGAAAAATCAGGATTTGAAGCCAGTGAGTTCTCTGCTGATCCAAAAATTGGAACAAGTGAAACTAAACGTATGAAACTTGCTGCTGGTAATTCTAAAAAATTGGCCGATAAAGCAAGTTTTTGGTGGGATTTACATTGGGAAAAATCTGACACAGAAAGAAAAGAACTTGGTCAGGCCCGTAATAGTGAAGAAAATGGTTGGGATCTTGGAATTAATATGGCCTTTGAAGCGCAAGCCACTAGCTGGTTAACTCTTCGTGGATCTGTTAAACAAGACCTCTTAAGTAAAGATGAAGTAGTGACTAATGCAAGTCCAGCAATTACTACTGAAGTTGAAGGAAAAGGTACGACAGTTGTTGCTGCCGGTGCTTCTTTAACTTACGGTAAGTTAATGATCGACGGTGTGATTTCTGAAGATGTTGGTACTAATGGTGGATACCAATTAGGTACTGATACTTTAACTCAAGTTTCTGTTCATTACTGGTTCTAATTCATACCTTTGAAAATCAGAGAAAGAGGGAGGCTAGGGCCTCCCTTTTTTTTGTTCACAAAAATTGATTTCACTTTAAGATCTATATAATTTTCAAATAAGTTTTACAAAAACTAAAAATAGGTAGTCTTCTAAGATCGTAAGCCCACTTTCTAAGGAGATTGTTATGAAGTTTGCAAAATTTTTTATGCTTATTTGCTTGAGCGTTTTGTTTTTTTCTCAAGTAACATTGGCGAACAATTTAAATCAAGATGCACAAGAAACAATAGCTGATATGTGTGGTGAAAATATCTTCCATAAGAGTTTTGAATTAGAAGTATTGCTGAATAGATGGAGAAATAATATATCTGGCCAATTTTTAAAAATAAAAAAAATTGATCCAAAGTTTGGTGAGTATGAAATGGTTAAATCTCAGGGAAGATTGGAGCAATTTGTTGATTCATTAAAATCTGATTTACTAGTGTTGTGTCAGGCGAATAAAGCAGTCGAAGAAAAATTTAAAAGTTTTAAATACGAATAATCAGTAAACCTTCTTTAAAATGGCAGAAGATAAATTTATCAAACCGTTTTGATTTGTCTGAGAGCTTCGTAAGCAACTGCCGTTGCACAATTAGCAAGATTAAGGGATCTTATTTTATCTGAGTACATGGGAAGACTTAAAAAAGACGATGCATAATTTTCAAAAATCTCAGAGGGCAAACCTTTAGTTTCACTGCCAAAAATCAGATAACAATTTTTTTTAAACTGGTGGTCAAAATATGATTGAGTTGCTCCTTTACTAAAGAAACTCATCTCTTGAGGATTTTCTTGATTGATAAATTCTGAAAAATCTTGGTACTCAGTGAGATTGACGTATTTCCAATAATCCAGACCGGCCCTGCGCACCGATTTTTCATCTAAGTTAAAACCGTAAGGTTTAACTAAAATGAGTCTAAGATTGAGAGCAACACAGGTGCGACCGACACTCCCGGTATTACCAGGAATGTCGGGATGAACAAGAACGATGTTAAAGAGGTGTGCTGCACCCGACATATTATATTAACTGAGTAAATAATGAGTCAGTGTGCGTACCACTAAACCAGAGGCCCCTTTGGCCGGACAATAAGACAAGTGTGATTGGCTATCGCCCACACCGGCAATATCGAGATGCACCCAAGGGATATCATTTTTTATAAATTCTTCTAAAAACGCCGCGGCTTTGGCAGAACCACCATTGCGAGAAGCTCCAATATTTTTTAAGTCTGCGATATTGGATTTCATTTCTTTTCTAAACTCTGGAATAACTGGTAAATGCCACATGTATTCATCACTCGCCTTGGCAGAAGTTTCAATTTCTTTAACCAGTTTGGGATTGTTAGAAAAAAGTCCACAAATCTCACTTCCCAGCGCGACTAATATAGCTCCGGTGAGAGTGGCAACATCGATCACTGAATCAGGTTTTAAGTCACAAACGTAGTCCAAGCAATCGCCTAAAACTAGTCGCCCTTCGGCGTCGGTATTGAGGATTTCAACTGTTTTTCCGTTGCGGGCCTTAACAATAGAGTCGGGCATGGTGGCCAAGCTAGAAACGGCATTATCAGTGATACCTAAAACACAGGTTATTTTATTTTTTGTACCCGATAAAATCGCGGCCCGGAAAGCGGCATAAACAGTTGCTGATCCTGCCATATCAAATTTCATATTCATCATGGAAGAACCTGGCTTTAAGGAATAACCGCCAGTATCAAAAGTTAATCCTTTGCCCACTAAAGCAACATGTTTTTTGGCGCGGCCTTTGGGAGCATAAGTGAGATGAACCAGTTGTGGTTCATAAGCCGATCCCGCATTGACGGATAAAAACATATTCATTTTTTCAGCTTGTAATTGTTTTTTTCCCAGCACTTCAACTTTAATGTTTTTACCTCTTAATGTGGTTTTCACATCTTCAACTATTCTTTTGGAATAGGTTTCAGAGTTGAGAATGTTGGGTGGTTCATTGACTAGATCTCGGGCGAAATTAACACTGGCAGCTTGAATGAGGGCCAAATCTATTTGTTGCTGAATTTTAGATTTTTTGCCAGCTTCTTT
>JBIKWR010000163.1:0-7369 GCA_044356225.1 Bacteriovoracaceae bacterium | reverse complement strand
TATCTTGATTCCCAAAAATCTTCGATTTGCCTCTAGGCAAACCTCATATTTTTGAAAATCAATCTAGTGCACCTGAGACAAAGCTTTCACTGGAATTCTCAAACAGTACCGGTATAAATTTCATTTTTATTTATTTTATCTAAAACATTTTTTATATTTTTATGCTTCAAGTAAATAATTTCTAAAATTTGTTTTTTATCATTAGCTGAAATATGGGTATTTTCAAACAGCTCATCTAGCGCACAAAAAATTGCGGTAAAATCACCCGTTAGATCATGCCGAATTTGAGACCAATGGCCAATAAGTTCATTCATACTTGTTCTCTTGGAATTTCATTTGATTTTTGTGATAGATGAATTCTCGATGCGCGGCGATTGCCAATTTTAAGTTCGATCGCCGCTTGATGAAGAGATTTCCCCTTATTGATAACATCTGATAACATTTCTTTTTCAATATTATCTAAAAAAAATTGTAATCCAAACTGATAAACATATTTTTTTTGTTTTAATGTGAGTCCGTGATTTTTTCCCTCAGCGTTTTCATAAGATTTACAAATTGGGTTGAGCGCTCGTTTAATTTTCTCTTGATCGAGATAGTATTCATTTTGTGATTGTAATGAATAAATAAAATCGCGAAGTTGACGAATGTTGCCTGGCCAAGGACAGTTGACCATTTCCTCGACGGCATCAGCTGTAAAAACCATTTCAATCGGGAGTTTTTTAGTAAGATGATCGATGATCGGTTGAATATCTTCCTTCCTTTCCCTTAGGGGAGGGATGTGGATTTGATATCCATTGATACGAAAAAGAAAATCTTCGCGCATATTTTTCTTTTTGATCAGTTCAAAAATATTCGAACAAGTGGCACTGATTAAACGAAAATTTATTTTTTTTGATTTTTGACCGCCGACTGGAAAAAACGATCCCTCTTCTAAGGCAACTTGAATTTTAACTTGAGCAGATTTCGGTAGAGAATCAATTTCATCCAAAAAGAGTGTTCCACCATCGGCCATTTCTAAAAGACCTGGTCGATCAATCGCGCCGGTAAAAGCACCCTTGGTCGTTCCAAAAAGTTCTGATTCAATTAAGTTTTCAGGTATCTGCCCAATATTGACCTGAATAAATGGTCGTGTTGCTCCCCATGATAACTGATGGACTAGTTTGGCAATGGACGATTTCCCAGTTCCTGTTTCACCGGTAATGAGTATGGATAAATGACTAGTTGAAACAACTTTCATCATTTGGGTGATGGATTCAACTAAATTTATATTTTTAGTAATGTATTCATGAGAAAAAAAATCTAATATTTTTTTGGTATCATGGTTTTTTAAAAAAGATTTTAGATGATCATGGGGATCGAGCAAGAATTTTGGCTTGATAATAAAACCAAGACACCCACGTTTATAACATTCTAACTTGATTTGATTGTCGGTATGGGCGGTAAGAACAACCGCCTTCATTTGTTTTCGAGCTGCCGCCTCTAACAATTCAAATCCTTCAAACTCATTTACATTTTGACTAAGATTTAAATCAATAAAACAAAAATCAAAAGCTTGTTTGTCGATAGAAAAGAGGGCATCCGCTTTATTGGAAACATGGCAGGTATGCCCATACTCATTTAAAGTTTTAACGAGCTTCTGGGCAAAAAAAATCTCATCTTCAACCACCAAAAAATTCATAAAAAAAACCTGATGTTTTGTGCGTTTTGCAGGTTATAACATGCAAAATGCATAAACTGATCAATCGAGAATCTGGTTGGTAAAAAATTCAATTTCGCCTAAATCTTAAAAAATTTTATTTATTTTCAAGAGCTTTGCGAGGCGTTAGCTTTGCATTTTCCCACCGGTTTTAATTTTAAAAAGTTGGCATGAATTCTGCTAATACGACGAACTGAAGTGAATATCTAGTTAGGAAAAACAACTGTAGTAACTCGAGGAGTGATTATGAAACTTAATATTTCTTTACGACAAAAATTTTTTTTACGGTCGCTGGTGGCAGGTTTTTCAATTTTGGTATTGCCAAATTCTTGGGCATTGCCAGATCCTCGCGCCGACATATCAAGTGTCACCGCCAAAGTTTCGCTAGAGGGGATTGGTGAAGTTATTGGTGATGATAAAGAGAGGAATGTCCTCTACGTTAAACCCTCTCATTATAATTTCAAAGGTAAATTCCAGCAAACCAATGGATCTATTGATTGCAAAGATTTAGTTAATTTAAGAAAAATGACTTATCGTATGCCTTCAATCGAAGAATTTCCAAAAGTTTTAAAAAACACCGAATTTTTCTCCCCAGCATTTGAATCAAGTGTTGGAATTAGCGCAAAAAACATAGATCTCATCCGCAAAATAGCTGATACAAAATTTCAAACAACAAATTATTTGCAAGAACATAAAGCTGAATTTGGTGCATATGCTAGTTCCAAAGCGGAGTTAGATTTAATTATCAGCGATCAAAAATCACTAGAAGCTCAGTCAGATGTTACCATCAGCAAATTTACTCAGTTAATTGTTTTAGCAGAGGATCCAGTAGAAAAAGAACATTTGCGACAATTGTTAAGAGAGGAGTTGCAACAAATAAGCAATAAAAAGAATGTTTTATTTGACCGAAAACTAAAGGCCCAAGATGCTTATCATCAAGCTTTAGAGGATTGGGCGCCTTATAAAGAACAATTAGAATGGTTAACAAAAGTAGAGCTCAATTTACAGAATAGCTTTGATCGATTACAGCAAGTTGCCGATGATAGTTTAAAAAGATCTCGTGATCTCATTCAAACTTTAGAATCTGAAGTCATTGGTTTAGCATCGGTGGCCTATAGTTTAGCTCCGGATAAGCAAATGAATTTATTATCAACCCGTCTAAAAGATGCCAGCATTTCAGATTACAATGTTCAAGCGATTATGCCTTTTGATGTTCGTCTCAATCCGGGTGTAACTAAATCACTTTCAAAAGTAGCAGACTCAACGATGAATTTAAATTATGAAATTATATCTTATGAGTTTCCTGCTCATACCAAAATTCAAGTGGGTGATCAGCAGCGATGGGTAGATCTTCCAGGAGTCACTCTTAATCAAGATCAGAAACAACCTGAGAAGTATCGTTTTATGGCCACCGACTTTGGTGGATCATTTGGTGGGGCACAGTCTTTTGAAATGCCTGTGACACAAGGTGCATTATGTGGATATGGAAAATCTTCTGAAAAACATTATCAATACACTGATGGGCAAGGCCAAAAGCATAGTCGAACCATCTCTCATTTTGAATATGAATTTCCGACAAAAAATCAACCTGTCTTCGTTCAAAATGTGGCCTTGCGATATAACTATTATCAAAAAGCGGAGCCCATTTCAGGATTTTGCAGAATGGATATCGATAAGTCAGATATCTATATTCGAAATTCGGGAGTTAAAAAATGGTGGTCATGGTTTTCACGGAACACTCATACTTGGGACGACACCAAAAGAGATGTGCAAAACAACTTAGGTCTTACCTGCCATATGATTAAGCGACCTCAAGGTGCCAATGCTGAAGATGCCAATAAGATAAATCGAGCGATGGAAAAAGGGCTATATCAAGACATGTTTAATATGTTTGTTATGACCTATGCAAAAGAATACACCATCAATCCGACTAAGCCGGAAGTTTTAGATGAAGATTCTAAACTTTTTGGGCAAATCGGAAATAGTGTTTTAACCCTTTGTGGAACAACCAATCCGTTCTGTGCCATCGGAGGGATTGTCTTAAAATCACTAGATGAATTGGCCGGTGCAAGACATTCTGGTACAACTTCAAGCATAAATACCAATCGTGGTGTACTCGAGAAAAACTTTTCTCAAGATGGTTATCTAATTGCAGAAGCACAGGCAATTATGGAAATGCGAGTCTGTGTCGATCATAAAAAGTGTGATGAATAAAGAGCGAAACCTTAAAAAACAGGGCCCTCATTTAACCAGGGCCCTTAGAAAGATTATAAGGAGATTATAATGAATAGTAAAAAATATAAACTAGTTTCCTTGGTTACACTTTTTGTTTTTATAATAATAGCTACTTTAAAATTTAATTTACACAAGAATTTTAAAAAAGTTCCAGAGATAAAATCAACTCAATTAGAATTATCTCCGGTAGAGCAAAGGGTGTTAGAGGAGATTGGACAAGCTTCTTTACAGCAAGTTCAGCAAGAAATGGTCAGTCATATTTTGCCCTCAACTTATGAAAACAAAGGTGAGCAACTTGATGAGTTAATTGCCGAGTTAAAGCTAAAAGTTTCAGAGATAAGTAATGATTCACTTGATGGTTCAGTCTCGGCAAGTCAGCTAGCTGAATTTGAATCTTTAAAACAAAAAACCTTAACGATTCATCAAGAGTATCTTAAAGCCTCAAATCAGTATTTTAACAACTTGGTCGATCACATTAAAGAATTGGAGAAATTATGAAATTACTTTTTTTTGTTTATTTATTCAGCATGACTCAGTCATTAGTTTTTGCCGATTTAGTAGATGGTTTATGGATCAAAAGGTTTGAGCACAAAATTGCCGTAGCTCCAGCGGATGTTGAGCTGGTGATTGATTGGCAAGATTCTTTATTAGAAAGTTTCTGTCAAAGGTCCAAAGAATATTTGTCCATGCATATGTCCAGTTATGAACAATATGACTGCGATAACATAACTGTCTTTAATGAGGGTTTATGTAAGACGATTAAAAAAGAGTTTGTTCGTCAGAATGAACACTCCGGCCCATTTGGTTTAGATTTACAGGCAGATCAAGTTTTTTATCTCAGTCAAAAAAATAAAACGAATTGGAATCTGGTGCAAAGTCGTTTAAGCAAGAAATATCTAGTCGCTCCCTCAGATGTTGTGATTTTTGAAAATTGGGAAAAATTCATTGTCGACAGTTGGGATTTAGTCGATACGGATAATAAATTTTTTTCTAAAATTGTTAGAATTATGAATACTCCACATGAAACTGAAGTACAGGGTTTACAAACACGCTTAGGAGGGATCATCCAAAATCGTTTTCTTGCTTGTGCCATTTTAAAGAAAGAAAAAGAATTTGCTCCTAATAAACGTCTTGCTGTAGATAAAATGCAAGTTGGCATGAAAAAAGATCTACTAGATTCATTATGGACAATCTTTAACTTAGTACAAAATGAATGGAATAACTTAACGATTAAAAACGTATACAAGTTTCACCAAAACTCTCATTTATTACTTAATATAGGAGTCGTTTTAAAGGACATTGAAAAACGTCATTCTCATTTACCCAAGTCTTACCATTCAATGGAGCATTGGTTTGATCGATTTTTTAATTTTAAAATTGAAAATGACGAGCTCCATGTTTCATTTAAAGAAAATAAAAATATCAACGATTTTGAAAAAAACATTTATCCGGCCAATATTTATGATTATGAATACGCAACAACATTAGTTCTAAGTCAAGAATAAGAAAGGAAATGTAATGAAAGCTAAAAAACAAATTACGAAAGACTTTTTCCTTCTTTTATTATTAAGCGGACTACTGATGATAGTTTACTCTTGTGGAAATCAAAATTCACTGCCAGCTGATGAAAAGACTGATCCTGCAAAACCGAATGATCCGACGAGTAAGCTTCCGGAGGTTGAGTGTTTAGAATCTAAGTTGCAGATGATAAAAGCTCCACCAGTGAATCTAGGGGATTTTATAAATCGAATGAATTCAAACTATGAAATTTGTAACGTAACCAAAGAGGGAACAAAAAGCTATCTCATCGAAGTAAAAAAGCAACACCCCAATTTATATGCATACTGGAGTCATCATGAAATCAAATAAGTTACTAATAATTATTTTATTTTTTATAACGATAAATGTCGCTCAAGCTCATACCTGTCAAGAGTTGAAAATGCTGACCGAATCGTCAAATCCAAATCCTGTAAATCATGGGATTGAAATGACAAGGCATGAAATTCTTGTTCACACACTTGAATACTTAAAAAAAATTATCGATCTAAAATATAAAATGGTTGATACATTACAAAAAAACAAAAAAGTCTATGGCAAATACGTTGCTTTAAAAGAAGAAAAAGAAGAAATAGATCGCGCCATAACGTCAGTGGAAGAAAAAATTGCTGTATTAGAAACCAATTTTCGTGAATCCCTTATTCGTTTAGATCCCAAGCTTCCAGAGGAGTTTCTGGAAAAAGTTAAAAAAACTCTGGTTAAAGAATATAAAAAAGAGCGAAACAAGTTAGAAGATCAGCGTGAAGATTACTTTGATCAAAAAAAATGTGTCGATTATGACTATTTTGAAATTACCAAAAAATGGGCCCCTTTCCAAAACTATCTTCAGCAATTAGAAGCTCTAGAAAGGTCGATGCTTTTATCATTAGAAACAGTGACTAAAGTGGCTGATTTAAGAGAAATTCCGGTAAGGGATTTGGTGGACCAAGTGATGGAATTAAAGAGTACCCTTTGGTTAGATTCCTATGCTTGTGATGCTGTTTTTCAACATCTTATCCAACTTAAATCCATGGAAAATGATCTTTGATTCAACTACCTAATTACAGGTGGTTAAAAGGAAGAAAAAAATTCAATATGAGTCAATAATTATTGTACCTTTTGGATTTTGAGAGTGTAATCGAGCAAATTTAAGCGGGGTAAAAATTGTTAGATTTTGGTATTGAATACTACTCACATTTAGAAGATTTTATTGTTGATAAATATGCCCAAGGTCAAGTTGGGCATGTTCAATTGACGATTCCAAATGAGCGAGTAACATTTGAAAAAATCCAACATTTTTTTAATAAAAATCCACTTCCACTTATTCTTCACTCGAACTTTTTGAATACTTTTGGTGAAAATCAATTCGATGAATTGGATCAGATCGCTCTGGTTATACAACGTTTGAGACCACGATTTGTGATAGAGCATTTTACTTTGTTGCGAAGAGATAAACAGAAGTTTGCAGTTTGTTCTGTGAAAGAAGAGTCTTTAGCATTAATGATTCAAAATTTAATTCATTGGCAACACTTGATTAGTTATCCACTTTTAATTGAAAATACTCCCATTACTGAAGAAAGTATTTTGTACTATCAAACCTTAATTTCAGTCGCCGAAAATTGCCATATTGGCGTGGCCTTAGATATACCCCATTTTTTAATTAGCCTTTACTCACTTTCAGAAAAATCTGATCGAGAAAAACTGCTGAGTTTAGTAACCCAATCTGATCAGATAAAACATGTTCACTTAGGGGGACTAAAAGTTTCAATGTCTTCAAAGTCTAATGTCGAAAACATCAATCATCATCCAACTCTAGAAGATCAACATCATGGTAGTTTTGAGATTTCCTGGAATTTTTTTCAAATATATTTTCGGCATTTATCGTGTACGTGGGAACAAACA
>JBIKWR010000162.1:0-7434 GCA_044356225.1 Bacteriovoracaceae bacterium | reverse complement strand
ATTCATTAAAAAAAGTTCAAAAATATGACCTGATTTTAAAAAAGATTGGTGAAATTGTTGAAAAAAAATACCTTCCTCTGTCAGAATATGTCGATAAGTTAATTTTTGTTTTAGAGCTAGAATATGCCTTAAAGTTTGAGGGGAATCATATTAATTTGGTGGAAGGATATCACTATATAAAAGAGTCTCTAAAATCATTTAGGATCAAAGTTTTACATGGCAAAGAAAATACCGCCGATCTCCATGCGGTCAATTTGGCCGATCCTATCACCGGTGAACTGCTCTCGGTTGCAGAATTGCAAAATTTGCTGGATCAAAATTATGATTTATCAAAACTTGAACCGGTGAAAGGATCCGGTTTTACCTATGGATTGCCTGCGAAATATTCGAGTATTTCAGCTGTGGATGTGGCCGAAAATTTTTATCAAAATCAAGGTCCTCTTTATAAAAATACCCGAATGGAGTGGTCGCCAGACAATGTGGTTTATTACCAAGATGTCCGCAAAACTCAATCTAAACCCAAAATTGATGTTTATTTTGTTAATTCTAAAGGAAAAAAAGAAGAGCTAAAAATTAAATTGGGTAAAGAAATTCATTCTGATCCCAGTGCCTCAGCTTTGGCCGCCACACTAGGTATTTATACTGATGTCACGAAGTATGCTCGTGATGTAAAAATGTATTTAGGTCAATCAACCTTGAATGATGTGAAAAAAGAATGGAGTAGTTACTATAAGTCTTATCAGATAGATCAATTTATAAAAGAAACTGGCCGTGATGAAAAAGGAGATTACGTAGTTTGGATAGAGTGTCTGTTTGAAAATAAACTGAAAAATGAAAAAAGTATTGAGCGGATTGGGCCTTGGGCCTATGGAGAAAATGGCCATCAAGGATTGCGAGAAACCAGAGGGCTGATGCTTTTTAACATTTGGGTTTCGAATACGGATATCAAAGAAGCGGAAAATAATAAGTTGATTATTAAAAGTACCCAAGAAGGTCATGATGAACTTTATTATCTTCAGCATGACATGGGATTTGCGTTTGGAAATAATTTACGGGAAAAACCGCTCGATTTTTCATGGAATGCCGTTAAGAAAATTGATGATAAGTCGATTGAATTTAATTATCGAATGTTTCAAAAAAATAGTGGTTTTAAGCATATTACTTTTGAAGATGCCAAATGGATGGTGCGAAAAATTGGCCAACTTAGCAAAAAGCAAATGGCGATGGCGATTGCTCTGGGAGGTTGGCCGAATCAATCACCCTATGATTTACAATCACTCTTAGTCGAAAAGTTGGCATCCAGAAGAAATGACCTGGTACAAGCTTTTGATTTAGAGCTTGAGCTTGGTCTGCTTCCTATCGATAAATCAAAAGATGTTAAAAAAGTTCCTAAGTCCATTCCCGGCCATACTTTAGATTTTCGTTCAGAAATTAGAGAAATCTTAAATTTTCCACTTGTTGGCGCTAAAAACATCATGACGGATACAATCATTAGAGCATTAAGTGAGCGCCAGAGAGTGAATATCGGTCAGCATGAATTAAAATTGTTAGGAGTTGATCTCAATTTTGTGTCACAGCTCAACTTACAGATAGATCGATCGATTGTCGATAATCCAGAGGCCAGTGGTACTCTTGATCAAGTCATCGTTCGCGATGATTTTTCAGTGGGAGCGCAGTTAGGGTTAGGCGTAGTGCTAGAAGGAGTCCTTCAATATGTAAAAAAATGGAGCGTGATTTATCCGATGCCTAGTCAAGAAGAGGCGAAAAAACGTGGTCCATTTTTGCTCGATTTAGACTTGCCCTTTGAAGTTTATCAAAATTATTTGCCAGCAAATTCTATTGTGTTAGTCGAAGATACCTTAGAGAAAGGGGCAGAAGTTGAATTAACGGCTGAATTGTTTACCATTTTAGGCTCAGTCGTAGGTCCTGGCGTTGAAGGTAAAATTTCACATATTAATCTAGGCAGAGTCATCATAAACAAAAAACAAAGTGAAAAAATATCTGTTTATATAGATCAGTCAAAATACTATCAAGCAGTGTTTGAAGCCTTTTTTGAATTGGGAATGATCAAAGTTGTTCCCTTTGAGATGGGAGTTTCCAAAGGAAAGATGAGTCGTGAGCTTTATGAAGTTGATCTTCAGGATTATTATGATAATCCTGAGTTGCTGCATTTATTTGATGATCTCACCTATCATAATTATGAAACCATTCTTAAACATGGCAAACAATTAACGGTCAATTCTCAATTTTTAGAGCGCTATTTAAGCTTGAGTTTTTTTGGCCTTTTTGCCAAACAGTCTAGGTTTAGATTGGATGATTTATCCATGACTCAAGATTTATCTACAGGCCATAATTCGCCGAAAAAAATTCATTATTTTTATGATGTCTTAAAAGAAAATGAAGGGACATGGAATGTCTTAGGGAATAAAGAGATACATGTGGAAAAGGCCAGGTTATCCAGCGGCTATCTAAAGGTGGCGGACAATGCTGAAACGCTCATCGATCCCAAACTAACTTTAGAATATGCCCATTCAGATTCATTAGTTCGCACGCAGGAATTAGATAATGGTTACCTGCGTTTTATCAATGGTTTGGTTGGCGACAACCAGTTTATTCCACTGATCGCCAAAAATCATAGTGTCAATCGTCTTTGGGGCCAAGCAGAAGTTTCGACGACTATCGAGTTATATGAGAGTGCCTTTAATCGCATGATGGAACTCTCAGAATCAGAATTTGATCAAGGACTGGTGGATTTATTGCATCATTCTTCCCAAAAACTGTATCAGGATAAGTTAAATGACTGTTTGACCAATCTTAAAAATGTCAGTGTTTTGCTGAATCAAATTGATTGTCATCAAAATGAAGATGTGAAATTGCATTTTAATGAGTGGCAAGAGATGCAAAAAATCACCTCCAAAAAACTCGATCAGCTCAAAAATTTTGGCCCTTCGAAAAGTTTAATGGTGAATTATCTTGGTCGGAAATATGATTTAAAAAGTGTCGTTCATCGAGGAAAAAGTTTGATTAAAAATTTAGCGGAAGCGAAAGAGAAAAAAAATTTAAATTCTAAAAATAATAAAGAACAACTTGGCCAATTGGTTCGATCTTTTGTTCGTGCGATAAAACGCTCAGGCCATTCTTATAATCCATTGGTGCTGGCGGTGATGTTAAATCTAGTCGGAGAAGAAAACTATTGGATGAGATCAGCTCTTTGGGTTCCACCAGATAAGGAAAATAAATGGCCAACAGAAATCAGGCCTTATAATGAAAAGGGCGTCAGACAAAAATCTAAATTTATAGATTTCCAAACCCTCGATCAAATGATGTTTGATGCTCGTGATGCGCTGGAAATTTATAATAACCTGTAAACTAAAAAACTCTGTCACTTAATAAAGGCCGTTATCAGATTAAAAATGGATCAATTCTCTTGAGTTTTTAGCTTTGATTTTAATTTTTTTTTATTCTCATTTGCCTGGCCGCAAAATTGCTTGTAGCACTAGAGTCATGACTGATTTTCCCTATCTAGGAATGATAGGAGGGCCATTTTACCATCAATCTCTGGTTTTTCGGGGTCAATTTGGCATTTAGTGCAAACAAAGAGTGAATCTTGGCAAAAAAAAGTCAAAATATGAAAAGAAGCACCCACCACTGTTCATCAATGAAGGAGAGAGAAAAATGAAAATGTCTTTACCATGGAAAAAAAATTGGCTTCTCAGTGTTTGCTCATTTTTGCAGTTTGGCATCTTAAGTTTAAGTTATGCTCAAACTTGGACCAATCAATATTATGGTACCCCACAGTTTAATATTTCCGATGATGATCAAATAACGTTGTTGCAAAATTCAATTCAGGTTTTAAACCAAAAAATTCATCAGTTGCAAAATCAGATTGAAGATGGGCAGTTGCAAAAGTCTAAAGTCGATAAAAAAATTGAAAATAAACAAGGCCAGATAAGTCAAATCAATCATCAAATCGCAAGCAAAGTTAATGAACGACAAAATTTAGTTAACCAAAAAAATCAACTAGAACAGCAATTGCAAAACGGCCAAACCCTTTTGGCGAATGCCGAACAAAAAGTTACGGCGGCACAAAATGCTTTGAATTCAACACAAAATAAAAAAAGTAATTTAGAAGCGAAACTAGTAGATGCAAAAGAGGCACAAAGGGCCGCGAATTTGGCCAAAGCGACTGCGGAACAAACCAAAGATTTTAAAAAATCTGAGTATGAATCGCTTTTGGCACGTTGTATGAATGGCCCCAATAAACCCACCAAAGAAGTATGTGATCAACGACCGGCAGTGGCATCGGCCTTAAATGCCTTCACTACCGCCCAACTAGATTTTCGTGCAAAGTCGATCGAATTTGAAGTTAAGAGTAATGCCGTTGAGCAATTAATCGCGCAAGTGGCGCAAGCCGTTTCGGATGTCGCCACCGCCACACAAAATTTACAAAATGCTCAAGCAGCGGTCGTCACTTTAAAAAATCAATTGGTCAGCTTACCTGGCCAAATAGCATCGATTAACCAGCAGATTCAAAATTTAAATCAACAAGTGGCGCAGTTAACTCTGAGTAAGAATGAGCTGGAAAATGATTTACAAAGTTTAGGAACAGAACAAGTTCAGTGGGCGCAACATATTCAGTCCCTCAAACAAAACCAAGTGCTTTCACTCAATCAAAAACAACAGCTAGAAAATCAAAGAGATCAACGACGAGCAGAAGTCATCCAGTTAGTTTTAACTGCCAATCATCATGGTTACAACCGCGCTCTGATCGATGGTGCGCGCGAAGGTTTGGAGGTAGCACAAAGTTTAGGAGTTTTTCATGGCGAGCAAGATGGTCGTATTGATGGCGATCAAGCCGGCCAGCAAGCTGGTCAAGATCGCGACTTTCAAAAAGGTCATCAACAAGGTTACAGCGAAGGTTTTAATCAAGGGACCAATGAAGGTAGTGCTCAAGGATATGCCGAAGGCACTCAAGCGGGAAATAGTTTGGCCGGAGAGTGGGCCGGTATACAGTCTGGTGAAAGTAAGGCGAATCTTTCTGACGCTTCTTCAGTGGGAGCATCACAAGGTGAAGCCGCTGGTTATGATCGGGCGATAAAAACAGGTCTGGAACGCGGACGCCCCCAAGGTGAGTTGGAAGGAGTACAATCTTATGAAACTAAAGAGCTTCATCAAGTGCAACTTCAAGGGCCCTTTGCCGGGACTTTTACTAATTCAGTTCCCGCCTGGCCTGGTTTAAAAAATCTTTACTACAATACGCAACCGGCAAAATTTTATAAACACCCTTTTCAAGTTTATGCCTATATCGACGGCTACCAAGTCGGATACCAACTGGCGGTATATCAAGAGTATCATCGAGTGGTGGGCGATTTTTATCAAAATGCTTATCAAGTGGCCTATTCACAAGCTTACAATTTTAGCTTTTCTAGGCCTTACCCAGCTTCGTTACAAGCGGGATTGCAACAAGGGAAAAGTGATGGTTTTCAAAATGCCTTTGGCCCCGCCAAATCTCAAGCTTTTGAAAGTGCCAAAAAACATTTTACCAGCTCTCCTAATACCAGCAGCTCAGAGTATCAACAATCTTTTGCTTGGCATGAGAGTCAAACCTATCAAAAAGAATATGAAAATATTCGTCTTAGAAGTTATCGTTTAAAAGAGCTGCAGACTTTTGATGAAAACATTGTGGAACAAACCCAATTGGCAAAAAATGCTAGACGTGAAGAAGTCCAAGCCGTTTATGCTCAGTTCCCGGTATTAAAATTCGAATCGTCTTCGGTGGTCGATGCAGGTGTTGGTGGCGTTGCTAGTCTCGATGGTATTTTTCAACCTGGCGAGCGAGTGGTGCATTCACTAGTGATCAAAAATTTTTCCGATGTGGATGCCAGTGGTTTGGTCGTGAAGTTAAGTAGTGGTCAGGAGCTCGTGTTACCGTTGGTTCCCGCGACGTCATTAGTGACAGTTAATGGCGCCTTAGAAAATCATATTCCTCTCGATGTTAAAGTGGGCCAACAAGTTTCGATCCAGTTTGGGTTGCGATTTGAATTGGCCTCGGCTGAAAAATCATTGCAAGGTCGTCATTTTGAACAAGTGCAAAATAATTTTTTAAAAATTGCGGAAAAGAAAGTTTTACGAGTGGATTATCCTTTAGAAATTTCTGGCCTCAACTTAGCTGGGTCATTAGAGCTGAATAAACCAGTGGCCTTAAATGCTCAAGTGGTTAACCGATCAACCCGAGCGCACGCAGGACCTATCTCCATCGTTTTAACCGCTAGCACCGTCACCCCCTTAGTCGCCAAAGAATTTTCTGTTCTCACTAACATCAAGACAAGTGTGAATGTCACCGGGGCCGAGCTTTTATTACGTGATGAAATAGACGCTTTAAAAAATGTCCGAATTTCCGCTAGACTAGAGCAAAACGGAGTGTTGTTAGGATTTTTAAAAAATGATCTGACTACTGTTTCTCGTGTTGGTTTTGTTGCGCGCCCTAATGCTCCGGTGATTGTATTTGAAAATCTCAATACTTTGAATGAGGTTCAGACCATTATCAATTCTTATGAAGGGATCGGACAAGTAAGTGTTCTCGATTTAGGATTAAATGGCACTCAACAAGCAATTCTCGATAAGGGATTTACGCGCCAAGTGGTGTATTTAGTTCCTTCAGTGGATTCAGATCGCGACCTCACCACTAAACTCTCCGGACTCTTGCGAAATTCTGATCACGCCACGTTGGTCTTTTTTGATCAATACGGGCAAGGTTTGGCGAATGCTTTAAAATATGTTCCCGAGTTGGCCACCGCCACCAAGCTCCAGTTGAATCGTTGGGGTAATCGCGGATTGGTTAATCTTTATTCATCCAACCAGGTCACCATTCCAGGCGCAAAATCGGCGCAAACTTTATTCCAGGCCAGCTCGCAAAGTTTGGAACTTCTTAAATCCGTAGTCGTTGCTCCACTATTGCAATCCAGTGATGAGTTAATCAATAAAATGTTAGTCAGTTTTGATGTCAAACGATTTAATGCTCTTCAAGAATGGGAGCGAGAGGCAGTTCAGTTATTATCTATTCGTTCCGTACAGTTTATGCAAAACCTCAATCAGCATTTTAAATTAACCGGCAGTAAAAAAGCGGAAGCGGAAAGATTGGTGAAAGAGGCCAGGGAAATTCCAGCTCGTTTACAAGCTAAAATGGCGGATAAGAATCTTCCTCTGAATCAAAGAGCAGTGGCGACCTTTCTCAGCTACCATATAGCTGAGGCGTTAAATTATGCAGAAGGTGACTATACTGCTATGAAAAATGAAGTGGATGCCCAATTTGATAAACAAATCGACGTCCTAGAGGACAAAAATAAATCCACGGCGAAAGACGTCATCGAAAAAGGGTTAAAAGATAAAAGTAGTTACAGCGCCATTATCGATATTAAGGATGGGAAACATTCA
>JBIKWR010000160.1:0-7449 GCA_044356225.1 Bacteriovoracaceae bacterium | reverse complement strand
AGCTGCCGAGGAAAGGTCTAAGCGTAGGCGAGAGGATGTGGCGAAGAAAGTGAAAGATGGTCTTAAAGATAAAGTCGACTTGTATGAGGCAGAAATTTTTTTACTCAATACTCAAGAAGGTGTTAGGGAGTCTGAAAAGCTGTTACAAAATGACCTTTACGGCCTATCGCAGGCCCTCTCGCGGAAAGTGGAGCTGCAAGAAATTGAAGAGTATGTTTTAACTCAACCAGCTTTTGTCGATTTTAATCGGCAACCAAATGCTGATCAAAATGCCACATTAAAACGCATGGATGAAGAAGTTAAATTGGCCCATGCTGAACTTAAGACATCGGTTTATGATTTTAATCCCGATGTGAAATTAACCACTGAGTACCGCACGAATGATTTTGATTTGACCAGGAAAACAGCGATCGAAAATGGGCAGTTTGGGCAAGATCAAAACTTTTGGCAAGTTTCGGTCAATCTGACGATCCCCTTAGATTTTGAAGTGGAAAAAATTCGGCGCGCACAAAGTAAAATTGTGGTGATGACGAAAGAGATTGAACATAAAAAAACTGCGGAGTCTTATCACTTCCAAAAAGAAAATCTAAAAAACCAGTTGTCATTGCAGCAAAAAAATATTTTGGCAGCGCTAGAAAAGCGCGAATATGCTTTGTTAGCAGTTAAATCCCATAATCAACTTTATAATCTAGGCAGGCATGATCTTGATCGATTAATCAGAGCAGAAGAATCATTAATCCAAACGGAAACGAGTTTGGCGACAACCATTTCTCAATATCTCCAATTGTCAGCCGAGTGGGCAAAACTTAATGGAAATCTGCTGGTGGAGTGGTCCCAAGAAAAAGAGATGAAAAAATGAAATCACTGATTAATTTTTTTCTCAATAATAGTTTAGTGGTTAATCTTTTATCTTTTATTGTGCTGTTAGTAGGCACTGTTTCGGCATTTTTTATTCAAAAAGATATGTTTCCGGATGTGAGTTTTGATATTTTAATTGTTACCACGGCCTATCCTGGTTCCACTTCGGAAGATGTGGAAAAATTAGTGTCTATTCCTTTAGAAAGAAAAATCAAAGCGATAGATGGCATCGACGAACTCAATGTTATGTCAGCAGAAGGCAGCTCAGTTATTTGGATTCAAGTGGATCCAGACTATCAGGTGAAAGATGTGCTGGATGATTTACGAGCAGCGGTAGATTCAGTGAATGATCTTCCGACCGAAGCAAAAACTCCAGTTATAATGGAACCCAATAATTCCGATGACGGTTTTATTCTTATTCCCTTAGCTGGAAAAAATGAACAAAATTTACGTGTCTACGCCAAAATGCTGCGAGATGAACTCGAACTAGTTCCCGGAGTTTCGCGAGTGGATTTTAGTGGCTACCGCGACGAAGAAATCCGGGTAGAAATTTCAACAGAAAAATTAAATAATTTGCAATTAACCATCGGCGAAGTGGCCAAGGCGATCCAAGGACGAAATCTCAATTTATCCGCGGGAAAAATTCAAACCACCGAATCAGAAATTATGGTGAGAACGGTCGCCGAATTTGCCACCCCAGCGGATGTTGGCAATGTGGTCGTGCGCTCAAATGCCAATGGATTTAATATCCAAGTGAAGGATATTGGCAAAGTCTCGCGAACCGTGCCTGAAGGTTCAGTTTTAGTGCGCTCTAATGGCGAACAAGCGATTTTTCTAGAGGTAAAAAAACGTGAGTCCGCTGACATTATTAAAACCACGGACAAAGTTAAAGCTGCAGTTAAAGAGTTTTTTGAAAAAAATCAGCCACCCGAAATTGTCTACCGTTATACTGATGATCAAAGTTATTATGTGAAACGGCGATTAAGTGTTCTTACGAGTAATGGTTTTTGGGGTTTAGTTTTAGTCTTTTTCTGTTTAACACTCTTTTTAAATTTTAGAACTTCCTTGTTAACTTCATTTGGCGCTCCTTTGGCCTTTATGAGTGCCTTTGCTGTGATGGATGCACTAGGGATTACCCTCAATCTTATCTCGATGTTTGGCTTAATTTTAGTTCTTGGGATGCTAGTGGATGATGCCATTATATTAGCGGAACATTATTATCAAAATATAGAAAAAGGAATGAAAGCCAAAGCGGCAGCAGCAGCGGCGGCATTTGAAACTATCAAGCCCATTACGGCGACGATATTAACTACCATGGTAGCATTTTCCTCACTTTTTTTTATGGGTGGAATTATGGGGAAATTTACCTGGCCGATTCCAGCAGTGGTCATTCTTTGTTTGGCCGCCTCATGGCTTGAATGTTTTTTTATTCTTCCTAATCACTTGGCCGATTTTGGCGAAAGTCATAAAAAGTTTCAATGGTTGGAAAAACTATCAACGTTGAAATTTAAATCCAACACTATTTTATCAGCGATGTTTTTTTTGATTTCTAAATTGATTCCGCAAAAATTTCCGCTTTATATTTCTACTACTTTCATTTTAGTTAGCATTGTCTTTTTGGCCCAAGCAATTAAATCTCTTGGTCAAAATGGTAGAGAGTGGTATCGACCACTGATTGATTTTTATCATCGAACTTTAAGCTTTTGTCTAAAACGTAGTTTTCTGGTGGTCTTCACCTTTTTTATTCTCTTAATCCTGAGTGCCTTTCGCGCCACTAAAATGCCGTTTGAACTATTTCCGGGTGATGATGTCAGGCTTTTACAAGTGACTTTCAAAGGACCAGTAGGGGTTGTTTTGGCCAAAACGGATGATGTTGTTAGGCAAGCTGAGCAACTGGTTATGTCTGAATTACAAAAAAGTGAGTTAGATCAAGTGCGATCGTGGGTGGGTTCTTCATTTGGTAATCACGGCAGCACTCGAACTGGAACGCATTACGGATCATTGATTGTTTATTTAACTGCACCTGATGAAAGAGTGCGCACGACGGATTTAATCGTCAATGATTTGAATGAAAAATTATCAAAGATCTCAAGCGATTATGAAATTGAAATTAAAAAAATGGCCGGAGGTCCACCGAAAGGTAATCCTGTGGATATAGAATTGGCCAGTGGTAGTCTAGAGGATTTAAAATCTGCTTCTGCACTATTGATCGCAGAGCTAAAAAAAGTAGAGGGTATTATTGCTCCTTCGACAGATTTTGAAGAAGGAAAACAACAATTTGTTTTGTCGGTCAATGATGCTGAGGCCAGTCGATTAGGCTTAACCACCCAACAAGTAGCATTTGAAGTCAGACGGGCCTTAGCTGGTGATGCGGTCACTGAAATAAGAGAGTCAGATGAAGATATTGAGATTGTTGTGATGTTGGATGCTAAGGCCAGATCCTTGTTATCGAGTGTGGAAAATCTTTTTGTGTTAAATAATATGGGCCAAAGAATTAGTCTTTCAAAACTTGTGAAATTTTCACAAGAGCCTGGTGCTTTTGTGATTCGGCGAAAAGATGGCAAAAGAACCTTTAGTGTTTTAGCAACCATTGATAAAGAAAAAAATACTCCGGTAGGAGTGGCAGCAGCGATCACGCCTCATGTTCAAACAATTGTTAAAAGTTTTCCGGGAATGACTTATAGTTTTGGAGGAGAAAGAGAAGATACAAATGAATCGATGGTGAGGTTAGTTAAGGCGATTGTTATTTCACTCTTTTCTATTTTCTTTATTCTAGTCGTCATGCTTGGAAGTTTAGCACAACCTTTGCTTATCATGTCCGCCATTCCCTTGGGCTTTATTGGGGTAATTCTTTCTTTTAATATTTCGATGGTGCTTAACAAGGTAGGCGATTTTATGTTGCCCGAAACCATTGGATTTTTAGCGGTCATGGGTATGGTGGGTCTGCTGGGAGTGGTGGTGAATGACTCAATTGTGTTAGTTGATGTGATTAATAAAAATCTTAAAGCAAGTCCAACTGCCAATGTCATAGAGACAATCATCAGTTCTTCCATCTCACGATTCAGAGCTGTCTTGTTAACGACGATAACAACTGTTTGTGGATTGCTCCCGATTGCCTTAGATAAAGGAGGAGATCCATTTTTAAAACCCATGGCGTGGAGTTTTGCTGGTGGATTAGCGTTTGCCACCGCGGTGACCTTGGTTTTTATTCCTTGCCTTTATCACTTGTATACCAAAATGATTGCTAAAAAATGGTTTAATCAGATATCAGCTTCGAGTGTTGTGCGGGAGTAGAATACGGCCACAACCAAGACATGTTTCATAACTTGTCATTTTTTCCACATTCATAATAATGGCGTAACTAATTTGGCAGAGGCATTTTTCACAATTTTGATTGATGATATAAGCCAGAGGTCGGTTGGTTTTTTTTCTTAAATCTTCATAGCGAAACTTAATTTTGGGATCCACTTCAGAAAGTAAACTATCAATTCGGCTTTGATAATTGTGAATATGTTTTTTTTCAATACTAATAATCTGATCAACTTCTTGTTTTAGCTCTTGTAAAGATTTTAAACTACCGATTAAAAATTCTTGATGCTCAGTTAGTTTTAGCTTGAGATTTTCCATTAACTCGGACAACTCAAACCAGCGATTTTCTTCATTTGTTTTTTGCAACTTGAGATGTGAGATTTCATGTTCGGCTGCTGTTTGCTGAATTTGGGTTTGAGCATTCGCCAATTTTTGCTCGGCTTGCGTGAGTTTGGTGGTGGTTTGTGCCAAATTTTTTTCCAGTAGAGAAAATTCTTGATGGAACTGATGCCAAAGAGTTTGGTCCTCGAGCCTTTCTTGTTCGCGATTTTGGCGTATTTTTTCAATGTGCTGTAGGCGTTTGAGCTGCCCCTCGATCAATTCTTCATGAGAAATGATCTTTAAGCCTAAACTTTGAATTTCCATCAGGGATTTATATTGATCTGGTGACATGCCAAGGTTATACAAAAGATAAAGCTAGAAGGGAAAAAACGCAAGGCGTAACTAACATGTCTCGAGGAAATAGTTTCGGAAAATTACTTAGTATGACCACTTATGGTGAGTCTCATGGCCCAGCAACGGGGGTGATCATTGATGGTATGCCTGCCGGCCTAGAATTTAGTTTAGATCAGTTGAAATCAGAATTAAAAAAACGTGCTCCTGGACAGGTACCAGGCACCACGTCTCGTTTTGAATTAGATGAACCGCAAGTCTTAAGTGGAATTTTTGAAAATAAAACCTTAGGCACTCCCATTCATGTCATGGTTCAAAATCAAAATCAAAAATCTGAAGATTACGAAAATTTAAAAAATGAGTTTAGGCCAGGTCATGCCGATAAAACGACATTGATAAAATTTGGCATTCGAGATCATCGCGGCGGAGGTCGGGCCTCGGGCAGAGAGACTTTATCTCGAGTTATTGGAGGCTATTTTGCCTCTCTTATTTTACCAGAACTTAAAGTTTTTTCTTTCGTCAATAAGATGGGACCTTATGAATATCAAATTCGCTCTATAAATACTGATTTAGAACTCAACCGGTATCATTTTCCCGAAAGGCAGCAGGAAGAAGAAATTGAAAAGTTTTTATTGGCAGCAAAATCTTCTGGAGAATCTTATGGTGGTAAAATCTTAACGATCGTAAAAAATTGTCCAGCAGGATTAGGCGAGCCGGTGTTTGATAAATTGCGTGCAGATTTGGCCAAGGGCATTTTATCTATCGGGGCAACCACGGGAATCAATTTTGGTTTATACTCCGATTTTTCTAATAAAAAAGGCAGTGAGATCACTCATGATCATTTAAGTTTTTCTGGTATTGAAGGAGGAATTTCAAATGGTGAGGCGATGATCATTGAAACAACTTTTAGGCCACCTTCGACTGTCGGCCAAAAGGCGAAAGATGGTCGGCATGATCCTTGTATAGTGCCTCGAGCGGTGCCAGTGGTGAATGCCATGGTGAAGTTTATTTTAGCCGATCATTATCTTCGGCAAAAGGTTTATCAATGATTGAATTGATAAAATCATTACCTGAGTTTGATCGAGATCAAGTCTTTTATTTCTGGGATAAAAAAGTTTTTCAATTATATAAAGAAATTTTTTTTCATGGGCCAATAAGTAGTGAGCATTACATTTCTGGGCAAGGTGAAGAATGTAAAACCTTTACGGAATATCAAAGGGCAATTCATTATTTATTAGATAAAAAGATTCATCGTCAGGCCTTGATCGTGGCCATTGGCGGGGGTGCATTGAGTGATCTTGCAGGTTTTGTTGCGGCCTCAATTTTACGGGGAGTAGATTGGATGGTCGTTCCGACCACACTTTTAAGTATGGTTGATTCTTGTGTGGGTGGAAAAACGGCGATCAATACGGAGCATGGTAAAAATTTAGTGGGGGCTTTTCATTCACCACGAAAAGTTTTTCTCCATTTTGACTTTTTGAAAACATTACCTGAATCCGAAAGACAGTCGGGTTTAGGAGAGTTGATTAAAACTTATTTTATCTCTGCAAAAGTGCGGATGATGATAGATAAAAATGAATCCGTAGAGAAAATTATTCCTGCATGTTTAGAGTTTAAACAAGAAATCACCAAAAAAGATTTTAGAGAAACTCACGAAAGAAAAATTCTCAATTTGGGCCATACTTTTGGTCATCTTTATGAAAAACAATACCGTTTACCTCATGGGCTGGCCGTTCTCTTGGGACTTAAGCATGAGTTTGAGTTATTTAATGGACCGACACTCAAGCTCGAGCAATTGTTAAATCATTTTGACATAAATCTCCCAGCGATTTCCCCACAGGATTTAGATTTAATAAATTTATCGAATGATAAAAAAAGAGTGGGCCAGCAGAAAATTGAACTATTAACAATCGATCAAAAATTTCAAACGATTCCACGCTCTCTTCAATTATGAATTCATCTCAAGGTCTTTATATCCCTGCCAACGGTAAAACTTTACACGGAAAAATTCCTGGCTCAAAGTCCTATGCAAATCGTTTGCTGGTCTTAGCGGCGATAAAAAAAGAAAATGTCGTTCTTGAGAATGTTCCTGAATCAAGCGATGTAACTTCAATGATTGAATGTTTAACGAAAATTGGTTTAAATATATCTTTTCTTGCTTTTGGCAAAATTCAAATTTCAAATTCATTTCCCGAATGTGAAGTGTTAAACTCAAAGATCATTGATTTATTTCCTAATGAAGGTGGAACAACCACCAGGTTTTTAATCGCCTTACTGGCCAGAGGTGGCCAGACTTATCGACTTCATCTGCACGCTCATTTTAAACAACGAAGCCTATCGGGATTACTCCAAGCCTTGAAATCCTTAGGTGTTTTTGTGAATCAAACGGAATCGGTCATTACGATTAAAGGTCCTTACCAATCGGGATCGGTTATCGTAGAACGAAATGAAACCAGTCAGTTTTATTCTGCTTTAAAGATGGCGACGATGGATCTTTCTATAGAATTACTCGCCAATGAAAATGAGGCATCCTCTGGTTATGTAGATATGACGATGGATTGTCTAAAAAAAATCAAACGATCGGATTCAATTGTTATACCCATGGATGAA
>JBIKWR010000023.1:0-25224 GCA_044356225.1 Bacteriovoracaceae bacterium | reverse complement strand
TATTTTTTATTATTGTTCTTTCAGGTTGATGGATTTTTTGATCGAATGAAAGACAATTCGATTTTTACCAAAATGAAGTTCAAATCCTTCAAGTTTTAGCAAATAATTTAAAAGTTTTAATCCTGAAATAATATTTATAAATTCAAAATCAGGTTTGATTTCGATGACAATCGTATCAACGTCCCACCAATAATGAACATCGATAAAACTTTGAGAACGACTTTGATTAAATGTTAAAAGCATGTAATGACCATAAGCGGTCATCAGTCCACCGAACAGTAAATAAAAAACCATCGTCATAATACTCGAATTCTCAAACGGGCGACATTTCCGATCAGCACTATCCATCGAGATATTTTGAATGGCATGAATAGAAATTTTTACATTTGATTCAATCATTCTAAAACGCATTAAATGTAAGGCCTGCTCCATCGATTGACCAAGACTGCCCGCCACTTTATGAAGATCAAAACGAGAAAAACCTAAAAATGTTTCCACCAGTTGTTTACATCTTAATGCCGATTCCTTCATTTCCTTAATAATTTCTTGATGATCACTTTTTTCATTTTTCAAGTTTTGATTCAAAAAAGAAAGTTCAAACAAGGATAACGCCGCTAAAATTCCCGACAGCGGATTGTTTAACTCATGGGCCACAGAACTGGTGATAATTCCGAGTTGTTCCGTATCAACTTCGCTCATTTTTTTAATGCCTTCAACAAACACAAACAATGCATATTCATCCTGACCAATTTTGTAGTTTCGTTTTAAAACCTTAAAACTATTTTGATAGGTCTCAATTTCTGTATTATGAGTTAATTTTAAGCAATCACTAGGTAAAAGCTTTAAATTTAAAAACTGTAAATTATGAAAAACTAAATCTCCCTTTTGAGAAAAAAGTGCCATCGGGAAGGGTACATGAGCAAAAATTTCTTCCCACCGAAAAACTTTATCTGACAAATTTTTCAAATAAAGATTTCTTTTCTCAAAACTTGAAAATATATTCATCAAAGATACGATAACAAAATTCATTTTCTCTTTGGTCATTGGCAATAAATCAATTTCAAAATAGACAATTTCATTTTCATTTATTTCAACGGGGAATATTTTGTCTCTACTGTGAGAACTATCGACAATGTTATAAGCAAAAAACTTTGCCAAACCTTTTTTAAAAAGAAAAAACTCGACTTCATTTTGCAATTCCCAACGATTATTGAGTTCCAACACGCGCTGGCTAAGAGATTGTAACTCTTTACTAATTTTCTTTAGACCTTTTTCAACATTTTTTGTTTGAATTTTGACAATTAAATTTTTTAAATTTTTAGTCGCGATGGATTGAATTTTTTGTTTTTTTAGCAAATAGACATTATCAAAAAAGAGATTTATTAACTTGATGATATCAGCTCTAGGAACTTTAAAATCGATCATTAAAAATGAATCATCCTCTAACTCGCCTTTTAAAAATAAATCTAGCGTCTGATGTTTTTCAATATAAAAAATATTCAGGTTTTGCTTAGAAAACAATTCCTTTTTTACACCGGAGGTAATTAAACAGATATTTTTTTTCGGTAACTGAACTTCCTCAGCCGACAAATTGATAGGGATAAAGTGAACGTTTTCATTGGATAGCTTCATCATATTAAAGACATCAATCAATTCATTTTCTAGACTTGAGTCATAATACACCGATGAAACATTTGAATATCTTAAATGGACATGGTTAGGGGGGAATATTTCCGAAGTTTGAGTCGACAACAATTCATTCATAACAATTCTTCAATCAATGAAAGGCCATCCACCCAATGCCCATGAATCTTCACTCCCCAATGTAAATGAGGTCCACTGACTCTTCCAGTATCACCTGATAAACCAATGATGGTACTTTGATTGACCATTTCACCTTCTTGAGTGCGAAGTTCTGATAAATGTCCATAAACTGAAAAAATATTAGCGCCATGATCAATAATGATTCCCAGGCCTAAATAAAACAAATCTCCTGCAAAAAGGACTCGACCACTATTGGCCGAAGGAATGGGAACACCAACGGCCGCTCTAAAATCAACTCCTAAATGCTGGGTTTTTTTCTTCTTGTTAAAAACTCTTCTTTTTCCATACTTGCTCGTTACATAACTATCTAATGGCCTGATAAAACCCTTCTCAAACAGAATTGTTTTTGAACCTTGGGTATAAATTTTATCTAACATCTTTTGTTCTTCTATCGTCCTGGCCAGATCCTCTGCACTTAAATCCACTTTTTTCTGACTCACTTTAAGTTGCTCTTCTTCATATGGGAAAGAAACCACTTTAACTGTTGCAATTTTTACTTCATCCACAAAACACTCATACGATTTCCTGCCAGAAAAATAACTTTCGGCCAAAATCGCCATTAACTTTTTTTGGAAAACAAAGAGAGGAAAATTTTGATCAGCGCAACGGATAAACTGTGAGTTTATAAACTGACTAGGCAATTGGATCCATTTCACTTTACCTGGACTAATTTGTAAGTTCTGAGAAAATAACTGAGCATCCATCGCATTAACAACTTCTCTTTTTTCATTTTGACTTTCAATCTTTTCGGTTTGAGATTGATTGATCGATAAAGAGTTTGAAGCACAGCCTGAAAAACAAAAAAAAGTTATAATCAATTGCAAATTATATTTTTTCAATTTTTCGTAAACCATCGAAAAACTTGATCTGCAAATGAGAATGTTTATCTTGTTCATCATATTTTTTTGCAGAACCTATGACATTTCCGGAGGTCGATAGTAAAAACGAATAACCTCGTTTTAAGACTTGTTGAGGATCAACTGCTGCCAGAAAACCTCCCAATCTTTCCATCTGTTGATGAAAATATTGAATTTGTTGTTTGGGCAGCTCCAGTAATTGCCTTTTTAAATCATCTAAAAGTAAATAGTATTCATGCAATTGCGTCAATTCATAAATTCGACCTGCTACGTCCATTCTTCTTAGTTTTTCTTGAAATTCATAGAGCAAATTCCAAACTTGATCTAACATTCGCCTTGGGTGAAGTTCTGCCATTTTTTTTAAATAATTTTGCCTTTGTGCTTGGATCGAACTGGTCAACCGACGAGCATAATAAGTAAGTTTTTCTTTGATCATCATTTGATCAGTCGTTAAAAACTCTCCTGCGGCCGATGGTGTTTCACAGCGCTGATCGGCAACAAAATCAGCAATCGTAAAATCAACTTGGTGACCAATCGCTGAAATTATGGGTAAGGGAAAGGCAAAGATTTCTCGCGCCAAATTTTCATCATTAAAAGCCCAAAGATCTTCCAGACTTCCGCCTCCGCGCGTGATCACCACCACTTCCACGGGTTCTTTTAAATTCGCTTGATTGTATTTGATTATTTTTTTTAATCCTTGAATAATCGTCCCCGCTGCATGGTCTCCCTGCACCAGTGCTGGAATAATCAAAAGGTCGATCGCAACCGATCTTCTCGAATAAACTTCAATAAAATCTCTGAGCGCAGCACCTTGTTGAGCAGTAATAATCGCAATTTTTTGAGGCATTGAAGATATTTTCTTTTTATGATGAGTTTCAAAAAGTCCTTCTTTTTGCAGTTTTTCTTTCAGTAAATAGAACTGTGCAAGCAAATCCCCTTTGCCAACAGGCCGAATCTTACTGACAATTAGTTGAAAAGTTCCGCGCTTAAGATAAACACTCAATGAACCATAACATTGGATGCGATCTCCATCTTTCAAATTTTTTAGCAAGGGATTGCGTAAGGCCTCAAACTTGAAACAGGCAGCACTGAGAGAACTTTCGCGATCTGACAATGTAAAATACCAATGTCCCGAACCAGACGAAGATAGGTTGCTTACCTCTCCTTCTATAATTAACTCCGTAAATGCCGACTCTAAGTTATGCTTAACTTCTTTGACAATTTCCGAAACGGTTCGAACCGGGTTTTCCATTTATTTTAATGATTTAAAAAATATAAAAGATTTTAAATGCTTGATGGCCATCTCCACTTGATAATCTTTAGTTGGATCAGTACTCACCACAAACTCTCCATCTTCAGAAGATGCCGAATTTTTTTCAAGTTCTTTATTTTTTCGATTTTCTTTTATTTCTTTTTGTCTTTTTCTAATAAGAGCAATTCTTTCTTTCTTTTCTTCTCGCTCTTTTTCTTCCCGCATAACTTTTTCTTCAGGAGTCTCGATAGTCGCCACCAAATGGTTTTTTAAATCAACTTCTCGTAAAAAGTATTCTTCTTTTTTATTCATTTCGATCAATTCTAAATCAATATTTTCAAGAGAGATATCTGGCGAAATTCCAAAGGCTTGAATTTTTCGTCCATTTCGAGTCATATATTGGGCAATGGTGAGTTTCACTCCGGTTTGATCGTCAATCTTGGCCACTTGTTGAACCGATCCTTTGCCAAAACTTTGACTTCCAAGAATCAGACCTCTTTTGGCATCTTGAATCGCTCCCGCTACAATTTCTGATGCCGATGCTGAAGCGCCATTAATCAGTACCGCCAATGGTAAATCGGAGTATTTTTTGATCGCCTTATTCACATAACGAATTTCTTTATTTTTCGGATCACGACTTTCAATCGAAACCACTTGCCCATCGGTTAAAAAAATACTCGAGACATTGACTGCTTCATCGAGCAATCCGCCAGGATTGTTTCTTAAATCAAGCACCATACCAGCTAATCCACCCTTGCCCTTGACCTGTTTTTCTAGCTTTTCAATTTCACTGATGATGGCGCTAGATGATAATTTTGTAAAATTGGTAAGGCGAATAAAGGCATACTGATCTTGAACTAAATGTGATTTAACGGGTTTGATATCGATCATTTTTCTTTGAACATCAATATGAATGCTGCTGTCACTTCCTTTTCTGGAAATGGTTAAGGTCACTTTTGAATTTGGTTCTCCTTTCATTCTGTCTACTGACTCTTGCAGAGTTTGTCCTAACGTCGACTCACCATTAATCTCAATAATTTTATCTCCTCTTAATATCCCCGCAGCGTGCGCCGGCGTATCATCAATCGGAGTAATGACGTAAAGATAACCATCCTTCATCGTCACTTCGATACCAATACCAGCAAATCGACCTTGAGTATCGTCATTCATTTTCTTAAACGTATCTGAAGGTAAAAATGAAGAATGAGGATCAAGCGTCTCTAACATTCCTTTGATGGCACCCTCAATTAATTTGGCGGTATCTACTTCCCGATAATAAGAACTTTCGATGAGATATAAAACTTTGTTAAAAAGTTCTAGTTCTTCAAAACGACTTCTCTTCTTTTCGGCTAAAGCATAACCACTGATTCCCAATATTAAAAAAACTAAAAAAAATAGTATTGATCTTTTTAATATTTTCGATTTTAACATAATTAAACTCCAGGATTGTTCGCGATTAAATCAGTCATTGCCATTATACTCTTAGGGCCCTGATTTTCAACCGCTCACAGAAAACTATTGATCAGATCGTTTAGTGAAAATTTCGATTCCCATTTGTATGAAAGAGCGAGCAAAATGTTCGATTGACCTTAAGAAACATCGAATCTATTGATTTTAATTTTTTAGAGACTGGTTTTTTCCAACCAAGAACTTAAGTCCAATATCTGATTATCTTTTCGAATTTCAAAATAAATTTTCCCACTCGCACTTTTAAGCTTTGAAGTATATCCCATCCTTTGACCTGCAGAGACAACAGTTCCTTTTTTTAACTCAGGAGCAAAATCCCCTAAAATAACCGAACGAATATTTTGACCATGATCAATCATAATCACTCTTCCAATATTGGCCAAGCTTCCAGAATATGCGACCACTCCTGAAGCAGGCGCTTTGACCTCGCTGGTCTCTTTGAAATAAAAATTAACACCTTTATCTTTTGGTACTTGTTTCCAACTGAGACTTATAGGTCTTGCTAGCTCGATGGGTAAAGCTGAATTTAATCTTGAAACCGCCAAGGATTTTTCTATTTCAGAATCTCTTTTTACCTGATTTTTGACCGTCTCTAACTTTTTTTCTACTAAGTTTTGACGATCAAGTTCAAACAAATATTTTTCTGCCAAGTTTTTCTTTTTTGATTCTAAACGAACCGAAAGTTGCTGCAATTCAACTTCAATTTGACTTTGTGCCGTTAAATCCAATTCAATTTTTGCCAATTGATCTCGAAGTTCTTTATTCTCATCTAATCTTAATTTTAAAAAATCAAGTTTTGACTTGAGCTCTTTAACTAAGAACTGATCGATATAAAGATCTTCTGGTTGTTTATAGGGAGCAATTTTTTGTAAGACAATTTGGTGATATGTTTTTTTTACTTTATTATAGTGCTCATTAACAAATTCTCGGCTTTTTTCTAACTGCTCTTTTAATTGAGTTATCTGCATATTTAATTTTTTATTTATTTCAATTTTTGTCAGATATTTTAAATTTATTTTACCTAGTTGGTTTTCAAGGCCATTAATCGCTGCTCGCAGTTGGAAAATTTCATTTTTTTGTTGGTAAAAAGTTTGATTTAAATCAGAAAAATCTTGATGACTATTGGCCGCAGGAAACTCTGAAGAGTGATTCTCGGATTTAACATTAACCGAAGCTCCGATAGACCGAATAAAAATTAATTTGAAAATTACTGGGATCACTAAAATCAATAATGTGACTTTATTCATACACTTTTTTCAGCTCTTAGAGCGATACAGGCGATCGCCAAAGCTGCGAGAGGGGCGATGATCAAGCTACCCCACCAAAACTGCTGGGTGAAAACAACTGACGTTATGGTGGAAACAAAAAACCAAAAAAGAACAATCACCACCATAGTATAAATTTTATCTTTTCCATTGCGTTGAAAATATTTATTCATTTGAAAAATTGGTTTTATCTTGGAACAAAATAAAAAACTGTTAAAAACCCAAAACATTGTATAACTCAATAAAACAAGCGCTAAGAAATAATAAGGTTTTAAATTCATTTTTTTTTCATAGTTCGAAATCGATTGCACTCCAGACAAAACGGCAGTTGTTCCTTCTAGCATCCTATGAATATAGTCAATCGCTTGTTTCTGAGTTGATTGATGAACATTTTCTTTAAAATAAATTTGTAATCCAAAAAAACTTTGTCCCCACATGCTACTCGTCAGATCGACATCTAGTTGCTGAACTAACTCCTGCACTTTTAACTTAAGTTGCTCTTGGGGAGTGAGTATCACTTCATCAATCGCCTCAATCGCTCTTAATCGAGGTATCAGAAGATCGGCGTTTACTTGATCGGGAATTAAAGCACTAAAAAATTCTGATTTATTTTGTTGATAAAAACGTTTTTCATAATAGTCTTTTACACTCATGGCATTCATTGTTAAAAAAAATAAAACAAAACTATTCAGTGAGAAAAATCCAATTGACCACGGCCATTTTATTATTAAATTTTTTAAGAATCTTAAATTAAACATGCATGCCCTGTATAAACAATACGACCTTTTTCTAAGTGAATATTTTTCCCCGTAAATTTTCTAACCATATCTCGATTGTGTGAGGCCCAAAAAATGGTCATATGAAACTTTTCATTAAAATACCGAACTAACTCAAAAACTTTCTGAGCATTATCAATATCTAATGCTGAAGTAGGTTCATCCAAAAGTAAAATATTTGGACGACTCATAAGAGCTCTTAACAGTGCCACTTTTTGTTTTGAACCACCATTAAGATTTTTCACTGGGGTATTAAAAAACTCATGAAGTCCTAGATATTTTGCTAGTTGCTCGAGTTCAATCATGTAATTTTTCATAGATTTATAAATTTTTTTATCAACAAATAACAATAAATTATCTAGCGCAGTTAACTCTTCTATCAAACGAACATCTTGATGCAATCGTGAGATAAACATATCCTGAACTGGTAACTGCACCATTTCACCTTGAACCTTGTATTCTCGTGATAGCACATTTAACAAAGATGTTTTTCCTGCCCCGGCAACACCCGTGATAAAAATAAACTCTCCATTTTTAACTTCCAAACTCAAATCACTAAGAATTCTTTTGGTTCCAATTTCTAAAGATACTTTTTTAAAATGATACTGTAGTGTCGGAATTTTCTCATTTGAACGATGTTGGGCATCTCGGCGCAGACCATTTTGGCCATTAAGGCCATTAGCGCCATCGTGACGACTTAATTGATTTGATCCTGCTAAATCATTCATAAGTAAGTCTTTTCGCGTCCTTTCTTCAATTCGCCAACTCTCAATAAAATTTTATCTAATTGCAGCTCTAATGGCAAAATCTCAGTATCAAATTATGAAAAATCGTGAGGAATTTTCATTTCCCGAGTTAATTGGTCAATCCTTCTGCCTTTAACAACTCGAAAGCACTCGGTGAACAATAAACATTGGGAACAAAATTAAAGGCATTTTGCAGCAGAGAGAGAGTTGAACTTTCAACATCGGCGAGCAGTTTAACTTCCCCTGTACCAAAACTTATTTTTACTGGGTCCCTTTCTAACAATAGATTGGGACTGGAAGTATTTTTAACGATCCCTTGATGGCTTTTGGCAAACTCAATATGTTTTAATGGTATATCGGAAACGATCCAATCTTCTGGACGTCCCTTTTTTTCAATAGTTTCTTGGATCAGTTTGACTTTGTCCTGAGCTCGTTTAAAAATTTTTTCATTTAAACTTGCATCTTTATGGTTCAGCAGGCGTTGTTTAAATTCTTCACAGCGAACAACTTTAGGAGAAATTTCAAACAGTAAAGACTTCGCAATCGCTTTCATTTTGACATTTTTATCCAGTAACCCTGAATAATAAGTTTCATGAACTTTATTCATAAAATACATGTCATTAAAAGTGTAAAACTTAACTGGATCGTGGGCAATCATGTCGAGAAGATCGCTGTATTTCCACATGATATTTTTTTCTAAAAAGTAAAAAGTTAACTCCTCAGCCAAAGCATCGTATTTCGCCCCCCGAGCGCTTCTGACAACTTGGGAATACCAAGCAAATCTTGAGTTTAAAAAATCTTCTACACAATGAAGGGCATTGTACTTAATAGTTAAAACATCATGACCTGCAACATTCATCACTTTAAAATGGTGGAGTAAGTAGTCTCGATCATAAGATCCGTATTTGAGTCCCGTGTAGTGAGCATCCCGTAACAGATAATCCATCCGATCGCAGTCTATTTCAGAATGGAGAATTTGATTCGCCAAAAAATTGGCATCGACTCCTTTAACTAAATCGGAAATCACTTGCGGATCAAATCCATATTTTTTCAAAATAAAAGTGATACCACCTTCATAGTCAGTGTTTTTAATAATAAATGAACCCAAATGCTCGTGATCATCTTGACGGTCTTTTTGCTGATTCCGTTGGGTTTTGAATTTTTCACCATACTTGATGTAAGCCCCTTCTGTGGTATGGGAAAAAGGAAAGGTACCCAAGTCATGCATCAAGGCCCCTAATCTCACCGACTTATGGAAATACGCCTCATTGGATGAAATTTTGTCTGACATCAAATCCACTTGAGAAACATTTTTTTGGCAGGATACTAAAATATGATGAGCATTATTCATAACCCCGATGGAATGTCCAAAACGAGAATGTTCAGCACCATGAAAGACGTAACTTGAAAAACCTAACTGTCTGATCCAGCGAAGTCTTTGATAAAATGGGGAATGAATAATTTCCCATTCGCATTCATTGAGATGAATAAAGCCATAAATTGCATCAAAAATGATTCTAGGTTTTGCCACTTTGGTTATTACTTCCATGTAATCGGGTTTCTTTTTAGAGAAACCCCTGAGGTGAAACTATCGATCTAAAATTTTTATTTTTTAATGTAGAACTCGATCCTTACTTTTTTTTCCTGCTGCTTTAGCGGCAGCGGCCTTTGCTCGATTCTTACCAGCACCTTTACTACCTCTTTCGCCTTTCTTTTTTCCGCCAGTCATTTGCGTAAAAATATATTTCATAACTTTATGGGCCTCTATTCTCAGTCCATGGTCATGAACAAAACGATAAAATAGTTCCATCTCAAGGCAGTTTCTAAAGCTTCGACCAATCTTACTAACTTCGGGTTGTATCACAATTTTTTCTGTTTCCATTTTTTACCTCAATTAATTTCGTAGTTTAGCGTTTTTTAGCTATTCTGACAATTCTTATAAAAAGATCTCCCGCGACTGAATCATCCCGTAACTATGGAGTTTATTGTAAAGCGTCTTTACCGTTATCCCCAAGGCCTTGGCAGTTTTAGTTTTGTTGCCACCTAAATGGTCTAAAGTTCGAACAATATGGCGCTTTTCCAAATCAGAAAGTGTCATTTCAGTATAAAGCTCAGTGTCCGTTTTTTGTTTCTCTTCTCGCGTGACTAAATCAGAGAGATGAAATTCATCAATAAACTTGCTGTCATTGAGAATAAAGACTCTTTCCATAACATTTTTAAGCTCTCTGATATTTCCCGGCCATCGGTAATTTTTAAGAATATTGGCCGCTCCAGGAGTTAAGGTTTTATGGTTTTCGATAGACTTATTTTCATTTAAAAAATAGTTAGCAATTGGAATAATATCTTCTTTTCTTTCTCTTAATGAAGGCAACGTCACCGTTATGGTATTTAAACGATAATATAGATCTTCTCTAAAACGACCGATCTCCACTTCATGTTTTAAATCGCGATTGGTGGCAGCTATGATTCGAACATTGACTCGATAAGGAGACATTCCGCCTACACGATAGGCTTCTCTTTGCTCTAAGAAGCGTAACAATTTTGTTTGCATGCCGGCACTTAGCTCACCAACTTCGTCCAAAAATAATGTTCCATTATTCGCCTTTTCAACTAAGCCAAGTTTAGTGGCGATAGCTCCCGTAAATGAGCCTTTTTCATGACCAAAAAATTCGCTTTCTAATAAAGTTTCTTGAATCGCGCCACAGTTAACGATGACGTAGTTATTCATTTGTCTGGGGCTTAAACAATGCACTTTACGAGCAATCAATTCCTTTCCTGTCCCTGACTCACCTAAGATCAGAATATTTGAATCAGTAGGAGCAATTTTTTCAATAAAATTTAAAACCGTTTTCATTTCTTGTGAGTTATTAATAATTTTTTGCTCAAAAACAGGAGTGATTTGCGGAATCGTCATCTGTGACTTTTCTTGTAACTCTTTTTCTTTTTGGGCAATTTTTTTAAGCAAAGTTTCATTCAGTTTTTTTGCTGATAAAAACATTTTGATATTATTGATTGGCTTTCTAAGAGTATTCAAAATTTCCATGACCATATTAATACTGTCTTGAGAAAAATTGATGCTTCCAATAGATAGAAAATGGATAGTCGCAACGACTGTACCTTGAATCAGCACTGGAATTCCTAGTTCAGATGCCATACCTTCATTTTTCTCAAAGGATGAAAAAAGTGGGTCGCGGCTGACGTTATTGCTGTAATAAGGTCTTTTAGTATTGATGAGGTAACTGGCAAAGTTCTTATTTTTTTCAATGATTTCAGCATTATCGACGGGTTGCCCTTGATCGGTAATAAGTTGTGATTTCGCTTCATCGATCGCCCGATAGACTTTAATATTATCGACTTGCATTAATTTCATTAAATATTTGGAAAGTTCTGAGAAAAAAATCGTTTCCTCTAAAGTAGATAACAATACATTGTTCAGGATTTGGAGGTCGTTGTTGTTGATTTCATTAACCTGATTTTCACTAGTTAACATGCAAATCTCCTTGAGTGTCGAATTTTTAAACAAAACTAAGCGCACAGCACAAATCGCGGCGCGTAATTACTTCGTAGTATACAGTTCCATGGACAATTTACAAGATAAAAATGATCAGGAATGACTAAAAATTACACTAAAAATAAGATTTCAACTACTTAGACCATCTAGGTCCTATACAATTTCCCATATCCTCGGTGATCTGCCCCAAGATTTCACCATCTTTGTCCATAATATAAACATTTTGAATGGCCTTAGACCTGGAAAGAATTCGCTGTGAAGTAAAGGCGATAAACTCACCATCGGGAGAATATGTCGGGTCTTCATTCGATCCAAAATCTTTTGTCAAGCGGACCAATCCTGTGCCGTCTGCGGTAATTCTAAACAAATCAAATCGTTCATCCAGCCAAGAAGAAAAGACAATCTCTTTTCCATCGGGAGAAAAACGTGGAGTAGCATTAAATTTTCCCACATAACTAATACGTTTAACTGATTTTTCAGCACTGCTTGGATCAGCAGTAAAAATTTCGGCTTTGCGCGATCGACTACTTAAAAATGCCATTTGTTTTCCATCTTCGGTAATAGAAGGATCCACATCCTCGGCCCAATGTTGGGTAATTTGTCTTAGCGCTTTTGATTTTAAATCCAATTCATAAATTTCTGAATTGCCCGATTTACTGAGAGTCAAAAGAATTTTTTCATCACCTGGTAAAAAAACTGCTCCACTATTGATCCCTGGAAAACTAGAAATCATGATTGATTTAGAAGTTCTTAAATCAAGTAAAAACAAATCATTGGTCTTCGTCTTGCCTCGTTTAGAAATTAAAGTATAGACTATCAAATTTTTATCATTTGAGATTGCTGGCGAAACAACTGTCGCACGATGATTGGTTAACTGAATTTGATTGCCCCCATCAAAATCCATCATATACAATTCTTTAATATAATCTCTACCGCGCGCATTTTTATCTGAAACAAACACAATTTTACTTTTAAAGATGGATTCTCGACCGGTGATCTTTTGATAGGCCAAATTGGCCATGGTATGGACATCCTGGCGTAAGGTTTCTGGCCTCACGATTCGCGAGAATGAATCCAATTTGGTATTTTTAAGTACAGAATACAGATCAAGTGTGACCTGAAATCCCAGCTCTTTAGGAGTTGTCGTTAAGCGAGAAAAATTTAAATTAATGGCAAAACTTAACTTATTAGATTTAAGCTCAGACCAACTATAAAGTCGATTACGAGTATAGGCTTTATCTAATTCAAAAAATTTTCGATAAAATAGAAAATCATTACTCAATATTTCTAAAAAACGATCAATCAACTGTTTTTCTTGCGCGGATAAATCTGGGGGCGATTCTGGAAAGTTAATGGCAATTTTTTCTTGCTCAAAGCTCGCCTCACCTACCGCGACTAACTTCAAACCATCATCATTGTTTACGATTGCCGGAATTCCTGGATTTGCCAACGCGATACACGCCACGAAAAAAGTTAGTAACAATAAAAAATTTTTTTTCATTTTATTCCTAAAATTATTTTAAAAACAATTTAAAAGCTAAATGGGGAAAACTAAGCCGATTTTACCACTAGCAGCGCTATTTTTAAACTGCTCTGGTGGTGCGGGAAATGGATTCGCCTCCTCCACTGCCCTAATTGCCCTTTCATCAAAATCCGCATGACCACTGCTCTCTAGTATAGCAACTTTAATGAGCGTACCTTCTTCATCGATAAAGATTTGTAATCGACAACGATATCCTTGATTCATCAAATAGTTTGGCAACCTAAAATTACTTCTCACCATTTCTGATAATTTTGATAAATAAAGTTCCGTCTCGGTTAATTGTTGATCAGTTTGATCCCCGACCAAACTTGTTCCCGAACTTAACTTGTTTCCTGCTAAAATAAGTTTTTGCAGCTCTTTTCTTTTATGATCATCGAGCTTATTTTTATCACCTTTGGTATTCTTTCCTTGATCTTTTAATGTAGGTTTTTTTTCAGACTCTAGGGCCAACTTTTCTTTTAATTTTTCTTGGAAGCTTTTAGTTTTTTCTACTTTTTTAAACTCCAGGTCATCGCCTGCTTTTGGGGTTTCTTCTTTTGCACTCTTTTCCTCAATCTCCCTCTGCGATTCAGTCGGGGAACCTGCAGATGATTCAATCTGCATATTTTTTAATTCTTTCAACGTCCATTGTGGCATCGCCACCACATCAACTTTAACTGCCGTTTTTAAAAAATGGATATCTTTGACATCTACTAAAGCCGAAGTAAAAAGACTTTTTTTAGATAAAAAAGCCAATAACACTAACAACAAATGCATGCATAAGGAAACAAACAAGAATTTATTAAAATTTTGATCGCTATTCATTTATTTTTCTATCTCAGTAACTAAGGCAATTTTTGAAATTCCTTGTTTTTTTAAATGTGACATCAGATAGGCAACTTTTCCATATTGCAGCGAAAAATCTGCCCGAACAAAAACCACATCATTTTGAGTTTTTTTCATAATACTTAAAATCTCTGGCACAATTTCTTGAAATAAAACTTTTGTTTCACCGATAAAATAATCTCCTGCAGGAGAATAGGATAATATGATTTGATCACTGGTTAACTTCACCGAATCAACTTGACCAGTTCTCGGAAGCTGAAGTTTGATTCCATTAAACATCAGTGGTGCAGTGACCATAAAAATAATCAGAAGCACTAACATGATATCAATAAATGGAACAACATTTATGTCCGAGATAACTTTTTTCTTAGGAGGTATTGTCAGTGCCATAAAAAATTCCTTTATCTTGATAATCGACGAAAAAATTATTCTTTGCGATTCATAGAAACTGAACGCTCAACCATATTTAAAAAATCCTGCCCAAAACTATTCATTTCAGAATTCACTAACTCTTTTTTACTGGCAAAATGATTGTAAAAAAGAACCGCGGGAATTGCCGCAAATAGACCCATGGCGGTTGCCACCAAGGCCTCGGCAATTCCTGGAGCTACTTTTTCCAAAGAAGCTCCTCCATCGGCCAAACCCGAAAAAGCATTGATAATCCCCCAAACTGTTCCAAAAAGTCCGATGTAAGGTGTTACCGATCCGATACTCGCTAAAATGGTTTGTCTTCGATCTAAATAATCATTTGATGTATTGATTCCCTTTTGTAATCCTCGCTCGATGGCCCCAAGTCCAAATCGAGAAAAATGTTCATTCAGCTGAACTTTGGTTGATTCAGGATCAAATTTCTCAGAAATCTTCATCAATTCTTGATAACCAGATTCAAAGATTGCCCCCAAAGCAGAGAATGGTAAATCCTGGTTGATTTTTAAAAGTTCTTTTAAACTTTTGGCATCTCCATAAATCAGCTTAAACTTTTGATTGGCCTCCATTAAGTTTTTTAACTCTTTTCGTTTTTTTAAAATAACCGCCCAACTCAGGACACTGGAAAATATCAGAGAGATAAGAACACTCTGTACAACAAATCCTGATTGTAAAATAATTTCAAAAATTTTTAATTCCTGACCCATTCAAAACCTACCTTTCTGTGCTTTAACCAAAAGTAAAGCATGATAAAACCATATAATATTAGTTGTTGGAATATGGAAATTTCTTGAGAATAAATCAATAAACTAAAGTCTTTTCCCCAAAGAGGATCTTGACCTAAAAGACTCACGTTAGGAGCAATATATAACAATATGACGGTAAAAGCTGTTTCAGCATGAGGTGCTGAAATCATAACAAGCACTAAGAGTAGAAAAAAATTAAAAAATACTGGAGCTGCTGAATAATGTGAAAAATCATAGATTATGCCGCTTACTAACGAAAAAATAACGGCCATCGCCAATGCCATTAAAAGTTTTTCCATCTTCCGTTTAAATGGATAAAGGAAATTTAAAAAGCAAAAAATTAAAAGATCACACCCGTAAAAAAAGATTGTTCCAACAAACGAATAAAAAAATGAAAATGAGTTGTTAACAACTGTATCATTAACTATTGGTCGGCCTAATATAAAATAACTACAAAACAAAAACAAAATTAAAACAAAAACTTCTCGGGGTATTTTTAAATTTTTATAACCTAATACTTTGTCGAAACTAGCGACTATCTCAATTTTCAAGTTGATAAACAAATAAACAATATAAAAAGAGAGACTTTTCGAAATAATCAGGATTTCCCATGCATTTCGAAAAGTCCATTCTTCAATTATGGAAAACTTGTGATTCAACAAAAGATGAAAAAAGGCCACAATCGAGAGGAGGATTTTAAAAATGAAAAATTGAATAATCGCAAAAGATACATAAGTGGAGATATATTTAAAAAAGTAAGAGGAAACAAATCCCGATCTTTTATCAGGGAGACTTCTCAATCGTTTACCCCTTTTTTTCAGTTAACCAATTAATTTGAATTTCAGGAGAAGGATAAATTTTATTGTAATCTTTATAAAGTGAGTTGCTCTTAACGAGTTGATCTATCTTTTTTAGCAATTGCAAGTAAGAGTTCCATAAACCTAAATTCCCTTTTAAGATTCGATCAATTTTTTTCGTTACTTCAAACTGTTGTTGAAAAGTAAAACCCTTTTCATAAATAAATTGAGTGTAACTTTTAAGAATTTGATCCAATAAATTCTTATTGAGCTTTTGGCCATTAAAGTTGCTGCCAATAAATTTATCCACATCGGCAGTTTTGATGGTATTTTTAAAAATGGCTTCATCAACACGAAAAAAATCCTCTAAAAGTAAGAGTGAAATCTCTACTTTTGTTAAGTCTAGCGTTCTGATAAATGGAACTGAAAGGATGAGTATGTATTCATTGGGATTTGCTGGCAGTGCAAAATGGGTAACATTGGGACTGTTAATTAAGACAATAGTAAATTTTTTTTCATAATATCCTAATGATTCTAAAAGGACTTTAAAGGATTCTTCTAAACCGTAATCTGGTTTTTGAAAATCCCACATCAATTCCTGGGCATTTTTTATCAACCAATATTTAGAAACAAACGACCAAAAATCCTGCACATTGGGTACTTGATACTTACTTTTTTCCGCAATATCTTGTTCCTTTTTTTTCTTAACTTGAACTTTTTGTTTTTTTTGTAACTCTTCGCTTAGTTTATCGGCTTTTAGTAAATCTTTAACCGAATCTAGATTGATAATTGAATTTTGATCTTCTTGCGCCCAAGTATCGCAATGGAAAAATAGTAAAATTAAAATAATGGTCATGAGAGATGTTTTCATGGGGCCTTGGTTACTCCGGTAATGGCCTGATCAAACAAGCGACCCCAGTAGTACATGTCTGACAAGTCTAGACCTAGTCCATCAAAAAATTTGGGGTATTGCTCTTGAAAACAAACCGGTTTTTTCTCACTTAATATTTCCACTAAGACAAATCCCTTACTTTCTCCTATGAAAACTTTTCTCCAGCCTTCAATCGCTTCTTTATCTTGATAAATTTTTAAAGGATGACCACAGGCAATGGTCGTCAAAGAATCACTATAGCGAGAGGGATTTCGATGAATATTACCAAAAAATGTATTGGCATAATAAATACCTAAATATTTCGACTTCTCATCTTCGGTTACTTCTTGAGCGATGACAAAATGAGACATAAAAAAGTGCTGCCAAAACCAAAAGCCGATACCAAGAAAAAAAAGACAAGGATTGTTGAGCTTTTTAGTTTTCTTCATTTTACCCTTTATGTGACCCTTTATGTTATCCAGCTTATTCACTATAATTTTATCCATTAAACTTTCCATCTAAACTGAATCGTTTCCCATTCTTTGCATTGTGGGCATCGCCAAAAAATTGTATCTGAATCAAATCCACACTCTTGACAGAAATATCTCGCCAACGTTTCATGCAAGTTATTGACTAAATCCTTGGTGTGTTTGGTTATCTCATCTTTTTTATCAAGCTCAATGAGGGTTTTAATAAACTCAATTTTTAAAGCGTCGCTGATGTTATTTCCCGAATCAACTAACTTTTTTAACAAAGTATAGGCTTGATCTGCTTGATTATACTGTTTTAACAATCTTACTTTAGTCAAAATTACCGAGGGTGAATCCAATAAGTCGATATCGTCGAGTTGTAAAAAATATTCTTTTAACAAAGTTAATCGTTGAAAATATTTTTCAATGATTTCCGCAGTCGCGTTGAATTTTTCATTTAATGATTCAAAGATAAAGGTGGTGTACATCGACTGTTCTTTTAACAAGTCAAAAAGTAACGATTTAGAAAAATCTAAATCACCTTGTGCTAAGCTTAATCTCAGACGTAAAATTTTTGCTGAAACTGAAGGTGCAAACCTAAACGCATCATCTAACTCTTCTGCACACTTGCGAAAATCACCTTGATTAAATAGTTTTTTGGCTTTTTGGACTAAGATATGGGAAATGGTTTCAGTCTGATCATCGGTTCCAACTTTAGAATACATAACTCGATAATTGTAAGCTTGCTCCCAATCTTCAATATCCTCATAAATTCTACATAATGATTTTACCGCCTCAGACTGGTCGCGGTTAATTTTTAGAACATCACGATAAGTTTCAATCGCTTTTTCTAAAAATCCACCTTTGTCAAAATCGACGGCCAGCTCTTTTAGGGCCTCCAGTCTAGTGGACTCACTGATATTGTTTCTGGCAATTAAGCTACGATGGATACTAATCGCTTTTTCTATTTCGCCATTACTCCGAAACAATCCTCCCAAAGCAAAATAAGTTTCTATTGTTTCACGATTTAAGTCGACCGCATTTAAAAACTCTTTAATCGCCAAATCTTTATTTCCAGAAATTAAATATTGAGTGGCATTTAAAAAAATTCGCGACTGCGCTTCAAAAATCGAGTTGCGATATTTTTTTGAAAGTTTGACTCCATGATCTCGCTCAATCAAATAAAAATACATCAAGACGACCGTTATAAGAATCAAAGCAATCGCCAACAAATTTTCTTGAAACCAAATTGGTAAAAAAGTCACTTTACTGTCATCCCCTTTCTCTCTCTATCCTTTCAGAAAATCACTTATGGCGAGTACAAAAACATGGGAATAGCACTCGACATATTTCCGAATCGTAAATTTGACATGGACTCTTCAATCTCTCCAAAGAATGAATTAAAATCAAATTTTTCTTTCAATTTTATAAATTTCAATTTGAAATCACCTTCAATTTTTAACTCTTCATGAATCGATCTCCCAGCATCCCAGAGACTTCCTAATTGATCGACTAAACCAACTTTTAAGGCTTGTTCTCCAGAAAAAACCTGACCTTGGGAATGATCCTCTAAATTGCCAATGATTTTTTCTTTTCGAGTTTTTAAAATGTCCTGACGAAACTGCTGATGAACATTTTGGATCATATCATTCATCAAGAGCGCCTCTTCGGCGGTCATCTCGCGATGAGGACTGCCAATGTCTTTATATTTTCCCCCCTTGATAATGACTTGAGATAATTTGGCCCATTCGTAAAGTTTACTCATGTTCATAAAAGACATGATGACACCAATAGAACCCGTGATGACTCCAGGAGTAGAATAGATTTTCCTCGTGGCCGCTCCGATATAATATCCACCACTGGCGGCGATCATTCCAAAATGAGCATAGACTGGTTTTTTCTCATTGATTCTTCTTATTTCTTGATAAATTTCCTGAGTTGGTCCAACCGCTCCTCCAGGAGAATCAATGCGCATGATGATCGCTTTAACTTTGTCATCAACTTCGGCGAGATGGAGTTTCTTAATCGTGTCTTTGGAATCCATGATGACTCCTTCCACTTCGATGACTCCAATCGGAGCATCTTTTGATTCAAATGTTTTGCTGGAGTTTTGAGTTTCAATATCTCCTTGCAAAGTTTTAAAGGTGTAAACCGCAAAAACCATAAAAATGATAAAGAAAAAAAGAACTAGTAAAAAAATACCAGTAACTGCTTTACGATCGCTTTGTGCCACTATCGACTCCTTTGGCCAAATGACTTTAAGTATTTGAAATCCTTTAAAAATCTTTCAATATCGTAACTGTTTTTAGAACAATTGGTCTACTTGAAGAGCAAAGAGATTTGCTAACTGCCTGAAACTACGTTCGCTCACTCCAGCTAATTTTAATGAAACCTAATTTTTTACCCGGTTGTATCCGACAAGTAGAGTGAGACAATAGATAGGTCTTAATTATTAAGACCTGAAAATTTGAGAAATTCGGTTGAGAACATCGACCGTCTTAGAGATCGAGGTGAGTATGATAAAAAATTTTTTTCTCCTTTTAGCTTTCATTTTTATTGTTAGTATGAAGCTTCCTGCCGCCACCGAAACCTCTGATTATTTTAACGGTGCCTATGATTTTAAACCAGTGGATTTCAATGTACCGGAAGTTCAAACTCCTGATCACGGACACAATTTTAAAGTACGTGAAAACGCTAATGGAATTGATGAGCAAGACCGACGATTTGCTTCTGATGAAGATCTCAATGGTCCAGATTCATGGAAATGGAATAAAGAAAACGCGTATACTGATGCTCCAGAAGTTGATGCTGACTAGAATAGTTAGAGCATCATACTGTTTTCTGGATCGACGATACGATTAACTCCAACCTTATTTTTACTCTCGTATCGACTAATCAATTGCCCACAAGCGGCTAAAATATCATCTCCTTTCGTGGTGCGAATAGTGCAAGTCAGACCTAGCCGATTAAGCTCGCCATTGAACCATAGTATTTTCTCTTGATCAGGACGTTTAAATTTTGAGTCTGGATATTCATTAAAAGGAATCAAATTAACTTTCGATTCTTTTTTATTGAGCAACAGGCAAAGAGCATCTAGATCCGCTTGGCGATCATTCAGATCTTTGATTAGCAAATACTCATAAGTAATTCGACGATGGGCCTTGAGGGGGATGGTTTTAATTGCTTTTAATAATCTTTTGAGATCATAAATTTTATTAATCGGCATTAATTCTGAGCGAATATTGTCATGGGCGGCATGTAAACTGATGGCAATATTGACGGGAGGAAAATCGGCTAATTTTTCTATTTGGGGACATAGTCCACTGGTCGACAAGGTAATTTTTCGTTGTCCCAAACCAATGCCTTTTGCTTCCATAAAAATTTCTGTCGCTTTTTTTACATTATCAAAATTATGGAGGGGCTCGCCTTGGCCCATATAAACAATATTGGTTAATCGCTCTGACTCTTGCCCAAATTCTTTGAGCCATTTTTGCACGGCCAAAAATTGGCCAACAATTTCATTTGCCTGTAAATGGCGAGTAAATCCTTGAGTTCCGGTATGACAAAAAGTACAGCCGATGGCACATCCGACTTGCGTTGATAAACAAGCGGTCAAACGATTCCTTGCCGATATCGCTACCGTCTCCACCGTTTTTCCATCTTTAAACCGGATAAGAAATTTTCTCGTGCCATCTTTGGACAAACCTTGCCAAATCACTTGTGGTAAACTCAAATCCATTTGTTCTTGAAAAAACTCTTTGGCCTTCTTGCTAACGTTAGTCCAACGAGCAGGTTCAGTTTCCAAGCGTTTAAAAAACCAGTCATAAATTTGTTCCGCTGAAAACGCTGGAAAACCTTGGGCCTGGTTGAAAACTTTCAACTCACTTAGAGAAAATTGACTCAATAAAGGATTGGCAATTGAATTTAATGAGTTAGATAAAATAGAATGATTAGGTGTTAAATCCATTCGTCAAAATCTTTGTTAACTGCCTTAAATGGTTCAAAATTAAACCCCCAGGACTTACTGAAATGGGTATACGCTGGAATAGCGCCAGAATCAAGATCTAGTTAAAAATTACTCGAATAACTTCTTAAAAAAGCTCGATCTTTCCCCGGTATAGCTGGGATTATTTATTCGTTGGCCAAAATTGGCAAAAAGGTGGGCAAACGCTTCGATATTAGGGCATTTTTCAATTTGTAAATTGTATTCATGGACTGGGAGAATAAAACCAAATGGTCGATCCAACTTTTCCAAAATTTTTTCGATGTATAAATTGAACTCAGCAAAACTTTTAAATTCAGCAACCACATTTTTTTCATGAATATTTCGTTCTTGATTTTTACCCTGCGAAAATGAAAAAACTTGATCATGATAAATTTGCATTATAACAGAAGATGAAACTAAACCTTCCTGATCAAACGCCAAAAGTAACTGACATTGGTCTTCATGATCTAGAAATTTACCTTTTGTCGGTAAATGATCTGGCATCTGACAATGGTGGTGGTAAACAATGTTAAGCGCGGATGATGTTTTCATTCAAAATATCCAAAGTCTAAAGAAACTGAGCCTCCAGGGAGCATTTGCACTTGAATCGCTGACGGATTCGACGTCACTTGAGTTAAATTTTCATCTATGATTTTGATAAATGCAAAATTCTTAATATGGGGAATAGAAAAAGTTTTTTTATACGAACTGGGATTGTAAATACTAATTCGCCGAATTTCTTCATATTTGAGTTCATGGCCATTGGGCAATCTTGAACGCCAAAAATAAGAGACACCTTTTTCATCTTCGAGGCTAAGGTGTTTTACATCTGCTGAGGCCATCAACCTTTTCCAAAAACTTTGTTTAGTTTTTTGATCGTTTTTCTCTAAATTTCGGTCAGCAATCAGAATTAATCGTCCTTCGCCCAAGGTTGCTACTTCAATTTGAGTCTCGATATTCATCATTTGACGATCTATTTTATTTTCGATGAAAAAAACCTCTATTTTTCTTTTTAATTCTGGTCGCAAACCATCTATTAAAAAAAATATTTTTCCACCATTCATAAATAATTTAAAGATTTTTCGTAACTCTTTCTCTTGGATATTGTCACTGGCGATAAATAAACCTTTATACTCGCCCGCTTTTTCAATTTCTGAATCATGTATTTCATTTTTTATTTTGTAGGCCCATTTAAAATTTTCATTCAAATAGGGTAACAACCCAATATTATCCCATACCCCTTCACTCGTTTTATCAGAAACATTATTTTGCGAATCATAAATAGCAAAAAACTGCAAAGGCATAAAATAAGTTGATTGATCCTCATCATATAGTCTTTCTTCTAAAAACTGTTCGACGTAGGGACGTCCAATCAACTGAGTTAACGTCGTCTTTTGAATAACGGTTTTAATATCGTTTGGCAGCAGGACTGAAGCTGGAATGCAACCTTCTGTAAATGATTGAAGATAAGAATTTAAATATTTTTCAGGAAATTCTAAACGACTCTGGAAACGATTAAAGATATCTCGAGGATGTCCTCCTAAAAAATTAAACTTCAACTGTCCAACCCAGTTTCCCGAAAGATTTTCTTTGGCCAAATCACTATAAAGTTTAGAGATCATTTTTTGGTAAGCGATTTGCTCATGAGCATTGTCGGTTAACTGATCTTCTGACAAAAAGTTTGATAAAGAATATTCGTTTCCTGATTCAGATCCTGGTAAATTTTCATCTTTTTTAGTTTGTTTTTGTAAATAGCGACTAAATCCTTTTTGAAACGAAGCAGAACGATCAGATAAGTAGCTCACAAACTGATGATGGTCTTGATATCCACTTTCAAAACCGGCCACTTCTGCAGTCATTCCGGTTTGGCTAAAATGCTGTCCGATTTGCCAACAAAATTTTTGATAATGTTGAAAAACCGCAGGTTGATACCATGAATTGATTTTTATCAATTGGCCGTTTTGATCCACCATCGTCATCGCTAATAAATTTTTATCTAAAGCTTGTGCTAAAGGTAAAAAAGCTGGCCCTCCTCCCCGCGCAAACAACGGAGAGGGATTGATCGGCATGAGAAACAAAACTTTTTTTCCTATCTTCTGACAGATTTCATAGATTCGCTTGAGATTAGTTTCTGGACGATAATGACCAAAATCAAACTGGTCTGGATGTTCATGATGAAAGCCCCAATTTATTGGGACAAAAAGATAGTCAGTTTGCCTCAATTCTTTTAATTTTTCTTCCCATAAAGAAGCGGACGTTTTCCAATATAAAAAAAAATTTTCACCAGGAAAAATTGAAAACTGATCTTCCGAGTTGACTGCGACAGGGTGGTGTCCTGAACCGAGGTGAGGATGAGCTGGCCCAAATTTATTTTTAGTCACGAAAACCATCCTTGGTTAAAACGTTTATTGAGATAAAGAGGACCAAGGCCCATGAGATTTAAAAATTACTCACACTCGTTCCGTCTTCATCACACCTAACGCTTGCAGCCATTCTAACAATCTCCTAGACTTTTGAAAAGCCAATTTAAAGAGATGTTTAGGGTTTTAGAAGAGTAAAAAGCTTGATAACCTTTTTACCCCAACCAATTGAAACATAATCAACAGTCGAGTATCGAGGTCACCCATGTGGTTTTTTAATGATGAAGAAAAGCAGCTGCAAAAAGTTTGTCGGGATTTTGCACTCAAGGAGTTAAAACCAAAAGCAGAACAACATGATCATCATGAAACTTTTAATCTGGAGGCCTTTCGCAAAATGGGCGAGATTGGTGTACTGGGAATCACCGCTGATGAGGAGTACGGAGGTGCAGGACTAGGTGCTACCGCTGCAACGATCGTCATGGAAGAGTTTGGGCGCCATTGCGCTTCTTCCACTCTTAGTTATTTAGCGCACTCTATCCTCTGTGTGAATAATCTCAACTCCAGTGGTTCCAAAGAACAAAAGGCGAAATATTTACCCAAGCTCATTTCAGGTGAGCATGTAGGATGTATGGGAATGAGCGAGCCGGAGTATGGCTCTGACGCCGTAGGAATGCAAACTAAAGCGGAATTAAAAAAAGATTTTTATCTCATCAATGGAACGAAAATGTGGATCACCAATGCCCACTATGCAGATGTGGCATATGTCTATGCTCGCACCGGAAATAAGCGCAAAGATCTCACCACTTTTATTTTAGAAAAGGGAACTCCTGGGTTTTCCGCCGGTAAACCAATACATAAAATGGGTATGCGCGCTTCACCAACCGGAGAGCTCATTTTTGAACAGGCCAAAGTGCCGATCTCCAATCGAGTCGGAAATGAAGGCGATAGTATTACTCATATGATGAAAAATTTAGACTTAGAGCGAATCACTATTACAGGAATTTCGCTAGGCTTGGCGCGAGGATGTTTGGAGCAATCTGTTCAGTATGCCAATGAGAGAAAACAATTTGGTAAAACTTTAGGAAATTTTCAAATGATTCAACGTTTAGTGGCCGAGATGAGTGCCAAAGTCGATATGATGTCTCATTACCTCTATTCAGCCTGTAAAGCATATGACCAAGGTAAACAAGGTCCCTTAGTCGCAGCTCAAGTTAAATTGGCGATTCCCCAAATCGTCACTCAAATTGCCCTTGATGCTATTCAAATTCATGGTGGTTATGGATATAGTCGCGAATTTCCAGTTGAACGGTATTTAAGAGACAATAAACTGATGGAAATTGGAGCTGGAACAAATGAAGTCATGGTCATGATTATTGCCAAAAGATTATTAGACACCGGTGCTTCATCTTAAGCGAGTAGATATGAATGAAATTCAAATTGAGTTAAAAAACCAATTGCAAAAATATTGTGCACATAAAATTGAACCATTAATGGAAGCGGATG
>JBIKWR010000159.1:0-7504 GCA_044356225.1 Bacteriovoracaceae bacterium | reverse complement strand
TGGATGATAGTGCCAGTATTATAAAACTCATGCAAAAGATTTTCTCCAACGATCCTGATTTCGAATTAGTTGGTACCGCAGCAAATGGTAAAGAGGCCGAGGAGTTTTTAAAAGCTCATAAAGTCGATGCGATGACTCTAGATATACACATGCCGGAAATGAATGGTGTGGAGTATTTACAAAAAAACTTTAAATCCGGTCATCCTCATGTGGTGATGGTCTCTAGTGCCAGTCGCGAAGATAGTCGATTTTCCTTGGCCGCTTTAGAGGCAGGGGCCGCGGACTTTGTGGAAAAACCCGCCCTCAATAATTTGGCAGAAAAAGCGGATGAAATTAAACTTAAGTTGAAGTTGGCCTTTTTTAATCAAGGCAGTGCCAAAAAAATTAACACCAGTTTACACACAGATTATAAGATTGAAAACTGTGATAAAAAACTGCGAATTTTTGTGACCACTTATGGCGATAGACAAAAGACTTTGCAGACCATTAAGAGTTTATCTGGTTACAAAGGTCAAAATCCTCCTTCGATTGTTTTATTAGATGGTGGTAATCAATTTTTTGATCAGTTTAAAAAAGAACTAGATCAATTGGGCCCTACTAAACTTCTTCAGAATGGACAAAGTTTAGAGATTAATGGCGTTTATTTTGCAGATTTTGGCACCAGTTTTGATTCATTAAAAACCAGCTTAACCAATCGTTACACCGTCATTTGTTGTTTTGGTTTAACCACCAAAAAAGTTTCAGATTGGATTTTATCTTTAAATGAAGTGGATTTGTTACTAGAAGATATCACCGCACAAAGTAATCATCTTAAAGATGTGGCAACAGATCTTTTTCCGTGGACTAGTTTTGCTCATGTGAGCACCGAATTATTAGCAAAGAAGAGTTTAAAGTGAGCGTTTTAAATCTTAAAGAGCAATGCCTTGAGGCCACCCCTTTTCTTTTAAAAGAAGAGCAATGCCTTTTGGTGATGCAATTAAGCGATCAAAAATTGATGCCTTTTCTCTTTTCGATTAATGAGATCAATCAACTTTCACCTTTGTTTTCAAGTTATAAAAATCATCGATGCAAAATCATTGCCTCTTTGGCCAATTTAGCGAAAATAAAAAATGCAAAATTAAATTTGGGAGTTATTGAGAAAGAAGTCATTTTTGCCGGTCAAATCCAAATCGTATTTGATCCGCTGGCGCAAAAAGTGCGGGTTGAAAAATTAAATAAAAAATTAAATGAAGAACCGTTTGAAAAAAACACGAAAACCATCACCGCCAAAAAGAAAGTCCTCATTATCGATGACAGTAAATCCATTCAAAAATTGCTCACAAAAATATTTTCAGAGTCCTCTCAATTTGAAGTTTGTGGTGTCGCCGATCGACCCAGTGTTGCTAAAGAGATGTTAAAAAATCTTCGGCCAGATTTATTAACACTTGATATTCACATGCCAGAAATGAATGGGGTGGAATTTTATAAAAGTTATTTAAAAAATCTCAAGATTCCCACCGCCATGATCACCTCCGTCAGTATTCACGAAGGTCCTCTGGTCCTTGATGCTCTCAACGCCGGAGTGATGACTTATATTCAAAAACCTTCAATCGATGATTTGAAAGCCGCTAGCATCGACATCATCGAAAAACTCGATGCCATTTCAGCTAAAAAAATTGATGATAAAAAACTATCTGCAATCAAGTCTTCGGGCGGCTTTAATCATTTCGATGGACTCATTGCTATCGGTTCGTCCACTGGTGGCACTCAAGCCTTGCAATCAATTTTAACGGCGCTACCTGCCAAAATTCCACCAATTGTGATTGTTCAACATATCCCCGCAGTCTTTTCAAAAGCGTTTGCTGATCGCTTAAATCAGCTCTGTCCCTTTACCATCAAAGAAGCTGAGCATGATGAAATTTTACGGCCCAACAATGTCTACATTGCTCCAGGTGGGAAACAATTTAAGTTAAAAAAAGTAGGCAATGATAATCAAGTGTTTATCACCGACGATGCTCCCGTCAATCGATTTAAACCCTCCGTAGATTATTTATTTAACTCGATCCCTGGACTCAATGAAAATAAATTATTAGGAATCATTTTAACCGGCATGGGAAAAGATGGTGCTCAGGGATTATTGACGCTAAAAAACGTTGGGGCTTTTACCATTGCTCAAGATGAAGCGTCTTCCGTGGTTTTTGGCATGCCTAAAGAAGCGATCAATATTGGTGCGGCGATGGATATTGTGAGTCTGGAATTGATGGCGCAAAAAATGGTTACTCATTTTAATAACCTAAAAAATAAAAAAGCAGCTTAACTTTTTTTCATATATCTGGAGAGATGGGTGGATAAACTCGAATTAGAGTTCAAACTCGACACATTAGAACAGTTGACTGTGAACTTAAATGAGTTACATCAAACTCCTATTGATTTAGATCACTATGATAAAATTTTTCGAATTATCCATAGTATCAAAGGCAATTCAGCTGCCGGTGATTTTACTTTTATTGCTCAAATTGCCCAGAAAGTTGAAAGTTTTATATTTGAGATGAAAGAGGATAATTTAAATTTTAGTTTTAAAGGTAAACCACTTCTCACGCAGTTTGCCCATTCATTGAGCGAAAAAATTAAGTTGTTAAAAAATGATCCTTCTCTTCAATTTAATTTTAATGAAATTACTGAATCCATTATACTACTAAAAAGGACCCATATGAGTAATCGATTTTTAATCGTTGATGATGAACCAGAAATTGTTGATCTTTTAACGTGTCATTTAAAAGATTTTTATGATGGTGAAGCTGTCTCTGCAATTAATGGCATTGAAGCTTATCAACTCTGCCAAAGTATGGAGTTTCAATTTATTCTATCGGATTACACCATGCCTTCCATGAATGGAGGAGAGTTTATTCAATCCTTAAGAAAAAACCAAAATATTAACCAACAAACTCCAGTAATCATGATCACCGCCTACCAACCAAATTTGATCAATGACGAAAAAATATGGAATGATGTTTTCTTTTTAGAAAAGCCAATTGATTTTCAAAAACTAAACTATTTATTAAAAGTATGTAAAAAAATAAAAAACGAAAAAAAAGTGGCTTAGCGGATAACACTCATTTTTTTCCAGCGCCCTTGTTTAAAACGCCAAGCAAACACTAATCCTTGAATGGCAATAAAGACACTCGCCGCTCCCCAAGAATAATAAATGGCATCATCAAAATCTTTCATCAGCCAAGTGGGCAAGACCATCAAAGGCCATGGCAAAGTCAGGGCCACCAGGGAAACAAAACGCGTATCACCTGCACCTTTTAAGCAGAACGAAAAGATAAAATTGAGTGAATCAAAAAGAGTAAAAGATGCCAAAAACATCAATAGCGTTGGCACCATGGCACTGATTTCTTGCCACACACCTTGATTGGCAGAATTATTAAACCAATTTAAATAAAATTGAGGAAAAAAGACAAAACTAGATCCGATCAAAAACATATAAACTAATGAAATATGCAGTCCCACCCAGGTAGATCGTTCCGCTAATTCTGGTGCCCCTTCACCAATATGTTTTCCCACCTCGACTGAAACTGCTTGTGCCAAACCAATGGTTGGCAATACCGCCAACATCATGATGGTTACGCTAATTCCACTGGCGGCCAAGGCCGAAGGTCCATTAGGCATCTTGCCGACTATAATCAGAAAAAAACTAAAGGCCAAACCTTCGAGCGCCCATTGCAAACCACTGGGGATGCCATATTTTAAAAAACGTTTGAGTAAGTCTAGATTCATTCTCCAGGCAGTGCGAATTTGATATAAACGTTCATATTCTGGACGAAAGATAATAGCGAGTCCAAAAATCGCCGCAACCAACGCTGCTAAAGAGGTGGCCAATCCTGCTCCATAAATTCCCATTTCCGGAAATCCCCAATTGCCAAAAATGAGTAAATAATCAAATAAAACATTGGAAATTAAACCGACAAAGTTGATCGCCACAATAGTTTTAGTTTTACCCAGTCCTGTATAAAATGAACTGACCGCCGCCACGATAGCAGTTGGCAAAGCCGACCAACATAAAGAACTAAAATACTCTATTTCTAAGATTTGTAATTTTTCATCATGATCGATGAAATGAAAAATCACTTCTGCCATAGGTATAAGCAATAAAAAGGCCAAGCCGCCGATAATTGAAATATAAATGGATTGCCACACGGTCGAACCAATCATATTCATTTTTTTTGCCCCTAAATATTGAGCGACAAAAGTAGTCGAATAAGCGGCAGTTTGCTGTAAAAGGGCCATGGGTGTCCAAAAAATCCCCATCACCGCCACTGCAGCGCCAAGAGATTCAGTGGAATATTGGCCCAGAAAAATGCGGTCGATAGTAATTTGTAAATTCCAAAAACTATTGGCAATAATTAAAGGCCAAGCGAGCGTTAATAAATTTTTATGGTCGGCAAATTTTGATTTCATAGATCCTTCGATTTATAATAGACGAAATTTTGAAAGGAAAGCACCATGCAAATACAACATTTTTTTGATAACGAAACCAACACCTTAACTTATGTGTGTTTTGATGAAAAATCCTTTGATGCTGTGATTATAGACCCAGTCTTGAATTTTGATCAAGCCTCAGGTCAAATTAAAGATAAATCACTCAAAGAATTACAAAAATTTATTGCGGAAAAAAAATTAAAAATAAAAGGCATTTTAGAAACTCATGCCCATGCTGATCATTTGACCAGCTCTTATTTTTTAAAAAAACTTTTTCCCGAGGCGATTTTAGCGATCGGTGAAAAAATTAAAATTGTCCAAGAAGTTTTCAAATCTCACTTTCATCTCAACTACATTCATACCGATGGTCGACAATTTGATAAACTCTTTAAAGATTTTGAAGAATTTTCATTTGGAACACTAAAAATGAAAGCGATTCCCACTCCTGGCCATACCCCGGCTTGTATGAGTTATTTATTTGGCGATGCTTTGTTTTCCGGCGACGCCCTTTTCATGCCCGACTCAGGCACTGGACGATGTGATTTTCCGAAGGGAAGTGCCAAAGATTTGTACCTCTCGATTGCCAAAAATATTTATCAACTACCAAATCACACGAAAATTTTTGTGGGACATGACTATGCACCCAATTCTCGAGAGATAAAATTTGAAACATCTGTTGGTGAAAGTAAAATCTCTAATATTCAGATAAAAGAATCAACCTCGGAAAAAGAATACATTTCTTTTCGAGAAGCTCGCGATAAAACTCTTTCCGCCCCCAAACTTTTACTTCCAAGCATCCAAATTAATATTGATGCGGGAAAACTACCACCTGCAGAATCCAATGGGGTTTCCTATTTAAAATTGCCATTAGAGATAAAATTTTGACAAAAAAAAACCGTGTTTCTAATTTTACTTAGAAACACGGAATTTATGATTGAGATAATTTAAAAGCTAATTAATAGCGATTGCTTCTTCCACCACGTGATTGACCACCGAAAGAACCACGATTTTCTCTTGGCTCCATTGGTTTAGCTTCATTCACTTTAAGTGCGCGACCATCAACTTCTGCACCATCAAGAGCAGCGATCGCAGCTTGAGCTTCGTCATCAGTCGACATTTCAACAAAAGCAAAACCTTTGCTTCTATTTGTGTCTCGATCCATGATGATTTTTGCCGAATCAACAGTTCCATGTTCAGAAAAATAATCTGACAATTGTTGATCTGTGGTTGAGAACGATAGATTACCTACATACAATTTTTTTCCCATAATAACCTCCAACGGTTGGGATTGGGCCAGTCTCAAAACACAGTGTTAAAAGCTCTGGGCCCGCTAACTGAATTCTATGAATTGTCTGGAGATCGTGGAAAACTTACTAAAGATTTACCGGCTGACTCGAACAACAAAACTAGAACACTAACTCCATCAATTTAACACCATTCGCCAACTAACTCAACCTATTTTACCAACGATCTTGCTCAACTATTGCAAAGTTTTTCAAATAATTCAGTCACTTAGGCGAAATAATCAATAAAAGATAATTTTTATTTGAATCAAATGTCGATCATCTATAGCGGTGCTGGTTGAGATTTCCTGTGAAAGCTTTGCCTCAGGAGCGTAAGATTGATTTTCAAAAATAAGCCTCTTTATCATTTTTGGTTAAATAGTTAATAAACCTAAATTCTTGAATGTGAATTCAAGCTTTCCGAGCACCTTTTAAACGATTATGAGTGGAACATAATACTGATAGATTGGAAGAAGTGGTCAAACCTCCCTGGGCAAAAGGAACCTGGTGGTCAAGGTGCAAATACTTTGTTTCATCACAACCTGGATACTGACACGTATGGGAGTCACGTTTTAAAACTTCTTGTCGCAAATTTCCTCTCGCAACTCGCGCGATAGGACTAGATTTTGATTGTTTGACAGGTTTCTCTGAAAAATTTTTAATAGCACAGTCGAGAGCAAAGTTTAAAACCTCATCATTTTTAGTTTTTTGCATGAGCTGTTTCAGTTTATTTAATTTCTCCACCGTTTCATCACTTAAAGTGACTGACATTCTCTGAGTATTTTCAGAGGCACGCTGAAGTAAATCCTGCCTTTCGGTGTTGCGCCCAGTTATACCAAAGAGACTTTTTTCCGCTTCGTTTAAAGTTTTATTTTGAATAACAGATAAAGCTTTTCGTTTTTTATCGATGGGTTCATTTTTCATATGATGAGATAGTTTCCCCAAACTAGACAAATTCACAACGCCATCTTGAAGCATTTTTTTTGCCTCGGGTAGTTCTTCTGTAATCTTAAGCGCAGTCCATCTTCTCCATGCCGCTGATTCACTATACCCCAATTCCGACACCATATATTTCACTAGATGCGAATAGCCCATTTTGGCAAAAACTTTTTGATTAAAATTCAGTCGCAAAAGTTCTAAAATTTCTGAGAGAGTTTTTCTCTCAAGTTTAGTTAACGTGATAAGATTTTGATGGATTTCATTATTATAGTTTTGGTTTTTCATTAAAAGTTTTTATCAAAATAAAAGCATTTCGAAAAATGTTAGAAAATCATGACATCGAATTTTTATTTTAAATCACTCAAAATTATTTTTCCTTCAAAAAAAAATTGCTACCACAAACAAGCCCGCAGTGGCCATCCAAAAGGCCAAACGGCGGGCCTTATTTAGTCAACATTCACGATTAAAAATCTCTACAAAAATATTTTTTAAAATAATTCTGACTCTTGCAAAAAAATAATTAAATATTTTGTTTAAGGCCTAATAGTCTTCAATCCCGTTTAGTTAAGATCATTCGTTAACTTTAAATTCAAATCTTGATAAATTTCTTATTGCAAAGTACAGGTGTCGAAAGTTTAAAAGAAAGTTTTGCTTGGGGCCCGCGCAGCTTGGCCCTTTGGTTGGGCCGCTGGCGGGACCAACGTAGTGTGAGGGGAAATTCGTTGTTAATCCTGGTTCATTTTGGTGGCGCATTTCATTAAAAAATTGCTACCACGAAAAAGTCCGGAGTGGCTTTTATTCCAGGATGCCTTAGATACAGA
>JBIKWR010000157.1:0-7547 GCA_044356225.1 Bacteriovoracaceae bacterium | reverse complement strand
TACTCTCAACCATCTTTTGATCGGCGACATAATTTATGTAAATTCGAGCAAAATCTGGCTGGCCGGTTTTAGGACATAATGACGTAAATTCCGTACAAACAAGTGAAGTCCAAGCATCCACACCAGGATGACGATTTTCAAAGCTTTCTAAAACTTGTGGATGGTAAGTGGTTTGATAATCCACTTTTGATCCTAATGCCAAGACTTCTTGATGGCGCACTTTTTCTTGATCGATGATTTTTGAAGAAAGGGTCTTTGGGTTTTTTTGTTTTGTTTTTTTCATTTTATAGGCCATGAATAAAGGATGATAAATATTAATTCCTAGTCTCAACCAGCACCGCTATTAACCTTTTATAACTTGGTCTTTGTCACGATCATAGGACTTTGATATAAGGATTAAAAAAAGACAAGATGTAGTTGTTATTATTGAAATAATAACTAGCTTTTTCTATCAAGGCGCATGATGAGTGTGAATAAATTGCCCTACAAAACACCAGTTAAAACGAAAGTTCTTTTAGTGCAACTTGGATCTCCTAAAGATCCCTCCGTGCGAAGTGTTCGGCGTTTTTTAAAAGAGTTCTTACAAGACCCTCGAGTGGTGGATATCAATCCCTTTTTATGGAAATTGATTTTGAATTTATTTGTTTTGCCCTTTCGCCCCGCTCGTTCGGCACGTGCCTACCAGCGTATTTGGGATGGCCAAGCTTTTCCATTGGTCAAAACCACCAAAGACTTTGTGATTCAACTCAATCGCTTTTTTCCGGCTGATTCTGGCCATGAAGTTCAACCGGCTTTTTTGTTATGCTCCCCCCGAGTCAATGAGATTCTTGACCTATGGGAGATGGAAGATTTTGCAACTCGAGCGCAAAAAGTTTTAGTTTTACCGCAGTTTCCCCAATATGCCGAAAGCACAATTGGTTCTGGGATTGATGGTTTGTTTAAAGATTTAAAATCGAGAGTCAATATTCCTTCATTGGAAATTGTTAGTCATTATCATCGCTCAAAGGCCTTTATTGACAATAGTGTTAAACAGATAGAAAGCTCTGTTCGGTCCTCTTCATTTCCCATCGATCGATTAGTTCTCAGTTTTCATGGGATTCCCACCAGAAGAGTTGTGGTGAAAAAAGATCTTTATTTTCAGCATTGTTTTGAAACCTATCTGTTGATTAAAAATAAGTTAAACCTGTTAACTAAAGATCAAATCTCGATTACTTTTCAATCACGTTTTGGCAGCGAAGAGTGGCTCAAACCATACACCGATGAAACGGTGATCAAATGGGTTTTGGCCGGCGAGAAAAATATTGCTATTTATTGTCCAAGTTTTGTGGTGGATTGTTTAGAAACCACCGATGAAATAGGCCATGAGTTAAGTGAAGAAGTGGCCCACAATGGTGGGCAGCTTCTCACCATTCCCTGCCTCAATACTAATCCATCATGGGTGGAAGACTATGCCCAGTTTATTTATACGATGGTCAACGGAAATGCCGACGAAAAATATAATCTCAATTATCAAATTGATAAAAATCAATTGGAGCAAGAAATGACAAGCCCTAAAATGACCACTCCTCCTCTGAAGCCTGAGACCAAAACAACACTCAAAATTATCTTTCTGACTTTGTTTTTAGATCTGTTAGGTTTTTCTATTATTTTTCCGTTATTTCCCGCTATGGCCAAACACTATATGCAAGTAGATGCCGATAACTATTTTTTGAAAAGTATTTTTGAACAGATTAACGCTTTGACATCACTTAACTCATCAGAACAAACATTTACCCCGATCGTTTTGTTTGGAGGATTTCTAGGGGCGATTTATAGTTTTTTACAGTTTTTATTCGCGCCATTTTGGGGAAGTTTGTCAGACCGAATTGGCCGTCGCCCAGTCTTATTAATTAGTTTAATGGGCTTGTTTTTAAGTTATGTCTTATGGTTTTTTAGCGGCTCTTTTACGCTTTTAATCTTAGCGCGATTTATCGGCGGCATCATGGCGGGAAATATTTCAACGGCAACGGCAGTTGTGGCCGATATTACTGATTCTCAAAATCGCTCTCGTGGTATGGCGTTTGTAGGTATCGCCTTTGCTCTAGGCTTTATTCTAGGACCGGCCTTTGGTGGATTGTTTTCGATGATCGACCTAACGACCTATTGGCCAACAGGAGTTCGTTACGGCCTCAATCCTTTCAGTGCTCCGGCATTGATCGCAGCGCTGTTATCTTTGTTTAACATTTTTTTTATTTTTAAATACTTCAAAGAATCATTACCTCCAGAAAAAAGAGGGAAAGCAACCAACGAGCGCTCCGCTAATCCTTTTTTACTACTTAAGCCTCTACCCTATAAAGGAGTGAATCTGGCAAATTTTGGTCATTTTTTATTTTTGTTAGCGTTTTCAGGGATGGAGTTTACCTTAACTTTTTTGGCGGTGGAGCGACTTAGTTTTTCATCGATGGATAATGCTTACATGTTTATCTTTATCGGTTTTATCATTGCTTTGGTTCAGGGTGGGTACGTCCGTCGCAAGGCCGGTCTAGTGGGAGAACAAAAATTGGCGGTTAGAGGATTGATACTTTTATTACCTGGTTTAGTGTTGATTGGTTTTGCTCACCATTGGTTGCTGCTTTATGGTGGGTTGTTCTTTCTAGCGGTGGGATCTTCTTTAGTCATTCCTTGTATAACTTCCTTAGTCACTCTTTATTCTCCTGCCGAAAATCAAGGAAAGGTTTTGGGGATTTTTCGATCCTTAGGCGCTTTGGCCAGAGTTATTGGGCCAATCCTTGCCAGTTTAATTTATTGGCAATGGGGGGCCAGTTATCCCTATTTTTTAGGGGCACTCTTTTTGCTGATCCCAATATTTTTATTAAAAAAATTGCCACCTCGTCCGGTTGATGATGGAAATGGAACTCGGTAGACTAGAAATTGCTCAAGATTGAGATAAAAAACCATTGCCTAACATTTTCTTACAAATGTCATTTTAAAATAATGTCTGCTAGCTAAGCACTATTAAGCGCGTTAGCATATTTTTACTAATATTGTTTGAAGTTGTTTTGTTCAGTTATGGTTATCCAGGGATGGGGGGATATCGAGATCACGGATTGAGATCTTGGCCTAGGGGTAATGGCCTTTTAGCGAAACTTTTCGTCGACACTGAGAAAAGTCGTTACCCTTATGCTGAACATTTAATTCAGAATTTTATCTTTTGGATTTTTCTTTTTTCTACTCTTGATTAACTTATTATTCTTCGTTGGACACTACTTCTTTGCTGGAAGATCTTAGATCATGAACAAATGCATGGTGGATGGAATTACGAAAAAGGTTCCAGTAATGGTCGCTGTAACGTGGATCGGAAGTCGGAAGTTCTAATGTGTAAGTAGGAATATTTTTTTCTTTCCCCGCATATTTTCCTAAGCTACCCGGGAAATAGGGATAATCCATCACTTTATAGCCAGCAGCTTTTTTACTCATTTGAATTAACAGTTCATTCGCAGCATCGGCGCTTTCACTTAATTCTGGGCCATCGTAATCGAGCATGGTCAATGGTGCATGAACAGAAATAATTTTATCCGGCATGTATCTTTTGATCAGATTTACTTGAAAAACAACTTCTGGTTCTGAAATGGGAGAGTCACCAGGATTTCTTCTAGGATCTTTGCGAAATTTTTCGATCCATAATTTACGCGCTTGTTTATTCCAGTCATCGGTTGGAAAGTTACGGTTTATATCCACTCCGTTAGCATTAGTTCGGGTGGGTTTAGCTTTAAAAAAACTATCGGGATTGGCCAAGGGAGCAACAACAATTAAACTATCCTGATAGTGAGATTGATTAACTAAAATATGGTTTATAATATCAAAACAAAAGCGCATGGGAGTGATCTCATCCCCATGGACTCCACAAAAGACCAGAGTGGTATTGGGGGCAGGGTCATTTTTGATTCCTTCATCGCCATGAACAAACCAAACTAAGGGTCGGTTTTCCACGGAGTTTCGCACGTGATTCCAAGAATAGTTAAGGCAACGAGGATTTTTCCAACCTAGTGATATAAATTTTTGATCAAGCTCTTGGCAAAATTTTTCGAGCATCGGCAATGGCAGGTGATTTTTATTTTTTGCCGGTCGATAATCGATAGAAGATTGAAACTGAAAATTTTCATTTTTTCCGCTGGTCTTGTTGGGCTTGGTCTCTTGGCCTAAATTTTCAGATTTGGTCGGGGTCGTCGTTTCATTCGCCAATTCCCCTGAATTGGCAACGCTGTTTTTTGCATCTTTTGCTTCATTTGAATCTTTTGAATCTAATGGCATGTCAGAATTATGGGCGGTTTCAGTTTGCTTGTTCCAGTTCGCACAAGAAACCAATAACCACAGGGTCAGGACAAAAAATTTAGCAAAAAGTTGCATAGGTATATCTTATTGGAATTTATCAAGGTCTGTCTTTAGAAAATCGACTGTTAGAGTTGGTTATGGGGATAAATTAGTGGTCGATGGCGCTAAAAATGACTTATTGCCAAAAAAAACTGGCAAAAACCTAAAAAAAAATTTTGGCCTGCCGAAACGAAGAATAGGGGAAGTTAAAAAGATTGATAATTAAAGCGTTTAGGACCTTGATCTCCCCAAATTGTTTGCAACTTTAAGAATTAAAAATAAAGAGGCCTTAACTTAATAAGAATTCATGGAGTTATACTATGCTGGCAAGTTTTTCAGAGTTTAAATTTTATCAATCTTTTCGCATCAGAGTAGAAAGTGCAGATGATGTGCGGTTTTTAGTATCGCATGTGGATGATTCGGGGAAAGAGGATAATTACATTGAAGATGCTCGTTTGGTGGATATCAGCGTTACGGGTCTAGGCTTTGCCACTAAAGAAAGACTTTCAGTCGGACTTGATTTGGTCTTATCCATCCATTTTCGAAAAATTAATTTAGAAATAAATGCCAAAGTGGTACGGGCATTTTCTAGTGTCGAGCTAGATGAACGAATAATTTATGGATTAGAAGTCAGTGAAGAAGATGGTGTTGAAGTTAAAAAATTTATTGAGGCCTATATCAATTCATTTTCTCCAGAAAGATTAAAATCCTGCTTAGTGGATTCCGCCTTGCGAGAAAGATACACCTCGGCCACTGAGGGCTTTGAAATGCTCTCTTTGTTACTTTCGCTATTCCGGGACATCACTAATTTTTCAGATAAAGAAAATTTTATTGGCAATTTATTGCAAGAAGTTTCCAGGATATTAAATGCTCAACGATCAACGATTTTTTTAATCAATCCTGAAACCAATGAACTAGAAGCAGTGGCTTTGCAAGGCGGAGATAAGGATCAACTCAAGTTTGATTATCGCCAAGGAATTGCGGGAACTGTTTTTACGACTGGAGTTTCACTTAACATCGATACGGATCACGACAAAAGTCGATTTAATGATGCTTTTGATAAGATGACAGGGTTTAAAACTAAATCCATTATTTGTAATCCTATTCACAATCGCGAAGATAAAATTATCGGTGTCATTCAAATTCTGAATAAAAGAAATGAAGATCGATTCACGGTTGAAGATGAAAAAACCATGAAGGTTATGTCGTTAGTTTTTTCATCACTTTTTCATAATTTTAATCCAATTTCAGAACGTTCTCAAATACGCCGTTTTAGTACTCCTTTTGACCGCAAACACGTAATGATTGGTAAAACGCCCATCGCTTCAAAAATTCGCAGTTCCATCATTAAGTTAAAAGACTTAGAAGGACCTGTTTTGATTCATGGTGAACCAGGAGTTGGTAAAACTCTTTTGGCAGAGATAATTCATTTCGAAGGCCGAAGAGGATTAAACAAATTAGTAAAAATACATTGTGGGGGAATGACTGAAGAGGCCTTGGAGTTAAAAATTTTTGGTGGCCAAGGTCCAGAAGGACAAATTCCAAGCGCATTTGAATTGGCCAAAGGTGGAACGATCATCCTTCATGAAGTTCAACATCTCACTTTAGATACTCAAGCGCGATTAATCAAAACCCTCAATGAAGGAATTTTAGGAGCTAAAACTTCGATTGATGCACGATTATTGGCGACATCAACCAGTGATATCCAAGAAATGGTGGTCAATTCAGAATTTAATAAAGATTTACATGATTACTTGTCCCAAGCTTTTGTCTTTGTTGATCCGCTACGCAAACGCCGCAGTGACGTTAAATTTTTGGTGGATTTTTTCTTAAAAATTGAATGTAAAAAACAGGGATTACTACTAAAAACGTTCACTGAACAAGCCTTGACCGCATTTACCGAATACGATTGGCCAGGAAATGTCGCCGAACTTCGAAAGTGTGTAGAGCGAGCGGTGCTGTATAATCCTAAGGCCCATATTATTGGAGATCTTTCTAACACTGCTACTCCGTTGTTTGATAAATCTAAATCAACTTTAAAAATGTTTGATGATATTCCTTTTGCTTCGGATGTGGCGATTTCCCTTAAAGACCGAGTGCTTTTAGTTGAAAGAAAGCTGATTGATGCAGAAATTAAAAGGCATAACAATAATAAATCACAAGCGGCAAAAATCATGGGTATAAGTCGAGAGGCCCTTAGAAAGAAAATTTTACAGTCCGATGAAATCCTTAAAAAGCTGAGTGAAACAACCACTATTAAAAAAGCGGCTTAAATATTTCCCAAACAATTTAGTAGATAAAAGAGCTCGGCCAGGAAGAAAACTCCTGGCCGAGTTATTTTTTATTCTTAAATTGAATTTCCAAACTTTTTGACCGATTCCCACCTATGAACCAAATCATTCAATTATTTCAACATATTAATTTGAAAGATTTTATCGATGTCTTCATCGTTTCCATCGTTATTTATAATATCTTAGTGATTATTCGAGGCACTCGAGCGGTACAAATACTTATTGGATTGTTAGCGATAGTTATCTTATTTTGGTTTAGTCACAGTTATCAATTCTATTCTCTTAACTGGATTTTAGATCATTTTTTTGATTCTTTTATTGTGATTTTTATTATTATTTTTCAAGAAGAAATTAGGATGAGTTTGGCGAGTTTGGGAAAAACTAAAATTTGGGGTAAGAAACATCAATTAGATTCTCAAAAAATTGTGGAAGAAGTGATCGAGGCATGCACTCATTTAGCGAGTGAAAAAGTGGGAGCATTAATCGTTTTTGAAAGACACAATGGTCTTGCTAATTATGCAAAAACCGGGACAATTTTGGATGCCAAAGTTCACAGTGATTTAATTTTTAGTATTTTTCATAACCGCTCTCCTCTTCATGATGGGGCGATTATCATTTCCGATGGACGATTGTTTTGTGTTGGAGCATTTTTGCCATTGTCAAAAAACATTGAGATTGATCGACATTACGGAACACGCCATCGGGCGGCCTTAGGTATTAGTGAAGAAACAGATGCCGTGGTGATCTTAGTTAGTGAAGAATCGGGAGAATGTAAATTATGTGTCGGTGGCGTTTTTTATCAGATTGAGGATGAAAGTTCTTTAAGGCGTCAACTCAATACACTCTTGTCGCGGGATCATCATAATCTCAATGATGGGAAAGAAGCACGATCCCTTGTCGGTTCTG
>JBIKWR010000158.1:0-7547 GCA_044356225.1 Bacteriovoracaceae bacterium | reverse complement strand
CCAAGAAAAATATTTTGAAAAAAATGTAAAAATCAAAATTATCGTGGGCAACGGTGTTGATCAACAAATAGACCATCAATTAGCCGAAAAAGAAACTGATCATGCAGTTTCAAATACTGCTAAGAAACCCCCATCAACAAATGTTAATTTTGAACCCTTTATAAAATCTAAACTAGAAGCGGAAACAGTTCCGGTGGAACAAGAGCATCCTGCCCTAGTGATCTTTTCATCACAGATTAAAAATCCCACGGGAGATTTAATCGGTCCCAATCGGACTCATCGTTATTTAGCAGCACAATTTTTTGCTTTTCGCCGATTAATCCCACATCCAGAAAATTGTGTTGAACTCAGCAGCTTTCCATTATTTATTCTCAACAACCTCGCCCATGGTGTGACTACCATCTTGGCAGCGATTGATCCAAATGAAATACAATCAAGTGATGGCAAAATTTTATATCATCAACTGATCAATGAAAAAGTGACCAGAATAAGTTTATGGCCAAGACAATTGATCGCCTTAGGAGACTATTGTCGAGAAAATCAAAAAATCATTTCCACTGTTGATTCGATCATTTCCGGTGGAGGAATTTTAGGGCCAGAACAAATTGTAAAATTAAAAAAAGTTTTTCCCAAGGCAACCATCAATATTCTCTATGGACATTTAGAAGCAGAACCACTGGCAAAAATAGATGATAAATCATTTTTAACTTCTCATGAATTTTTATCTAATACCGACAAAGAAGAACAACTGTTTTTAAAAACGGGCATCTGCTTAGGTCAATTTGATTCTGGAGTAGGACTTAAAATTATCAGAGCGAATGCTTCAACTCCGGTCACCATTAACGATTTTTCAGACTGGGCGAAATATGAAACGACGGGCACAGAGTTTGGAGAATTGATTGTTGCCGGAGAACATGTTTGTCGCGACTACTATGACTATTCAAAAAAACAAACACATCATCCTCTCAAAAAAATTGTTGATGATTTTGGCATTACTTGGCATCGAACAGGTGATTTAGTACGCATGGATGCTCAAAAAAGAGTTTGGTTTTTTGGGCCTTTGGCAAACGCCATAGAATTTAATGGCAAGTTTTATCCCAACTCTACCGTCGAATCACTGGTTAAAAATGATATTCACCTCTGCTCATGGGTAAGTTCATGTGCCTATTTTGAAAAAGATAAAAAAGTTTTTTGTGTGGTGTGCCCGGAAAAAAAATATCTAAATCAAGCTCAGGAGGTAGTCGAAAAAGTTAAGGCCTTTCTCACTTCTCTCAAGCTCCCCTACAATGAAATCATTATCAAAAATTCTATTCCCTTAATGCCTCATCAACTGACTAAAATTAATTATGAACAGCTTAAAATTGAGTTAAAAATTTAAACTGTTCCTTTCGCTAATATGGTGATGGTAATGGGAAAACAAAACCATGATAATCAATCGTATTTAATGTCAAAGATTCCACCACCGATTCACCAGCATCGATGACCAATTTAAATGAAGTTGTTATTGCTTCATTTAATGGACGATCGAGCGCCAATTGAGCCGCTAAAACGGCTCTCTCTGCATTGACGATTCCAGCTGAGGCCACTTTCCCCACTAAGAAACTTTTGTGATCCACGGTTTCCATCAGAATTTTCTTAACTTCAAAAGCAACCAAACGATTATTTGTTTTCATAATTTCGCTCGCCACATTCGCCACAAAAGGAGCAGCTTGAGAAGTTCCACTCATTTTCATTTTTCCATCGTCTGGTATGAGCGACTCAATATTCACACCAGGTGCGGCGACATGAACGGATTCATAACCATAATTCGAAAAAGCTGCTATTCCATGTTGCCGATGAGTGGCAGCGACAGTAACCACATTTTTTGCTCTGATCGAAGCTGGTGATGTAGGCATCACATCATTGTCATTGGCTTCATTCCCAGCTGCAAAAACAAAAACGGTCTTGGGTGATTTATCGACCATTGTTTGAGCGGCATTAAGCACTTGTTGTAAAAAATATTTTGAATATTTTTTTAGTTCTAATTCATTGGGCGCTTGACCAAACACCAAATTATATAAAGAAGTCACAATCGCCGCGGCTTGGGCAGTTCCTGTGCCAAAACTACCATTCGCCACATCAACTTTTTTCTCGGCTAAATAATCACCAATTTCAATAAATACGGTTGATTGTTCAGTCGCGATTTTATCTAAACTCATTTTTAAAACTATTTCTTTAACGTCTTCGTCTTTTTTAGGAACATTTTGATTTTTATTGATTTGATTTTTATGTTCATTCACTACGGATAAATATTGATTAGAAACAATTGATGTGGGGATAAGTTTTATCGCCAGGATATCATTGTCGTTGGCCTTAGCGGCAATTCCGGCCACATGGGTACCATGAACAAAGTTCGCAAACGTTTGCAACTCTAAAACAAATAATTTATCGGTCAACTTTTCTTTAACCCAATTTTTTTCTTTTTCGGAAGCTGCTCCTTCCATCATTTTGCCTTGAATTTCAAAAAACTTTAAAACATTTTGGGAAAAAATTCCTGAGTAACGATAATCGATAACTTCCCAATTATTTTCGGCAAAATTCCATCCGTACAAGTCATCAACTTTACCGTTTTTGTCTTCATCGACACCGTTAGTAGTATTATCCACTGGATTATTCCAGAATTGGTTGACTAAATTTTGATGATGATAATCCGTTCCAGAATCAATAATGGCGATGGTCACCGCTAAAACATTATTTTGTCCCATCAAATAGGAAAAAACTAAAAAGAGAAATAAAATTGATTTCAGTGACAGTGATTTTAATTTCGTTTGTTGTTCCACTTTTTCCCCCAATTTTAAGCCTGTCTTTTTTCTCTCTCTCTCTTTAAACCTTGCGAAAAATTCTTTCAGTAAAAGAGTCGCTTTTTTAATGGCGCGTTAATAGCTAAAAACGAGCTTTTATTATTACTAAGAACAGAATTGGAAATTTTCGAATAAGCGTTTGTGAAAGTCAAACATTTGTATCAGAAATGTTAGCAGAGTTAAGAATAAGAAATAAAATTTTGCCTCTGTGGTGAGGCGAGTGATGTGGATAAGCATAATTCTTGCTGGTAAGAAGGTTCGTCTGATTTTTCAGGCGGGGATCTGAGAAGCCATGCTCTGCCATCGTGATCGACTAAATGCCAATCAGTTTCACTTATAGGGGTTAAACATAAGGTATTGTTTTTATCAGCACTGTAATGGAAAAATTCAATTCTTTGCGCCAAATTTGACCAGTCTTCTTCTCCCTCATCAGCATAAAGCTCCAACATAATCGAATGGAGTGAATGCTCAATGGGAAAAGACCCCAGCATGGGATGAAAATGAATTTTTAATCCCCGCGAGACAAAAGTGATAGAGTCATTTTCTGATTCAACTTCCATCGCCAAAACTTGAGAGATAAATCGCCCCATCTTGGTGACACAGCTAGTATTTAAATGAAGATGGGCCAAAATCGCAGACATAAATTAATTATGACGCGACATGATTAAAGATGCAAGTATGGAAAAACGTTGATAATCCTGGTGACCTCTTCGCCACCACAAGTATTATCCTCACATTTAAAATAACGTTGGCATTGATTGATTGGATCTAAATAATAATCGCGACTACCCGCTACCAGAATGCCTTCTAATAAACCGGTGCTTCGGTCGATCACTGGTGAGCCTGAGTTACCCTCAAAAGCATCTAAATCAGCGATAAAATAATTCTCATGGGTATTATCAATAGGGCGACTATTGTTGGCCACTTTGAGTGGTAAACCTGAAGGATGGCCGATGATAAACAAATCAGCAGCATCAGACATATTACCATTTTGGCGAAACTTTACTGGAGCTCGTCCACTAACTTTTTTATCAAGTTGAATCAAACTGAAATCGACTTTTTTGCCAAAATCATAATCGCGTTTAACGATTTTTTTACACTTAAAAACCAAGGATTGATGAAACTTTTTTTCAATTCCACCTGTTGGCGTTTCTTTGACATCAAAGACCCATCGATATTTTTTACAATCTTTGGCATCCTCAATGCAATGACCGGCGGTTAAAAGCAAATCTTCTCCCACCAAAACACCTGTACATTTTGCGGGTGATAACTGCTTGGCAAATCTTTCATCAGCACAAACGTTGGAATCTTTATTGAGTGTTTTTACATTTTTGAACTCATAACGACTGCCGAAAAACCAATTTCTTTGAATGTTTTTTTTATCCACCATCGCGGCGGTGGCGCGTGTCCATTCAAAAACTTCAGTCCCTTTCCAGAGATGGGCCTCTTGCCGATCATCATCACCGTAAATCGCTTCTAAAACAATCGCCCAGGAGGACGCGCTGAAAACAAAATTGAGTAAAAGAATAAAAATAGAATAAAAAAGTCTGAAACGTAGATCAAAAAACATGTAAACCCCTTCCTTGGAATTTATTCATTGCACCTATAAATGTTATCAATCAAATGAAGTTCAATCTAGTATGGAATGTTTAACTAAACTAACCCTCTAGAATTTTAGAGTCAAAAAGTTAAACATTGGAGTTTTTTGCGAAGGCCGTCGGGTAGAAAAGGAATAATTGAATGAAGCGGCACAACTTCTTCTGACTGATTTAGGTCGGTAATTTGTTGGTTAAGTTTATTTAAGCGATAACAATCTCGGTCTGGATCTTTGAGGTAATCAACTTCCCCGCGAACCACTATACCGATTAATTTTAAATCATTAGCCGAATAAACCGGGGCTCCGGAATTGCCACCAAAACTATCCAAATTGGTATGAGCAATATCGGTGGAGAACCCTTGAATCGTAGCATTGGCGGTATACTTTAACGGTATTCCTCGAGGGGATCCAATCATCGCAACGGGGGTATCCAATGGGAGTTCTTGCCAATTTTTTACTACTTTTTGTCTGCGTTTGACTGAACGATCCAACTGGATAATCGAAAAATCTACGCCTTTAGGATTATAATGATGGGCCAGAATTTTTTCACATTTAAATACTTGGTCAGAAGAAAATTGATATTGCCCATCAATTCGATGGTAAAAATCAAACACCCAGTGCTTTTGTTGGCAATGATAAAGGTCTCTTGCACAATGACCAGCAGTTAAAACTTTATCATGGTCGATTAAAACACCGTTACAATTTCCTAAAACAATTTGTTGATAAAAAGGATCTTGATTCTGGTCGCCATCTCCATCTACACAGAGTCGATTTTTTTTACCTAAAGTAACTACTTTACTAGGAACAAATACTGTCTTGTTATTTTTGGTTTCAAGATTGGTTTCAAATTTTAACGCATCAACCGGAACTGCCGTTAAAACCGTCTGGGCCAAAGATTGTACATTTTCATCCAATCGTTCATCTTCGATTTCCCATCGATCATCATCACCATAAATCACTAAAGCTTGAACGACATTGAACTGAGAAAAAAAGGCGACGATCACCGTTATGACAAAAAAAATTGGAAACTTAAAAAACATGGATTTTGCTCATGGTTCTAAACCAGTTAAAACTAAAAATTCAATATCATAAATGAGAGGGGATTTTTCTAAAGTTAGTAAATTTCATAAAAAAATCAATTTTTTAAACACCTAACCATATGTTTTCACATAATAATAAAGAAGAATTAAAAAAACCTTTATTGCCGAGCAATTTACTCCGATATGAACATAAGGAGAATCTTGTGAATAAATACACTACCCCAATGACCTTTGTTTTAACTTTGGCGATGCTCTTAGTGATTATAAAAATTGAAAAGAAACACATCGAGCAAGAAAATCCTGATTCTTCTACTTCTATCTATTGGAGTGATTTGCGGAATAAACATCCGTATTTAAATCGCCAAGTGGCATCGCTTAGTCCTGACCATGCAATGGGTCCGGTGGCCTCATTGCGAATGAGTGATGAACTTTTAGAAAAAAACTTATTAAAAATTTTTAAAGAATCACCCTTTGAAAATAATATTAAGATAACCCAGTTACCAGTCAATGGAGAGATTGATTTAACCTTAATACTTAAAAAAAATAACCTCGATGGCCCTCGTTTTTTGCGAGATAAAAAGGTTCACAAGCTTCAACTCGATCTTCTCTTTCCCAGTGCTGATGTTTTAGAAAAAATGCAAAATAAAAATCTATTCATTGGAGTCAGAAATCTTTACGCCATTGCTGAAGATAAAACTCCCTTTGCCCTAAGTGCCGTTGAAATCATCGAAATAGGAGAATGGCTTGCTTTATCACTCAATGAAGAATACCGAATTTCTAAAAACCATTTTGTCGGCCTTGAACATCCCTCTATTTGGATTCTTCCAATCGATCTGTCACAAATTCAACCGTTTGCTAATCAACAGAATTATCCAGAACTGAGCGTATGGCAATTTAGACCCATTCAAATCCCAGGCTCTTCGGCAGCTGTTTTTTCCTTGGTCATAGGCAGTGGAAAACCACAAGGTGATTATTACCACCAAATAAAAAAATATGAATTAGGAAATCTCGACTTTTATTTTCCAACTAATTTTAAAGATCAAAATCAAAAAATTATTTATCGACTAGACCACCGACCAACTTATGGGAACGTGAGTTCGAAATAAGCATCTTTGATTGGCCCACTTTTGCGAAACACCCAACATCCATTGATATTCTTGCAAGTCCGCCTGATTAAATTTGAGTTCACCTTGAAGTAAATTATCATCCGCTGATCGTAAAAATGATTTACGAGAAATACCCAACATTAAATGTCCATGCTTGAAGAGAAAATTGAGTCCATGGTCAACATCATCAACATGATCCGTAAGAAAAGCATTCAAAAGCCATAAATTTTGCTCCCGACTCTTGGAAAATCCAAAACCAGGATCATAAATAATTCTGTTGGGTTGAATTAATCTCAATTGATTTTTTTGGGTTTCGAAAAAAAAGTTGGCCATGGATTGAAAAAAATTTTTCTGTGAATCGATGTTGAGAATAAAATTTTTATGGTTTAAAACATTTTCTCTGCTCAAACATAAGTTAAAATTGAGCACATAAAAAAGAGCGGGATAATCGAACAACACTGCCAACCCCTCTTGGTCCACCACTCCCGAGACATCATTCCAAATAAAGGTAAAATCCTCTTTTCGTTTGGCAAAGGCCTGCATCAATCGTCGACAAATTTCTGGTTTATAAGTATCAAAAGAAATCACTAGCCCATCAGGAATCTGGGAAATAACTGGAATAAGATAAGTTTCAAACCGCTGCCATTCTGTCTCTAAATCCACTGGCAAATGGGAAGGCGCGGTGCTTTCAGCGCCAAAATCTAAATGACGAACTCCCTGGGTGTATAAAAATGAAATTAACTGTTGAACAGATTTAAAACTGGAAAAACGTCCCCCATCTGAAAAACTATTAGGGGTTAAATTAAGAATCGCCAAAAGTTTATGCTGCTTAGGCCATACATGTTTAAAAATATTAGTTCGATGGCACGGGTGTTCCGGAGCTACCATAAGGATCGATCGCCTTTTTCTTTTTTTCGTTACTTTCCTTATCTTTAAGCAATCCTGCTCCACCCTGTCCAGGACC
>JBIKWR010000121.1:0-9418 GCA_044356225.1 Bacteriovoracaceae bacterium | reverse complement strand
TTATTCCTAAATTTCCTAAAATAATTTTAACTTCACCGCGATAATCAGAATCAATCGTTCCAGGTGAATTAAGAATCATGAGCCCAGTTTTTAAAGCGATACCCGATCTTGGTCTTATTTGCACTTCATATCCTTGGGGTATTTCCATAAAAAGACCGGTGGGCACCAACACTCTTTCTCCCGGTCTAATAATCCACTTTTCTCCTACTCCCAAACAAGCCGCAAGATCAGCACCAGCAGCATCGGGAGTCTGATAACGAGGAAGTGGTATTAACGGATCATAATGTTCGGCCATTTTTATTTTCAAAGACAACATTGTTTATCCTCCTGTCACACTATTCAATAATTATTTATGGATTAATGACAACAAATGAAAAACCATTTTTAACTATTTTTTTGGCAATCGATTTTATTTCAGCATCTGAAACAGACCTAAGCATTTCTGAAAAGTTTTTAAGTGTTTGAGTTTTACCCCAATAAATTTCACTTAGCGCTAAATGAGTATTCACCTCATTCATATCATCAAAACTTAACTCCCAATTTTCAATTAAGTTTTTAATCACTTTTTCTTTTATTTCTCTTTTTAATCCATTTTGCGCTAAATCCAAAAAGACTTCTTCCACAATTTTTTTTACTTCACGCCAATCTTGCGGGCGACTACTAAAACTAATCTCTAAACTTCCACAATCTGAAAAAAAGTTTAAATGACTGGCAACATGATAGACAAGAGAGCGCTCGGCCCGTAATTTTTTAAACAAAACAGAAGTAACCCCATCACATAAATAAGAATCGATTAAATAATAGGCCCCTCTTAAAGGATCAAAAATTGTAGGGCCATTTGACTTCAGGATCACACTAGATGATTCGTAGTTTTTTTTAATACTACTTTTAAATGAACGAATCGGTTTAGAGTTTAATATTTGCCTAAAACGAAAAGCTGAAGCTGTTTTGGTCCAACCTATATTAGAAAAAACTCTCATTAAAAGTGTCTGAAATTCCACCAAAGGATTTTTACTGGTAATCGAGACGACCAATTTATTGGGAGTCATACTATTGTTGTAAAATTTTTCTAAATCTTTTTTTGAAATATTTTTTAATGATTGTGTTGTGCCACCTATGGAATGTCCCAAATCTGCTGAGAAACCTTTTTCAAAACTTTTCTCTCCAATTAAACTCTCTAAATCACTTCTATCTTCTCGTAGCTCTTGCGAAATAATTTTCTTTTCAGAATTAATCGTCGCTTCATCAAAACGTGGACTCAAAATAACCTGCAAATATAATTCCAAAGCTGCTAGTATTTTTCGAGATAAACAATGCAGTTCGAAAAACATATACTCTTTTGAAGTAAAAGCATTCGTTTCAACACCTAAACCTTCTAGTTCTTCAAACTGTGGGCCATCAATTTTTTGCGATATTGGCCCTCGATACATTAAATGTTCTAACAAATGGGCCAATCCTTCTTTCCCTCTCGGCTCATTTCTTGATCCAGAAATAAACCAAATATTGGCACAGGAACCTTCAAAATATGGGGTGTGATGATAGATAAGAACACAACCATTTTGAAAAGAGACCTTAGAAACAGGTCCCTTTTCAAATTCCTCAATAGAGGTGGTAAAATTCATTTTTTAGCTATTTACTTCTTAGTGATCGGCTCTTTTTTCAAGTGGTTTAACCGCTTTGGCGGATAAGCGAATTTTTCCAAATCGATCCACTTCCATTACGCGTACCATGACATCATCACCTTCGCGTAAATAATCACCGACTTCTTTCACTCGCTCATTGGTAATTTCAGAAACATGCAAGAGTCCAGAAACTCCAGGAGCAATATCGACAAATGCCCCATACTCTTTCATGGTGACAACTCGTCCGTTATAATCCGTTCCTTCTTTGGGTCCATTGATCGATAAATCAATAACATGAATTAACTGTTCTAATTTAACTAAATCATGACCACCAACTCGCACCAATCCATCTTCCGCAATATCTATATTAGCGGTAAATCTTTCTTGAAGTTCTTTAATCACTTTTCCACCAGGACCAATGAGTGCACCAATTTTATCAGGAGCAATATTGATAGTTAGGATTTTTGGAGCAGTTTCACGAACTTGATTTCTAGAGGTAGGAATCGTTTGCGCCATTTCTTTTAAAATATGGGTTCTGGCCGCCTTGGCATCTGATAAGGCTTTTTCCATAATCGCACGATTGATACCAGTAATTTTAATATCCATCTGGATTGCCGAAATCCCTTTTTCTGTTCCTGCCACTTTAAAATCCATATCTCCTAAATGATCTTCATCACCTAAAATATCTGTTAAAATTTTAAAGTTTTCTTTTTCTTTCACTAATCCCATCGCCACTCCGGCCACAGCGCCTTTCATCGGAACTCCCGCCGCCATTAAGGCCATTGAACCAGCACAAACTGAACCCATGGAAGATGAACCATTGGATTCTAAAACATCACAGGTAATACGGATGGTGTAAGGAAAAGCATCATTTTGAAGCACGATTTTTTTTAAGGCCCTTTCTGCCAAATTCCCATGCCCCAACTCTCTTCGACCAACTTTAAAAACTCCTCGCGACTCACCTACTGAAAAGGGAGGAAAAGTATAATGCAAATAAAATTTATCATAGGTTAAACCGCGAATTGAATCCACCATTTGTTCGCCATCTTTTCCACCAAGAGTGACCGTCGATAGAACTTGAGTTTCCCCTCTCGTAAAAAGTGCTGAACCGTGAGGGACCGTGAGGATGTCGACTTCGGTTTTAATGGATCGAACTTTATTAAGTGGTCTTCCACCAATTCTTTTATCTTCATTTAAGATATCGGATCTCATCATTTTATAAAGAAGTTCATCACATGCTTTCGCCGCTTCTTTGCTGCAACTTGAATCTTCATTGAGACCAAAACTGGCCGGATTAGCTTTCATCGCCGTCGAAATAGCTTTGATTAAATTTCGATTCGCTTCGGTTCTCGCCACTTTGTCGTTAACACTTAAGAGTTGTCTAGCTTGAGAAGAAAAATCTGCTCGCACTTTATTCATCATGGCTTCATTCGGGGCGACAGAAGTAAATGCTCGTTTGCTTTTACCAACTTCTTTCACCATCTGATCCACTAAGGTACAAAATTGACGAATATTTTCATGGGCAAAATCAAGTGCCTTAAGCATGGTGGCCTCATCCACTTCTAAAGCTTCACCTTCTACCATCATAATAGCGTCTTTCGTCGCTGCTACCACCAACTCTAAACTAGAGTTGGTCCAATCGTGGTGCTCAGGATTGAGAACAAACTGGCCATTGATTAAACCAACTTTACAAGCCCCAAGAGGTCCTGAAAATGGAATCGCAGAAATGCAAAGAGCTGCAGAAGCCCCAAGTGAAGCTAAAACTTCAGGATCTGCTTTCGGTGAATAAGAATAACAAGTGGCCTGAATAAAAGTATCGAACATAAAGCCTTCGGGAAAAAGTGGTCTCAAAGGCCGATCAATCAAACGTGCATTGAGCGTTTCAGCGGTTGAAGGTCTGGTCTCTCGTTTATTAAAACCACCTAAAAATTTTCCGGCAGCATAAAACTTTTCGTTATAATCCACTTGTAACGGAAAAAAGTCTTGGCCATCTTTAACTTCTGGCGCTGAACAAACTGTCACTAAAACTTCGGTGCCTTCACAGGAAACAAAAACCGCACCATCAGTTTGTTTGGCCATTCGCCCAGTTTCTAAAATGACTTCTTTGCCACCATAATTAATTTTAAATTTTTTTGCTTGATACATAAGATCTCCAGATTGCGTGGTCTTTGCTTTTTTAATTTTTGTTTCATCAATTTGAGTTGAATGATTTGATAGAAAATGCCGCCACTTGTTTTTTTATTTTTTTATTTTTTTCTAATCTATTTTTGATCACTTAAAAATTCCCAAGAAGGGGTGAGATTTTTACTCACCCCAAGAGTTGGTTATAGGGATTTTTCTTTTTTTATTCTACTTATTTTCTTAAGCCCAATTCCTTAATAATTTGATTATATTTTTCGGGATTGGTTTTATTTAAATATTTCAAATGACGACGTCTTTTACCGATCATTTTCATTAAACCACGGCGAGAATTAATATCTAATTTATGAGTTTCAAAATGGGGAGATAAACTGTTAATTCTTTGCGTGAGTAGCGCCACTTGCACTTCTGAAGAGCCGGTATCTTTTTGATTTCGGCCGTACTGGGTAATAATTTTTGTCTTGTCAGTTTTACTGATCATAAATGTAGCTCCTGTTCCATTACCCCAGTCTACAAGCGTAGGCCGTAACCAAAGTAAGGTCTTAAAATGTGAAGCGTTTGTATCCTAACTCGCGAGATTTCGTCAAGGTGCGAAAGAGTAAAAACAGTGTTGAAGATTAAACACTATTGGCCGATAATAAATGGATTTTAACATCCGAAAAGAGCAGGTAACCTGCTAATATTATATAGTTGGATTAAAGATGAGAGGACATATATTCACGCAATTTATTGATCAACCTTTCCTCTATCTGCCGCACCCTTTCGCGAGTAACACCATAACTATCAGCAATCGACTGCAGGCTCGGAGGAATATCACTTAAAAGCCGTTGTTTAAAAATTTCGCGATCGCGTTCTTTTAATCCCGCCAAAAAAGAACCCAGATGCTCTTGTAAAATTTCTAGCTCTTGTTTATGGCCTAGAATTTCATCAACAGATTCATTTTGGCCTTCGAGAATATCACCCAGTAAGGTTCGTCCATCTTCTCCGACAGGTGTATCCAAGCTGACTTCGCCCCCGCTTTGGCTCAAGCGATAATCCATCAGCGCAACTGCCTTTTCAGATACCCCAAGATTACCGGCCAAGGCCTTATTATCGGCGACCAAACCCATGGACTCTAATCGTTCTCGTTCTTTAGAAAGGTTATAAAATAATTTTTTTTGCTCGGCGGTGGTGCCAATTTTTACTAAACGAAAATTATCTAATAAAAATTTTAAAATATAGGATTTAATCCACCAGCTGGCGTAATAAGAAAGTTTTGCTCCCTTCTCTGGATCATAAAGAGAAACTGCTTTCATCAAACCAATATTTCCTTCCTGGATTAAATCAAGCACATTTTTATAAGCAGAACGGTACTCCATAGCGATTTTTACTACTAAACGTAAATTGGCCTGCACTAATCTTTTCGCTAAGTCGAGATCACCAGTTTCTTTAAACTCTTTAGTGAGTTCAATTTCTTCTTCCAACGTTAACAGATCATACTTGGCGACTTCTTTTAAATAGGTGTGCAATGGATCTAAATTGGTTTGCGGAATGACGGCATTTTTCGTCTTAACAATTAATGACTTTTGTAAATTACTTTGGTCTAATTTTTGTTGTTGATCATTCGATAGGACAACTCCATCCACAACTTTGATGGATGAGTTTTGCTCAGTCGCCGGTTTGCCTTTGGGGGAATTTTTTTTAGTCACAACGCTAAGTATCAAAGGATTTATAGGACGTCAATTACTCATCGCTTGAAAATCTTTTTGGGTTTGAAATCGGTACTGTAAATATTTTAAGGCAAAGTTTCCATAATAAAAAACCACTGGAATTTCCATTAGATCTGGTTTTCTGTCATTAAAGACTTGGCCTTGATAATTTTCTAATTGATCGATTAACTGCTCTACTATCAGTGTCTCTAAATCGCTAGTCCAAGGTGCTAAAACAAACAGTTTTTTGGCCTGCTCAACTTGTCCAGAAATTGTGCGTCTTAGAACACTCAAAAGTTTTTCTCGTTGGTCAATGGTATCAGGAGTGATGCGTGACCATTCATCGCGAATGTATTTTAAAAAAGATTGGTGAAGACGAAGCGTGAAATGAGTTTTAACTTTTCCCATTTGACTGACGATGCGATCAAACTCCCCGAGATTGATATCAAAACTTACTTTTAAAGGAAGTTGAAAGCGTTCTTCAAAAGTTCTTTGTGGTGACGATTCGACGATGAGTGTTTCTTCAAAATAAAGATCTTCACTTAAGTTTTGAGTTGTTTGATTTGCCCAATGATTCCAAGTTTTGAGGATGCTGCCCTTGAGAAAAGCTTGAGCATCTTGATATTTTTGCGACCATACCAAAAAATCAGGAAGGCCGGTTAATAAAGCGATTAGATGATTAGTTTTTAACTGAAACTGATCCAGAGTGGTTTGATCGATCCATTTTTGTACTTCTGGATGGTCCGTTTTATCGTAATAATTGAGTTTTGAAAAATAGCTACAGTAAAGTCGTTGTAAATCATTTTCGGCACCGATACTTCCCAATGCTTGAGGAAAAAGCTGAGAAAATTTATCTTCATTAACTCTTCTGCAAATGAAATTTTCACAAGCCACTTGCACCGTGTTTGGATCATAGACCGTGATTATTTTTTTGGTCACTGGATTGAGATCAAATTGGCGTTTTGCAAGCTGCATGATCACATAAGCATAAATGTGCGGACTTTTTAACAAACTCGTTAATAATCGTGGATGATCGACTCGTCCATCCCAAGAGCAGCTGGCCCTAAAAAGTTGAAGGGTTAAGTTAAACTCATTTTCTCTTTGATCTCTTCTCAGACCAAGGTTTAAAACTTGATCTGGAAAAAAGGCGCTGCCCTTAATTTCGGGTAACTGAAACAGTTTATTCTGCGTGGTCATAAACTGACTTTCAAAGTTTTTTCGCAGTTTTTTTAAAGAAATAACCGATAGATTTTGATTACAATTTTGACCGACCAGATTATCTATCATCAGTTCGTATTCTGATTTACTGAACTCAAGAAACTGAGCGTAGCTGGCCAAGGCTTTTACAGAATAATCTAAAACGATATATTGGAGTGTGCTCATCATCGCACGTTTGGCCTGATTTTCCTGCCATTTTGAAACGTAATCTATCTGAGGTTGCTCTAAACAATAATTTTTAAGATTTTCTCCTTCCGCATAAAGACCTCGGTAGTGGACTAGTTTACGAAGGTGTTGATCATTTTCATTGATCGCCTTATCGACCATAGAATTGAGTGAAAAACTTTGTCCCAAGACAAAGCGCAAGGGATCACTGGCAAATCCTAAAGCTACTTGAGCTACTTCAGGCTTTTTCCCAGGGGAAAAATTTGCCAACGCCTCGAAGGCAAAGCTCGAAGATATCAAAAGAAAAATCAATCCTGGAATCAACCAAATCATGGCCGATCTTTTTGATTTTAATCCAAAATAAAAAATGGATAAATTTGCCGAAAATCTGTTTATACCTTCCATAGATTGTACCTTCGGTTGAAAAATTCCGAAATCAACAACAATGATAAAATTCCATCGACCTGAACATTTTTTCCTCGCCCTTCAGACTCTTATGGTTTTATGGATTGGGAATTATCTCTTTAATCCTATGAGCAAAAGTTGGGCGCAAACATTGAATGAAAATGAGCAATCAAGCGATGATTTTTTATTGCGTGATTATTACGATTCAAATTCGTTGGCGAAAAAATCAGATTTGCTCAATGAAAGTGAAGCGATTGAAGTTTTTCAAAACTTTGAAAATAAGTTAGTCCAAGACGGTCTTAAGCATTTGCAACATGCCAAGCTCTATTTACTCAATGGAAATTTAATTAAGGCAAAACGTGAGTTGGCAAAAATCCCACTGAAAAATCAAGTCAGCTCGTTAGTTCGTGATCGCTATTTGGCGATTATCTATTTCCTGAGTGATGAATTTTCTAAATCTCTTCAGTTGTTAGAAAAAAAGGATTTTAATGAGGGACTTATCTATCCTCATATTTGTACCTTAAAAATGGCCAACCTGCTGGCGCTAAAACAATTAAATGCACTTGAAAGTGAAACGGCAAAATGCCAAAGTTTTTTAAATTCAAAATATCAACCTAATTTTTTATGGCCCGAAAGTTTAATAAGTATATTTAAAAAAAATCAATTGGTGATCCAAGGAAGTACCGTGGCATCTTTGGCCCCTTATCGAACAACCATAGAGGATACAAAACTTTGGTTAAAAATGGTGTTGTTTTTAAATCAAGAAAAAAAAGTTCTCAATGAAATTCCCTTTATACCTGGTGAATATTTTCAATCACAAATAGTTCGAGAACTTATAGGTTTACTGTATTATCGAAGCGGACAAAGAGATAAAGGGTTAAGTTTTGTCGAAGATTTACCTTCAGCAAATGCCGAAAACATCAAAGGTAACATCCTTTTAAAAAATGGTCAAAATGAACTGGCCTATGGTCACTTTCAATTAGCACTCAAAAACAAGGCGAACTCACAAAACGCCATCGAGCGTGCCTTACCTCTTTCTTGGCTTTTGCAAAAATGGTCAGAAGGACTAGAATTAACCTCTAAATTATTACCAGAGTTAAATCCAGCACCTTTGTTTTTGCAAAAAAGGGCAGGATTAAGCTTGGCCTTTCTTACTCAAATGGATAAACCTTTCTTAGTTTACAAAGAGTTGCAAAAATCAAACAATCTTTTTGGAGATTTAGTTCCTCTTGAATGGGCCCAATTGCATGCTTACAATGCTCTCATTATTGGAGATGAAGAGAGACTTGAGCATTATGGATCACGAGCGTGTGAACAATTTGATGGACTCAATTGTTGGTTACAAATGCAAATTTCCCATTGGGAAGACTTCAAAAAAACCATCGAAAGAAATGATTCGATCCATGAAAAAACAGAACTGAACTTGGAAAATGTAAAACAAAAAAATGATATTATTCCTATAACTGGTCCGGTTTTGGTTGATCAAAAAGATATTGAAGAATTAGATGAATCAATTGAAAACAACATTTCGTGGTAACCCCAAACTGCCCGACAACAATAGGTTCTGACAATAAATAAAACATCTCATTTCTAGATTGGAGTTTTTTTTATATATTTTTATTAGATTAAACAACTTTTAATAATTTCTGATTATGAAAATTAGCATACAAATAAAGATGGTCTAAAAGCCGAGCCGGATCTTTGGTCGTACACCACGTTTTTCTAATTAAGCGGTTAATATTTGCGCGAAACATGGCAAAAGTATGATTGAGTTTAAAAAGAGGATCGTACAATTTTTTTTTTAACTCACCCTGACCGGCGACACTGGACGATCGACCGCCGTTGACGTGCAAATGATGGGCACTCGGAAAATATTTTTTTAATGTTGGCGGATAAAATGGGTGATCATCTGAGTGAAAAAATAAAACATCGTCTTCTGAATTTGTGGTTTTATTTTTTAGCGACTCCATCAAGCGCGCCAGTCCCGCCATTCTTTCATCCGCACGAAACCCATATTTTTTCCTCGCAATCGCCGCTAAATAACCTTTCGCTGGCATTCGCGACAATTCGATGCCCATAACTTGTCTTTTTGCTGATACTGCAATTGCCACACTCAATGGTTTACATTTTGTATGCTCAAAAGTTTCAAGTTCATCAAAGTAAATGATCTGGGCCTTGGGT
>JBIKWR010000053.1:0-16053 GCA_044356225.1 Bacteriovoracaceae bacterium | reverse complement strand
TTTTCGCTAATTGCCCAAAAAAACGCACGCGCCTTTCGATGGTTTTTCTTGCCACTGCCATAATCAAAGCTGATCTTCTTTGCGAAACAAGTGAGCTTAAGAGTTTTTTGGCCAGTCCATTGATGAATCTTTTTTTCTGTCGATAACAAGGATCGAATGTTGCCGATGAAAATCTTTTGGCGCATTTTGGACAGCGATAACAAGCAATCCACCGGCTATCGCTTTTACGCCAAAATCTTCCGTGTTGATAAATTTTTGTATTCTGACAATCAGTTCTGGGGCATCTAAGTTCCATGAAAATAATTTATTGCAAACCATAGAAAATAAATCAAAATTCTAAGATATTGAAATGTAAGGGCCTATTTAAGTATGGCAGTTTTAGATTTCTTCATAGGGGAAAGGATTCATCCCCTTCCACTCATTTAAAGAAATATCTAAATTATGTTTTTTTCTTTTAGATGATTTTGATTCTTCCTGAGTCGTTGAAGTCGACGCTTGAACTAAGTCTTCTTTAACATCAATTTGCGCAAAAGTTAGTTTATATCCATCTTGTTTTTTAGAAAAATCAAGATTGAACATTTTTGTCCATGTTCCGGTGTTGATAAAAGTTGTTCCATCAGCATAATTTTTAATATCAGCTTCATGGGTATGACCGACAATTAAGGCGACAATATCAGGACGTCGATGAAAAAATTCTTTTGTCTCACTTTCCAGATCTCGGAATAGTTCTAATTCTTTTAGAACGGCATTGATGGTTTTTGATAACTGTCCACCTTGTTTGAAAAACTGAAGAAATCTAACCATGATAAAGTAATAGGCATTCGTAAAACAAAATCGCAGAGTAAAAAGCGAATCAAAAATCAAACCATTGAGAATAAAATGTTTAATGGGTCTTATCTGATTAATATAATTTCTTTCTTCTTTAAATTTATTTATCACCCTTGTCACATAGTAAGATCCCCAAGGTGGCAGAAAGAACTTTTTTCCTTCATTCGATTGAATGACTGAATTTAGTAAATCATATTGGTGAGCAACTTCATACTCATGGCCGTGCTTTATGAGTATACCCTCGGCAGGACTATACTCATTAATTGAAGATAAAAAACTGACTTGCTCTCTTGCTGGTTCTGAAAACTGATCGAGAAATTTGGTACGAACTTCGGGAAATACAAATTCGGCATCATGATTACCAATGATATAGGTTATTTTTCTTTTTTTACTGAGACAGAACTTGTTTAAGGCTTGCATCACTTCTCGGTGGGCATTCAAAATAAGATCGAGTTTTGCAAGGGCCGCCTCTTCACTCCAATATTCATCATCAAAAAATGGAACAAAAGGAACCGCAAGGAAATCTAAAAAATCACCATTGATTACTAACTCAACAATTTGATCATTATAAATTCCAGACATAAAAAATTCTAAAAAATCGACTAATTCCTTATCATGATGAAAATCTTCTAATGGATTTCTTTGTGAATTGACAATCACTCCAGCACCTAAATGTAAATCACTGATGACTAAGATGGATTTTTGATTATTATTTTTTTGGAGGAATCTCATAGGCCTCCTGTCCGAAAATAAGTTGAACTTCTTGAAAAGCTGGAGCTTGCGGCAAGAAAATTAGTTTTTCGTTATTTTTTATCTCAACATTCACAGTAATAGTTTTTTGAGGCTTTATGGCAACATATTGAATCACTCGATATTGAGTTTGTAAGACACCTCTTACCGTGGCCAATGTTTTGTTATCCAGTATAACACCAAAATTTGGAAAGAATTTTTTAGGTCCAACAACTTTGTATGAATCATCAAAAATATGAACTAAAAATGTTTCTGCTGATTCTTGAGAATTCAAAAAAGAAATATTGAGAGTGAATTCTAAGGTCAAAACTAGAATTATTTTTTGAAATATTGTCATCTTTTTATTATAGAATTACTCAACCAGAAATATTGGGCAGGGATAAATTTTCCACTTCATGGACTAATTTAGTCGGATTAGCAAAAAAGTCTAGCTTCGGTTAAAACTTTTATCTCATCTCGCATTTTAGCTGCATCTTCAAAACGTAAATCTTTGGCCGCAATTTTCATTTCTTCTTTTAAATTTTCAATTTTTTTATCGATAAATGCTAAATCTAGTTTTTCTAAACTTTCATTGATTGGTTTTTGACGTTTGCCTTTATTGCCTGATGATTGCGACGCTTTACTTCCACGTAAAGTTTCGATAACTCCACCAGATATTTTCTTTTTAATAGAAAGCGGAGTAATACTATTTTTTACATTATACTCATGTTGGATTTTTCTTCGCCTTTCGGTTTCAGAAATAGCGGCTTTCATCGATTTTGTTTCTTGATAGGCATATAAAATCACTCGACCATCTTGATGACGAGCGGCCCTACCAATGGTTTGAATCAAAGACCTCGTCGATCGCAAAAATCCTTCTTTATCAGCATCAAGAATTCCTACTAAGGCCACTTCTGGTAAATCTAATCCTTCTCTTAACAAATTAATTCCCACCAAAATATCAAATTCACCTAAACGTAGATCTCGGATAATCTCCATCCTTTCAATGGTATCAATATCACTATGGAGATATCTAATCTTCATTCCTAAAGAACGATAATAAGTCGTTAAATCTTCTGCCAATTTTTTGGTTAATGTGGTGATCAGGATGCGAAAACCTTGAGCTATGACTTTTTTGGATTCCACTAACATATCATCCACTTGAGTTTTAGCATTTTTAACTTCAACAATCGGATCGAGTAGACCCGTTGGACGTATAATTTGCTCAACTACTTCACCTTGGCATTTTTCAAATTCGAAATTGGCGGGTGTCGCAGAGACAAACAAAACTTGGTCTAGCTTACTTTCAAATTCTAAAAAATTAAGGGGTCGATTGTCTAAAGCACTGGGTAATCTAAAACCATGATCCACTAAAGTTTGTTTTCTAGCGCGATCTCCTAAATACATTCCTCCCACTTGAGAAACACTAATATGAGACTCATCAATAATGATCAAAAAATTTTTTTTAAAAAAATCAACCAGGGTTGGTGGCGGAAGCCCTGGCGCCATCCCAGTTAAATGGCGTGAATAATTTTCTATGCCTGTACAAAATCCCATTTCTTCCAGCATTTCCAAGTCTAATTGGACTCTTTGATTAAGACGCTGAAACTCTACTAATTTTTCATGACTCTTAAGCTCTGTTAATCTTTCTCTTAGTTCTGTCTTTATTGTTTCCACTGCCCTTTTAAGATTTTGCTCACCAACAACATAATGGGATGAAGGATAAATCGTGATACGATTGAGTGGTTGGATAATCTTTCCTCTCAATGGATCGACGATATTAATCATCTCAATTTCATCATCAAAAAATTCGATGCGAATAACTTGGCTTTCCTCGTGAGCTGGAAAAACTTCAATCAGATCTCCCCTCACTCTGAATGTACCTCGGGAAAAATCAATATCATTTCTTTGATATTGAATCGCTACCAGATTTTTTAACAACTGATCACGATTGATTTCATCTCCTACAAAAAGGGTAATTTTTTGTTCAAAATATTCCTCAGGAGATCCAATGCCATAAATACAACTTACCGAGGCGACAACGATAACATCATCTCGTTCTAACAAACTGCGAGTCGTCGAATGACGTAATTTATCTATCTCTTCATTGATCGCCGAGTCTTTTTCTATGTAGGTGTCAGTTCCAACCACATAAGCTTCCGGTTGGTAATAATCGTAATAGCTGACAAAATATTCAACGGCATTTTTTGGAAAGAACTCTTTAAACTCTGCATACAATTGAGCGGCTAAGGTTTTATTATGGGCCAAAACTAAAGTTTTTTTTCCCAGGTTTTTTACCACATTGGCCATCGTAAATGTTTTACCAGATCCGGTAACACCTAATAGTGTTTGATATTTTTTTCCTTGTTTGAAATTTTCGGTAAGGATGGAAATGGCCTGAGGCTGATCACCAGTAGGAACGTAGAGGCTAACTAATTCAAAATTTTGCATTTATTTGAAACGCCAGGTGGTAGTGCCATCAGGTGCATCTTTAACTTCCACATTGAGTGCATCCAAGGCATTTCTTATTTCATCGGCCCTTGACCAATTTTTGGTGATACGGGCCTCTTTTCGTTCTTTAATTAATTTTTCTACTTGATCATGTTGACCTTCGCCACCCTTTAAATGATTTCTAAACGAAGACAAACGAGTTAAAAATTGACGAATATCTGGCTCCGAAAAAAAATGAAAACAACCGAGCGCTTCTTTAGAAAATGCAATAATATTTTCGATTAGTACAATTTCTTCTTTTCCTAAAAAAGATTTATCAAGATATTTTCCGTTTTCATCCAGATACTCTTTATTGATAAGTCTTATGGCAGTAAAAAGATGAGACAGAGCACCTGGAACATTAAAATCATTCGCCAAATCGGCCTTCATTCTGGGAACCACTTCTGAAAGTTCCGATGCCAAATGAACAGTTGGTTCACCTTGATGATTTTTTTTAGCACTCAAGTAATTTATTAAAAAATGATGAAGCCTTTCTAAATCACTCAACCCTCTTTCAATGACTTCATTACTCCATTCCATTTTGGATCGATAATGCACACTCATCAAAACTTGGCGTAAAACTTCTCCTCCAAAACTTTCTACAAACTTTCTAATCGTCACCACATTTCCCAAGGATTTGGACATTTTTTCTGTACCAAAATTGAGAAATTCGTTGTGCACCCAACAGGATGAAAATTCACATCCATTGGCGGCTTCACTCTGGGCAATTTCATTTTCGTGGTGGGGAAACATCAAATCAACCCCACCATGATGTAAATCAATCGTATTACCTAAATATTTTTTTGCCATCGCCGAGCATTCAATATGCCAACCAGGACGGCCTTTCCCCCAAGGAGAATCCCAGCTTAACTCATTTCCTTTTGCTGGTTTCCACAAGACAAAATCAGAAGAATGACGTTTATGAGAATCCACTTCCACCCGAATACCGTGCTCTAAGCTTTTAAGATCTTTTTTTGAAAGTTTTCCATATGTTGCAAAATGAGGGACATGATAAAGCACTTCCCCGTTTACATTATAGGCGAAATCTTTTTTAATCAGGGTTTCTATCATTTCAATAATTTCTGGCATGGTTTCAGAAACTTTGGGAGTATAGCTGGCAGGAATCATATTCAGTGATTTCATGTCAGTTTTCACTTCATCCACAAAACGGGCCGAATGCAATAAAGGATCAACATTTAATTCGCGCGCTCGATCAATAATTTTATCATCCACATCTGTAAAATTTCGCACAAACGTTACTTTATAACCTAAACAACGCAAAATCCGGTGGATCAAATCTCCGACCACTAAGGCCCGACCATTCCCCACATGAATAAAGTCATAAGTGGTTGGTCCACAAGAATAAAATTTTACTCGCCCTATTTCTTTAGTTTTAAAATCAACTCGACTTCGAGTTAGGTTGTTAAAAATTTTTATCGGATAAACATTCATGCCTGCCCCTCTAAAGATTGGATCCGTTGAATTAATATCTTGATCGGAGTTAAGGGTATCAAAATTTGTAAATCAGGACCATGCACTTCTCCAGTGAGTGCCACTCGACTTCCCATAAATAGATTTTTTCCTTTAATGTTATGTCCGGATTTTAATTCTTCCAGCATTTCTTTAAACTGAGTCGCTGAGACAAATTCAATCCCACTAGCTCTGAAATTTTCTAATTTTTTGCCAAAATATTTTTTTACAGTGGCAGCAGTATCCCAGCTTAAAACATTTTTCACCTCTAAGAGCTCTGGCGAATCCGATCCGGGTAAAACCATTTCTGAAAAAATCCGCTTTACATACTCTTCAAATTCGCTAACTTTTGAAATTTTTTCTCTGACCAGTTTTATGAATTCCAATTTCCAATCATCTTTTTGTTGATGAAAAAAAGAATCCAAAGGTAAAAAAGCATTGGCCATTTTTACTATTTCTTCTGAGCTATATTTTTTTAAATGTTGACCATTAACATGATTGAGCTTTTCTAGATCAAATGTCGCAGGAGCTTTATTAAAACGGTTTAAACTAAAGACTGCCGCCATTTCTGCTAATGTTAAAATATCTTTTTCTTCGGGATGAGACCAACCTAACAACACGAGATAATTATTGAGGGCCTCGGGTAAATAACTTTGCTCACGATACATCGTGACCGATGTGGCCCCGTGCCGCTTAGATAATTTTTGTCGATCTTTCCCTATCAATAATGAAACATGGGCAAATTGCGGTGGATGGGCGTCAAAGGCCTGATAGAGCATCAACTGCCGACAAGTATTATTCAAATGCTCTTCAGCTCGAATCACATGGGAAATTTTCATTAACCAGTCGTCGACCACACAACAAAAATTATAAACGGGAAATCCACCTGAACGCATGATAATAAAATCACCTACCATATCTGATGGAAACTCAACCTCACCTCTCACCAGATCGGTAAACTTCATGTTTTCTTCAATACATTTCAGACGGATCGAAGCAGGTTCTTTGGCCTGGAGTTTTTTCTCCACTTCAGAGTCACTCAAGTAACGACAAGTTTGATCATAATGAGGAGGTAAATTAAGGGCCTGTGCTTTACTCTTTTTTTCGTCTAATAATTCTTTTGAACAAAAACAATAATACGCTTTTCTTTTTTTAATTAACTCTAGGGCATGATGATGATATAAATCCAATCTCTCCGATTGGCGATAGGGACCATAATCACCACCGACTTCAGGACCTTCGTGCCAGTTTAAATTTAACCATTTTAAATCGCGAATGAGCCCCGCTTCAGATTCGGTCGTAGATCGATCTTGATCTGTATCTTCAATCCTTAAAATAAAAGTTCCCGTCATTTTTTGAGCAAACAATAAATTGTAAAGTGCAGTTCGTGCACCACCAATATGCAGGTGTCCTGTGGGACTGGGAGCAAATCGAACTCTTACGCTCATATAACTATCCTAGGGTTTTCGTGTTTTCACACACTGGCCCATTAAAATTATTCTGTCTCAGTATAGCGAGTTGCGGAGGAATATAAAAGAAAGTCTTGCGGGAAAGTAACTCGAGAATCTAGAAAATCTAAAAAATATCTATTGAAAACAATCATCAATCGTTCTGGCCACTTCGTTTTCTTTTGTTCCTTGGCTGAGTGAAACTTCCTTCGCGATCAGTTCTTTACACTGTTCTAAAAGTTTTCTTTCACCAAAGCTTAAACTTTTATTATGTTTTAATAAAAATAAAGAGCGAAGAACATCGGCAATTTCTAACAATGAACCAGTTTTAATTTTTGCAGTGTATTCGCGATGCCTGCGATTCCAAGTGGAGTTATCGACTTTTACATTATGAGTTCTGAGCAATTGAAAAACACTGCCAATCTCCTCATGACCAACTAAATTTCTGACGCCCTCTTTAGATTCGGTAGGGATCATAATCGTCATACCATTAGCAATAATTCTAATGATATAAAAATATCGATCTTCTTCATTCATTTGTTTGGTTTCAATATTGGTGATTTGGCCTACGCCATGCCCTTGTCCAGGACAAACAACGTAATCCCCTATCTTGAATTTTAGATTGTCCATACTCACTACCCCTGCGTGTCGCTGTCGAGTTATATCGCATTGTGACATCTCTCGCAAGTATTAGATCAAACTAATGTAAAAATGGGGTCATTTTAACTCTTTAAATTTAATTAGTTACCAACCCATTGAAATAATTTCAAGGTTGCTAAAAATTATCTTCAAGCGGGAAGGTAAAAAAGGCCCTCAAAATGGCGATAAAAGAGATTAATTCATTAGCTTAGAAAAATAGATATAAAGAAAAAAATATTTTTAAAAAAGTCTGAAATTTAAAAATAAAAAAATTAATTTTTTTTAGTATCTCGAATAAACATCGTTTTTATCAAAAAAATAATTTATTTCACGATTCGCCGAGCTCGAGGAATCAGAGCCATGAACAGCGTTGGCCTCTATACTTGCAGCGTAGAGTTTTCTGAGAGTCCCTGGAGCGGCGTTTTGTGGATTGGTGGCACCCATAATTTCACGATTTTTTTCCACCGCATTTTCGCCTTCTAAAACCATCAACATCACTGGGCCAGAGGTCATAAAATTGACCAGCGATCCAAAAAATGGTCGTTCCTTATGTTCGATATAAAAACCTTCTGCTTTTTCTTTGCTTAAATGGACGAGTCTTGAAGCGGCAATGCGAAGCCCTTCTTTTTCAAAACGAGTAATGATATTTCCAATATTATTGGCCTCAACGGCATTTGGTTTAATGATGCTAAAAGTTTTTTCAATGGCCATAAATCCCCCGTGTTTTGGGGTTAATGTAAGGTAAAATCTGATGAATTAAAAGAGAAAAAGCTAATAAAATAAATTACTTCAGAGCTTTTTCCATTTTCTCTCCGATCTCCGCAGGAGATCTTGCAATGGTCACACCACATTCTGATAAAATTCGAAATTTTGCTTCGGCGGTATCATCTCCTCCAGAAATAAGTGCTCCGGCATGGCCCATTCTTTTTCCCGCAGGGGCCGATGCTCCAGCGATAAAACTCACCACTGGTTTAGACATATTTTTTTGAATCCAACGAGCAGCATCGGCTTCAGCTGATCCACCAATTTCTCCAATCATCACAACACCTGCAGTATTAGGATCTTTTTCAAACAAACTTAGGACATCGATAAAATTTGTTCCATTAACTGGATCGCCACCAATCCCGACACAAGTCGATTGTCCAATTTCTCTATGGGTAAGTTGAAAAACAGCTTCATAAGTTAGGGTTCCAGATCTTGAAACGACCCCAACGTTTCCTGGCATATGAATATGTCCAGGCATGATACCAATTTTACATTCTCCTGGCGTAATGACTCCTGGGCAATTGGGACCAATCAAGCGTGTACAAAATCCTTTGAGTGCTTGTTTGACTTTAATCATATCAATGATGGGAATGCCTTCGGTGATGCAAATGACTAAAGGAATTCCAGCGTCAGCGCATTCTAAAATAGAATCGGCGGCAAATGGAGGAGGAACAAAAATCATGGCAGCGTTAGCACCTGTTTTAGCAACAGCTTCATAGGCCGTATTAAAAACTGGAAACCCTTCGTGTTTAGTGCCACCTTTACCCGGAGTCACTCCACCCATAAACTGAGTGCCATAATCACGTGATTGCAAGGAATGAAAAGTACCTTGTTTCCCAGTATAACCTACGGTGATCAGTTTTGTTTCTCGGTTAATTAAGATCGCCATGAAATCTCCTTATACATTTTTTATAATTGTGTTTAGTGTTTAGCCGCTGCGACGACTTTCATTGCAGCATCGTTTAAATCGCCAGCGGCGATTATGTTGAGATCCGCATTTTTTAAAATCTTTTTTCCTAACTCTACGTTAGTTCCTTCAAGACGTACGACCAACGGTACTTTTAATCCCAAGGATTTTGCCGCTGCCACCACGCCTTCAGCGATAATGTCACACTTCATAATACCGCCAAAAATATTAACTAAAATTGCTTTCACATGTTTATCTTTAAGAATAATCGTAAAGGCTTTTTCCACCGCTTCTTTGGTCGCTCCTCCACCCACATCGAGAAAGTTAGCAGGAGATCCACCATGAAGTTTGATGATATCCATCGTTCCCATCGCCAATCCTGCACCGTTGACTAAACAGCCGATGGTTCCATCAAGCTGGATATAGGAAAGTCCAAATTTTGCGGCTTCTGCTTCCGTTTCCGACTCTTCATTGGGATCACGCATTTGGGTAATGGCATTTTGACGAAAAAGAGCGTTGTCATCAAAGTTGAGTTTGGCATCTAAGGCCAGCACATCCCCTGATTTGGTCGTCACCATAGGATTAATTTCAACTTGAGTGCAATCACTTTTCATATAGAGATTATAAAGTCCTTCAAAAAAATCAGTCGCCTTTTTTATTGTTTCCCCTTTTAAGCCGATATTGAAGGCCAGTTTTCTGCCGATATAAGGCGAAAAGCCAGTCGCCGGTTCGATCGTCACTTTAAAAATTTTTTCTGGGGTTTTCTTTGCCACCGTTTCGATATCCACTCCGCCCTCTGCCGAGGCCATCATCACCAGTTTTCCGGTATTGCGGTCGAGGACGATACCAACATAATACTCGTGATCGATTTCACAACCTTGCTCGATCAAAAGTGTTTTTACCACTTTTCCTTCTGGGCCAGTTTGATGAGTCACTAATGTTTTTCCTAATATTTCTTTGGCATGAGATTTAACTTCATCTAATGACTTGGCCAATTTTACGCCACCAGCTTTGCCTCGTCCTCCAGCATGGATTTGAGCTTTAACCACCCAAACTTTGCCTCCTAAATCCTGAGCACCTTTAACCGCTTCTTCCACTGAGCGAGCGACGCGACCATTTAAAACATTGATACCAAATTTTTTCATGATTTCTTTTGCCTGGTATTCATGAATATTCATTAACAACTCTCCCTGCAGCGATAGAAAAAAATCGCTATAATATTTTTAATAGTAGGTTTTCTTGTTTAAGATAAATCCCTTAATTTACGATATTCAAACATGCTACTTAAATCAAGAAATGAATCCAAGTTATTCATATTATCAGAGATTCATTTGACCATAATTCTTTAGTCTAATATTTTTTTAGACGATGGTTCGGCTATTTGTTAGAATTATTTTTTCTTGCAAGAATTTTTTGAGGAATTAATTTGAAAAATAAATCCTATGCCCTCTTACAACCGGCCACTTTTCGACTCGATGGCGGGGCGATGTATGGCATTATTCCTAAACCTTTATGGGAAAAAAAATCTCCACCCGATGAACAAAATCGCATTCTTTTAAGTCTACGTTTGTGGTTGATTGCCACTGAAAATCATTTGGTCTTAGTCGACACCGGGATTGGCGACTATCATGGAGAAAAATTTGATGGAATGTTTGATATCCAAGGCCCACCTTCTCCCCTGGCGCAATCGTTAAATCAACTTGGGTATAATCTTCAAGACATTACCGATGTGGTTTTATCGCATCTACACTTTGATCATGCCGGAGGAATAGGTTCAATGATCCAAGGGCAATGGCAAGCAACATTTCCCAAAGCGATGATCCATTTGCATCAACAACATTATCAGTATTCTCTGCATCCGACGGCGAGAGATGAAGGATCATTTCACCAAAAATATTTTAAACCAATTATTGAAAACGCTATTGCTAAAAATCAGCTTCATTGGCTGACAGGCGAAGAAGGCGTCATAATCGATCAGCTTGGATTAAAATTTCGTTGTAGTCATGGACATACTCCTCATTTAATTCACCCTTATGATGAAAATTTTATTTATTTGGCAGATATTATCCCTACCTCTCATCATGTTAAAATTCCATGGGTAATGGGATACGATATTTACCCTGGTTTATCGGTTAAAGATAAAAAAGATATTTTGCATTTTGTTTATGAAAATAAATTAAAAATTATTTTTGAACATGATCCAGACTTTGCATATAGTAACGTCGCCCTCGATGAGCGAGGACAAATCAATGTGAATCAACTTTGTGCGGCCACCAAAACCACTGCCATGAAAATTAGTTCCATTAATCAATAATCAATTAGTTATTGATTTGAATTTTGACTCGATTAAAATCTTCATTGATCGCCTTACGTTTACTTTTTAACTGCGCGGAAAAATCATTAATTTTTTGCTGATAAAACTGAACATAAGAGGCACGATTAGTGTCATTCACCGCCCTAATTTTTTTAACATTGACCACTATATCCGAAACCATTTCACCAAATTTTTTATTATCATTGATGAGATCTTCATAATGCAGGGCCAATTTACGCTCTTTATCTCTTAACTCAACTAAAATTTTATCATTGCCAATGACCATGTCGCCTAACATTCGACCGACTTGCATTTGATAATTTTTTTGGAAAACACTTATCTCAGTTCCGACTTTCATCTGATTGATGATTGGAAATAATAAATACTCAACCTGGCCGATCATTTCAATTAAGGTTGAATAGTTTTGAATTAAATCTTCATAATGAACATAGTTTTTATTTTTTTGATACTCTTTTTGTTTACTGATGAGTGTTTTAAAATGCTGTTCATTAACGTCTGAATTTCCCCAAAAAATAATTTGAGAATGATTAAACTTTTTTAAAGGGACTTCGCCTTTATACTTTAATTTATATATTTTATCTTTCAGTCGATTAATAAAACCGCGTGGAGGCAAAGGATGAACACTGCTTAACTGCACCTGATAAAATCCAGGAACGCGTTCACTTCCCTCTAGCATATTAAAGGTTTTAAATTCAACAAATCCTGATCGATACTCGGCTTCTGAACTTAGAACGACTTTATTGTCAGTTAACACTTGGTCTTTTAACGACGAAATTTTAACACTCATTAAAACATCATCAGAAAAATTTGAGGCCATCCATATACTTTTTCCATTGCGAGCAACAGCATAAGCCAGGGCCACTTGTTCCAGGGGGTTAACTTGAGTAGCATTTTTTAATTTTTGATAGTCTGCTTCGGAAAAAACGGCGGTTCTCTCCGGTAGCCCTCTGCCTTGATCGATAAACAGTTCAAATCCTAATTTAATACTGGCAGCGATTAAAATGAGGGGAATGCCATAGAGTAAAAAGGGTCGTAAAAAATACTTTTTGATGTACCAAAATAAACCTGGTGCCGCTAAATACTTATCTGGTCGTTCATACTCTTCTTCATGATCTCTAAATTTAAATTCTTGCTCGATCACTCCGTTTGCTTTTTTTCCGATCGATGCCGTTGACCCAACTGATTGAGCATTTCCAGTGGATACCGCAAATGTCAGAGCATGAGTTTCTGGAACGGTGGCAACGGAGACCGACAATTCTGGCCGCAAATCCAGGGGTGATTCGATCAATGGAATGGGTGGTAATGGAGGAATTTCAAAATCAACGTTAAGATCTTCATTTTGTGCTTGGTGTTCTTGGTGATGAACAGAGGCCATGGGTAAATCTGGAAAATCATTTATCTCGGGAGTTTTAAAATCAAAAGGAGGCGGAGTTGATTCCGATTCTACTAAAGACTCTGGAAGAATTGTTTTCTCCGCATCGATTTGAGCAAAGACTTCTTGGCGTTTAGGTTTTACCGCCAATTTTGGTGGTTGGAATTTAACAAATTGATTGACGGTACCACGAGCATAATCATAAAGATTTTTCGACTTCGGAAGATCAGATAAAAAATAATCATACTGTTCTTGATTAAAAGATTTTTGCTGCAAGCTATCTGCTTGGACTAAATCCTCAATCTCTTTTAAGGGAAGCCAAGTTTCTAAACCATTTTTCCAAAGATAGGTACTTTCTGAGATCTGGCCTAAGGCCAGTGAACGCACCACTTCCTGCGCCGAAAATGGTCCGGTGTGGTGATCTTGATTAAATAAAAACCATTCTTTTTGCACGCAGAATAAAGAGTAACATATTCCCCTATTTTATAAAAATTTTCCGTTGGGGATCATTCGAGTGGGAAATAGACTAAAAAAAAAAGGACACATAAATTTGTAGAAACAATCAATCAAGGCCCTAAACGAAAAAAGCCCAAGGCGAACCTTAGGCTTTTTCGAGAGACGATTTTAGAAGTAAAAAAAGAAATCCTTTCCTTAAAAACTTCCAACACACACACCAGGTACAGAGCAAACTCTGTGCCATTTTTTTTCTCGTAAGATTATTGTAAGGTTACTACTAACTCTTTGTAAACACGTAATAGTAAATTAATTTGATCTTGCATTATTTTGACAGCCGCTTCGCGCATAAGCGTCTAAAAAATGACTTGAAAACCGTGACAATTGAGCAGCAGAACAAGCTTTTTTAGCACTTGGGGTTTTGTCATAGGGGAAAATGGCCGACAAGAAAGCTCGTGTATCGAAAGATCAATTTGGCCATCGCGATTAAAAAAATGTTTGATCAATAGAATGGTCTTGCCGAGTTTTTGTTTCTTCTGATTTTGAGATCTGTGGCGAATGCAAAAAATAATCTAAAATTAAGTTCATAGAATTTTTAAAACTTTGATGGTTTTTAATACTAACCGATTTCAACTTACTTTCTAGTCGTTGACGTTTACTTGGTTTCCATAATAACTGCTCATTAATCATTTGCAATCGCAATTCGCTACTTTCAATCTCACTCTCATGGGAATTGATCAGTTTATTGGTGGATACCGGCAATGTTTTTTTAAATGATTTTTTCATATGCTTAACCTAATCCAAAAGAGCAAAATAATCGATCATATGATTCATTTTTTGGTGGTTTTTACTCGTTAATAAATTTTAATCTTAGGTCATTATAAAAACTGATGAGGATCGCATAAAGTTTTTCATGCTCCCCCCCTGTTCTCCGACGATAACCATTGGTTATTGGTAAAAAAAATTGGAAAAAATAGCTGCGAAGATAAATTTTTCACGGCCTTTGTCGATAAGTCATTGGTCGATCAATTTATTGAAAGTCGACCAAAAGAAGCTATGGCGTTTAACTTTGATGATGAAATTGTCAAATTAGATCAACTCATTCGTAAAGGGCAAAGTGCTAGCGCTCTTAAACGAATTGCTGAAATTCGAAAACGTCATAAAGTTCCCAGACAACATTTAGCTAAATTGGCCAATCTCTGTCGACGTTGTGGCCGACCTGAACAAGCGCTTTTATTATTGCACTCCTATGTAAGACCGAAAGAAGGTATGACTTTCGAACCCACTCCAACTGAATTGGCAGAGTATGCTTGTGCCTTAATTAAAGTGGGGGCGGTCCATGAAGGAATTACCTTGCTAAAAAATTGTCATAAAAATGATGCCCTTTTGTATCAGGCCTTTGGCCATATACAGTGCTGGGAAAACCCCCAGGCGATGTCACTCTTGATTCAATATATTGCCTCTCCTGAAACTACCGACTATCAGCGGTTAGTTGGTCAAGTTAACTTGGCCTCGACTTTTATCAAGATGGGGCAATTTACTAACGCCTATGACTTATTGGGAGAAGTTCGAGAGATTGTTTTAAGTAAAAACTTGGACTTACTTTTGGCCAATATTTTTCAACTATCTGCCGAAGTGGCGATTGATTTAGGCAATTATGAAGAAGCCGAAACTTTTATCCAAAAATCTCGAGATAAAACTCGTGCTATTTCTTCCGCTGAAAGATTGATGATCAATCGCTGGTATCATGTCCTGCATTTAAGCCAAAATAAAAACTCATCAGAGCACTTATTGGGTCTAAAAGGAACTTTAATCGAGGCCCAACAATTGGGACTTTTTGAGCTCGCCAGATCCTGTGAGTATTATGTAGGTAAACTCACTCAAGATAAAAATCTTTTTTTAAAATTATACTGCGGGACTCCGGCTTTGGGTTTTCGCTCTATGATTAAAAAAGATTATGATTTTCAAGCATTGATTCCCGAAACTTATCAATGGCAAATCAACGATAAAATTCCGTCATTAAAAATTTTTGATATGAAGGTTTCGCGTGAAACAACTGGGCCAGTGGAGTTAAAACCCGGCCAAATTCAGTATCGTATGCTTTTAGCGCTGACCCACGATTTTTATGCTCCTCAGTCTGTTGCCACTTGCCACGAACTTATTTTTCCGGGTGAATATTATAATCCTCATACTTCACCGATGAAAGTTTTTGAGGCCTTAAAACGCTTACGCCAATGGCTTAAACAAGAAAATATTCCACTTGAAATTGATCGTTCCGAAAATTTTATCAATCTTAATCCACAGAAAAGTTCTTATGCTTTTAATGTCTCCGTAGAACGCGCTGACCTAGGTTCTTCTGAAATTTACTTTAATCGAGTCGGTGCTCAATTAGCACACACTGCTTTTAACTCATTTGAACTTTCTCAGTTAATTTCTCTTTCAAAAAGAACATGTGTGAATATTTTAAATGATTGGATTCAATTGGGATTAGTACAAAAGATCGGTTCAAAAGCATCAACTAAGTATACTCTTATAAACAATGTTATCATTCCAAAAAAAGCCGCTTAAATTTCTTTAGTTATTATCTTTATAACAATTTGTAGTATTTAATTTTTCA